>CAYTGW010000123.1:0-1857 GCA_964437395.1 uncultured Desulfocicer sp.
AATAGATTCTCATTATTCTTTTTTTTCTCCACCGAAAGTCATGCTGAGACCTGAGATCAGTTCGACTTTTTCCGATTTGCTTAAACGTGCCTCTGGATGGGTCGGAAGAAAATACCAGGGAGGCATTTCACCTTCCTGGATTTTTTGAGCGGCTTCATCCCCGTGATTATGCCCTAACCGACCCCATTCAGATACATTCAAATGGGATCTTCCCTTATCCACATCATATTGAATCAACCATGAAGCCGGTGCGATACGGCTGTACCATGGCCAGATGGTCTGATTTGAATGGCAGTTCTTGCATGCATTGAAAAACAATTCACGAGTTCGTGGACTATCCCATTTGGGTTCAGCCAGTGTGGGTGGATTGGTTTGATTTTTTCCATAGGGGATCAACTGGATCAGAAATAAAAACGCAATACATCCACCAGAGACCAGTAACCATTTTTTTGATGAATTCATGAATCCTCCCTTGATATACCGTTAAAGAAATTCCTATTATAATAGTTTTTGATGGGCTATTTTCAACTCACTTAAAGCGCTATCCGCCATCCGGGATTTCATTCTTGATTGACAGAATTTCATTTTGTACGGAGAAAAAAGCGTCCACCACTTCCGGATCAAAATGGCTTCCACTGCTTTCGCGAATAATGGCGAAAGCTTTTTCTACGGGGAACGCCTCTTTATAGGGCCGCCGGGTTGTAAGGGCATCGAAAACATCTGCAATCGCGGTTATGCGACCTTCAATAGGAATATCATTTCCCTTCAGCCCCTTCGGATAACCTGTTCCATCCCATTTTTCATGATGGGTCAAAGCAATGGTCGTTGCCAATTGAATAGACGGATTTTTAGACCCTTCCAGAATCAATCCTCCCAACTCCGTATGGGACTTCATAACATCCCACTCTTTGGAATCAAGCTTTCCGTTTTTAAGCAGGATGTTATCAGGGACACCGATTTTACCGACATCATGCATGGGCGAGGCATAAAGCAAAAGCTCAGCCGTTTGCTCACCAAACCCCATTTCGCGCGCAATTGCTTCGGCATAGCGGCTCATGCGTTGAAGATGGAGACCTGTGTCCTCGTCACGATATTCTGCTGCTCGCGAAAGCCTGTAAATAGTTTCAAGTGACAGATCTTTGACCTGCGCCAGATGGAGTTCCTGCTCCCATTCGAAAGCTA
Organism: uncultured Desulfocicer sp.; assembly: GCA_964437395.1. Taxonomy (GTDB): domain Bacteria; phylum Desulfobacterota; class Desulfobacteria; order Desulfobacterales; family SURF-7; genus QZKS01. The sequence goes on from CAYTGW010000123.1 coordinate 1,183, forward strand.
TGATACGGCTCATGGTATAGAGTAACTCAACATCTTCTTCTCTGGCCTTAATCAGATTGGGACCTATCATAGCGACTATCCCCAGCGATTCTCTCTTGCCGGAGAGTATCGGCACTCCCACAAAGTTATTGATGTTGTGTTCCCTCATGAAAGAATCCAGAGGAAATTTTTCAGTGACATTGTTACAATGATAGGCATTGCGCGATCCGACGACCTCAGCGCTTACCGTCCCCTTCAGGTCAAACAATCCGCCATGATGAATCACACCATCTTGACAAAACGACACGATGGTGCCTTCATTGCCGTGAGCCCGTTCCAGCACAGCAAATCGACTCCCGGTCGTCGAAACGATGAAAGAAACAATCCGGTCTGCGAGATCAGATGAATCTTTTCCTTTGTGTATCCCCAGCTCGTAGAGGCCGGTCAGTCGCTCTGATTTTTTCTTCAAAGCATAATTCATTGTGTTGAATCCATCGGCCAGATCCGCCATTTCATCGTTGCTTTTTACTGCGATTTCCGTTGTAAAATCTCCGGCGGCGATTCGTTTTGTGGCCTCGGTAAGCGCAAACAGGGATACAAGAATCCGCCGCACGAAGATCGCTGAAAAAAACCAGGTCATGCCAAGAACGCCAAGAACCACATAGATAAGAAAATCACCAAACTGGTATCAGGGTG
>CAYTGW010000123.1:1867-11148 GCA_964437395.1 uncultured Desulfocicer sp.
GGGTCTCAAGGCCGATGATACGGGTTAACTGATCGGATATTTTGAAGGCGGAATAAAAAATCTCCCGCTGTCCTGAAAGGATGAGACCTTCCTTGCCGGACAGGATTTCAGATGCGATTTCAGGATAGTCTTTTCTCAGTCCTTCTCCTGTTTTCAGATATCGCTCGCTTCCCCACTCCTTTGATGGGGACTGACTGTGGTACAAGTAACAACCTGTCTGGTCAGAGATGAACATGCTGCCCGCCCCATGGTTATGGGATTTTATGGACATATGTCGCATACCCAAGGTGTCTCGGGCGGAAAAGACTATACTCATTACCCCCTTGATGCTTTTATCCGTGTCGAAAACAGGCGCAGTGTATCGAATGACAGGTTCTGACAGTGCCGAAGCACCCGAAGCTTCCTGGTCGGGGCCAATAGGGGAGAGGTATGTTTCATTTGGATCTTGCTTCATGGCTTCCGTGAAATACGGCTGGAGAGATTTATCCTTAAGTTCATTCAGTGCCGCTGTGCGCACATCGTTACCAATACGTTCCACACGAATCAGTTCCTTTCCCGAGGTGTCGATCAGGCTGATCTGGATGAAGTGGTCATATACAATTGCATACTGTTCAAAAACATTCTGCAATTGGCTGGCCCATTGATGATCACTGACTCCTTCCATGGGGTTATGTCCGGTGTTGTCTCCGGCCCGGAGGATTCCCTGAACCTGCGGAAGGTGTAACAGAAATTTCAATTCATGTTTGAAAAATTCAAGGTCGTTCAGGATACTCTCTTTCATGCGGTTGACTGACCCGGTGTATTCAACATCCCTCATATCCTGGACATGACGTTTTGCGGCAATAAAAGAGAAGGTGCTGATAGTGCCTACACACACAATACTTGCCAGCAACACCAGCAGCATGACTTTGTATTTGAGTTTGAACATTCGTTTCAATTTTGTCCCTCTTGAAGTTCCACGGCGATAACGGAGATATCATCCTCTCCGCCTGCAAGAAGAGAAGAGATGACCAGAGCGGTTATTCTTTTCTGCAAATCGTCATTTCTTTCAAGGGCAGATTCCACTTATGCCCTTTATGAACCTGTAAACTGGCTTCGTATGACAGTTCAGCCAGATGTGTTTCCGTTGTTTCAGCATTCGGACCTTTTCGGAACAGCTGAAATGTGAAATCATAGAGTTAAAAGTTCGGATAGATCATGTACATATTCTCATAATGGTACCACCGAAGGTATTGATATCGGAATATGTTAGTATTGTGAAAGGAAGAACAGCTATCTGTGTTTAGAATAAATACAGAGAATTATATGTGAAAATCGTTTGTGTGTCAACAGCATTATTTTACTCATTAATTAAATTTTTCTGGAATACAAACAACTGCAATATAGACACATTTCATTATTGAAATTTTGTTATCTGAAATCTCTTTACAATAAATACCAATGTAAAACCGGTATTTACATTGGTAAAAATGTATCAAGGACAGCACCGTAATTATAGTCATTACAGACTTGAAGCCTACAGGGGATCAAAATAGAAGCGAATTTGTTCCTGTTCATACCTTGTGTAAGCACAAAAAGTTCCGCAAGCAGAATAAAGTTGTTCGGTCTGCTCAAAGGACAAGTCAGACCATTTTTCCTTCCCTATTGACACGCAGTCAACCATACTTCATATTTCACATTGAAAAATAACAGAATAGCGACGGAGAACCGAACATGAAAAAACAATATATACCCGTCATCGTGGGGGTTTCTCAATGCACTCAGTCAAAGGATATGAATCTCCCGCTTGATCCGCTGGGATTGATGGAAAGGGCGAGCAGGAATGCCTTTACGGAATCCGGAGCAGAGGGCCTTTTACAGCAATGTGATACCATCCGGGTAATCAATATTGTTTCCTACCCATATGCTGATGCATGCAGAGAACTGGGGCGATCGCTCAGGATAACGCCAGGGAGATTTTTCTACGGAGGAATTGGACCTTTCAGCCATTCAGGCAAGGCTTGATGCAGAAGCACTACCGGAGCCGGTTGAAACTGCAGAGGGAGATCTCATGATTGAAACCTATGTCATCGGCCATGGGCAATCCGGCGAGCCGGATCACGGAGTCGTGCTGGGTCGTCTGGAGGACGGCCGGCGCACATTCGCCAGGGTTGATGCTGAGCCGCAGATACTGAAAAAAATGGAAAAAATCGAACTGATCGGATTGCCCGGAGTTGTCCGGTATGATGGAAATAGCGGTTATAATTTTATCAAAATTGAAGGGTTTTAAATCAAGAAGGGCAACCACAAGGGGTTGCCCATACATCGATTCCAAAATCTCCTATCCGGTTGGCCGGTAATCTCAAACAGACCGTGCGATCTCTTCTGCTTCGCTGATACAGTACATCAGATGCCGGGGGGTTTTTGCATCCCCGATAAAATGAAATGGAATATCGGCCTTCTTTTCCAGTTTTTTGGCATCCCGGATCGCATCATGCTTTTCCGATATGACCACCATGTCATAATCATGCAGTTCAACCTCCTCATTGTTCACCGTGAAAAGGACTCCGTTTTTAGAAAACGATTGGATACGGACATTCTTAAACAGCGTGACCTTTCCGGATTTCAGTCTCTCCCGCAGATAAAACCTATCATTGCTGGACATCTCCTCGGCAAAACTTTTTTTCCGGTTCAGCACAACAACTTCTTTGCCCTGCGTTGCCAGAAAATCGGCTGTAATCAGACCGGTCATTCCACCGCCTAAAACAATAACCTTTTTACCCGGAACCGTCTTCCCGTCCATGACATCCACACAGGTCAGAAGCTCCATGCGGGTCTGAAAGAGTCCTTTGATCAATGGCATCTCCGGCATGGAGCCGGTTGCAAGCACAACCATATCCGGTTTTACTTCCCGGATCAGTTCCAAGCTGAGCTCCGCATTGTACCGGATGTCAATCTTGAGCCGGTGAATCTCGTTCTGATAAAACCGCAGGATATCCCCCAGCTCATTGCGGCCAGGTGCCCTTGCCGCAAGAGACAGCAATCCGCCGGAATCCGGTTTCTTTTCGCATACAACAACGTCATGCCCCCTTAGTTTAAAAACACGCGCAGCAGCCAGCCCCGCTGGTCCGGCACCGGCAATAATCACACGCTGAACCGTATCCGGTTTTTTTTCATCCTTTATTTTATACTCCCTGCCCACATCCGGATTGACAACACAGGAACCCGGCTCCTTGGCGAGAACCGCATGGATACATCCCAGACAGCAGGCAATACAGGGCCGTATCTCCGAAAGACGGCCCTGCCCGGCTTTGTTGGGATACTGCGGATCAGCCAGCAGAGATCTTCCCAAAGATATGATATCCGCCTTACCCTGCTTCAGGATATCGTTTGCATGATTCGGATCTTTGATCCTGCCGACAGTAACGACCGGAATCTTCACATGCTTTTTTACTTCAGCTGCAAGATGCACAAAGCACCCTTGCCCGGTATACATGGAAGGAATGGTTAGTTCGGTTGATCCATATACACCGCCTGAAACATGGATATAGGCCACTCCGGCTTCTTCAAGCAGCGGTGCCAGACGAACCGTGCTTGGCAGATCCCATCCGTTTTCAATGTAGTCATTCCCATTGATCCGGATGCCGACAGGGAAATCCGTCCCGGTTTTTCTCTGAATGTCTTCAATGATTTCAAACAGGAACCGTGTGCGGTTTTCAAAAGAGCCCCCATATTCATCAGTACGGATATTGGAGTTGAAGGCAAGAAACTGGTTGATCAGATACCCGTGGGCGCCATGGATCTCAATAAAATCAAAGCCGGCATCCCTGCACCTTCTTGCCGCATCCCCAAAACAGGAAATCAGGGCCTTGATTTCATGGATTTCAAGGGCCCGCACCTCCCCTTTGACAACAGCCGGTGCCGGTATGGCAGAAGGAGCCACTTTTTCCGGAAGATAGGACTGTCGGCCTCCATGCATGAGTTGAACGCCAAACCGGGTATCATACGGCTTGATCTTCTGCACCATCTTTTTCAGGGAAGGAATGCAATCATCCGTAAACATCTGCGGAAGGTCCGGAAGCTCCTGACCGCCCGGATGAACACTTCCGCCTCCCACAAGCATCATTCCAACACCGCCTTTTGCCCGTTCGACAAAATACTCACTCAACTGGTCCGTAACCAGACAATTTTCATCCACACCAAAGTTGATGCTCATGGCAGACATCAACAGTCTGTTTTTCACAATCATATTCCCGATCTGAGTGGGATTAAAAAGATGGCTTAGAAGCATAATCGATTTTCCTTTGAAATTGATATCTGTTGATTCATGCTGTTTTCAAAACAGGGATTTTGAATCTTGTCAAGGAAAGACAGGAGTGAAATTGAATTTCAGGCAATTTTCTATGGGCTGGAAAGGATTCGTCGGTTGAGGATCCAATACAATAGCCTATGCCAATATGGCGTCTTTATATAATTTTTCAGTTTTTTTACTTAACGGGCAGTCCAGATCGCCAACGATATTCTCCTTGCATTTCTCAAAAATCAGGGCAACCATGGCCATATTTCCCATGGATGAATAGTAGGACATCAGTGACTGGTATATCTCCTCTGCATATTTATCGTGGGCAAGATAGGTGTTGGCATATTGGATACATTTTTCCAAATCATGGGTCCCTTCGTAGTATGCAATGATTTTCTTCAGCAGATGTTGGTATTTTTTTCTGTAATCGTCACGTTCCAGTGAGCACCATTCCATATAAGGATCTTCTTCAAAAAGTTCCCCTTTGTACAGGGATTCGGCGTTTAAATAATGTGTAATGGCGTTTTCCGAATGAGGTTTGTGACGTTCGGCGAGTTTCAAAGTTTTTAAAAAGTGGCCGATGTCGCAGAATCCGTCATCCCTCAGAGTGAGCATGTAGGCATCATCACTGTTCAGAATGTAACTCGATTTCATCCCCTTGACCAGTTCCGGCTCCAGTATTTTTCTGAGGGCGGTCAGAGCCACATGTAATCGGTTGACTGTTTTCGTATTGTCCTGGTCAGGCCAAAGGACTTCCATCAGCACATCTTTGGGCCTGAACCCCCGGTGACGGTTGAGGAGCAGATATTTCAACAGCATCAGCGCTTTTTTATTGCTCTTCCAGCTATCAAAGGAGATTTCCGTTTCGCCCTTGAAGATTCTGAATTTGCCGAAACAGTAGATGCGCAGTCCCGGTGCAGAAAGAGTGGGTAGTTTGGGCAAAAGATCGGATACAGCCCGTGAGATATACTTGTTTTGGGTGTTGTTCAGCCGAATCAATTCGGCCCTGGCAGCTTCTCCGGCCTGATTAAAGATATCCTTCAGATATGATTTCATTCGGCCCTGCGAATAGATCTCCGCCAGCAAGGGAACAATCCAGTGGAATTCGATCTTGATCCAGAAGTCATATTGATTTTCCGCTGCGAGTTTAAGACCTTTTAAAGTATTTTCCACGGCAGCGGAGGTATTGTTGATAAGCGTATAATAGCGGGCATACAGGATAAAAATTCGAGCTGTCTCAAACTCGCAGTAGCTCAGTTTTTTTTCAGCTTCTTTCAGATGTCGGGGCACGGCTTCTAAATCGCCCTTTTCCATTGCGGACAGGGCAAGGCAGCATGCAAGCCGCCCCTCTTCGCTGATCAATCCGCGTCCCTCAATGGTATTTTTGCATAAACGTAGATTATCATCCGCTGCCTTGGTATTTCCTGATAGGATGTTCATCCAAAAATATGTCGTATAAATAATAGCTTGCCCCGTGGGGTGATTGGATTGGCGGAAAAGCCGCAAACTATCCTCGAATTGGTTCATGATTTCCGTCATTTTTCCGATACCAAAGGAATTGATGGCAGATGAAAAAAGGAGCCATGCATAATCGTGGCAGGCGTAATCGAGATGATGTTCCAGTCTTCTTTTTTTTAACATCATCAAGCCTTTTTCCGCTGCTTCGTACCCTTCTGAAAAATTTCCCAGATAAAAGGAGGCAGTGGAAACCAGCGTACAATATTGCGCAACTTGTGCCACCAGACCATACGGCTCAATCTCTTCCTTCACATAGCGCGCGATGGCTATGGCTTCTTTAAACTTCCCTGAATATATCAAACTAACGCCCTTTATGAAATAGATGAAGGAGCGGTGGCTGGCGCGTCGTCTTTGGTCCGGGATTTCCAGGGACAGTACGAGGGCGCGTTCGAAATATTCGTCCACAGGATCCAGTTCCGCCTTTTGAACGGAGATCTGTATCAGATAGCAAAGGCTTACAACGACGAGTTCCGGGTTGCCCCGCACCTGCCGGATCAGTGCGTTGAGGATGGTTTCCGCCTTTTGGATATTGCCGCAATAGCAATAATTATGTCCCAAAGCCCCCATGCACAATTCCGCGCCGATCTTTGATCCTTGTGCCACAAAGAGAGAATGGGCCTTTTCAAACAGTTGAGTGGATTCCAAATGGCGTCCCGAAAAATCAAAGCACACGGCTTGCAGATAAAAGATCCATGGATCATCAGTCATATATGTGCCGGTCGTTTTTCTGAGATAGGCGCTTATGCTTTGTGTGCCGTAACTCCACAGAATAGTGGACAGCTTGCTCAGTAGCAGACAGGCAGCATCCACTTGATCGCCTGCCAGATAATGCCGCAAGGCCTCCTCATCATTTTGCATGGCTTCAAACAACCGGGCGCTCTGCCGGTGAAGTGCCGTGATCTCAGGCTTTTTCAACTCCATTTGAAGTCTGCTTTGCAAAAAATCCTGGAAAAGATGATGATAGCAATACGCTTGTCCTTCTCCATCCAAGCAAAAAGTAAAAAGATGTTTTCGTCCGAGATCGTCAAGTATCTGTTTGGAATTGTCAATGCTAAGGAGTTGATCGCAGAGCTTTACATTGATGCTGGAGAATATGGATGTTTTAACGAGAAATTGTTTGATATCGTCGGACAGGAGGTTGTAGACATTTTCTTCAAGATAGGTGGAGACAAGCTGACTGGAGCCTTTTAGTTCGACAAGAAGGGCTTCGATCTCCGCCGGTGTTCTTCCACTTAAGGCATGGTAGAAAAGGATGAGCGACGAAACCCAGCCGGCGGTCTTGTGATGAAGCGCCTGCAGCGTTGTCTTCTTCAGGGGCAGATTGAAAATCTCCAGATAGAACTGTTCGATTTCGTCGGCCGAAAAGCAAAGGTCTGTTTCCGTGATGTCCAATAGTTCTCTTCGCGCGCGGTATAAAGAAAGTTCCAGATTCGGCATTGTTCTGCTGATAATGACAACATGGATATGGGAGGGGATATTGTCGATGAAGAAAGCAAGGGGGTTGCGGATTGCATCTGCATCCGCAATGGTATGGTAGTCATCGAGAACGATGAGGAGATCGCCGCGGATATACTCCTCCATCTCGCTCAACAACACGGCCATAACTGGTTTATACGCAGCATTCAAATCATCGATTCTGGCAATTTCATCCAGTGTTTTATTACCCAGTGCCGGGAACCGGTTTCTCAAACCGGCAATCAGATAATAAAGGAACGTCACCAGATCATCATCATAGGGGTCCAGACGATACCAGACCACGGGCATACCAAAATGTTTTGCCGTCTGATGGACCAGCGTGGTTTTTCCGTATCCCGCCCCTGCCACAACGGTTGTCAGACGCATCTGCCGGATTTTGTCCATAAGAGGATATAACCGGGTGCGCACGATTGTATTATTGTATCCTGAAAAACGAAGTTTGGCATTCAGCATGATTTTCTCAGCAGCCATTTCACTCCTCATCACTAAAACGATTGTTAAAAGATAATGCGGATTCCGTATCAGTTCTTTGTCGTCTTTTCAATCCGTATTCTATTGTCATCAATCTTCCGATCTCTCCTGGAAAGAATTTGGTTATCTGCCATAACAGGCTGGAAAATGAATTCTCCCTTCTGCATCAGGAGTTATGTTGTCGCCTTTGAGTACAAGCCGGTTTCAGATTCCAGCAAGAACCGGAAATCGGGTATAACCTTGATATCACAAAGCAGGAGCCGCATTTCGATATGGTTGTAATACGGGTGATCGGCCACCGGCACATTGTCGACGATTTGGAAATCAATGCCATAGTTGTCGGCGAGTTCTTTGTATTTCACTGCCTGTTGGACAGGTGCGACCATAGTCAGGTATCGACAGGCTTGCTGTTGCGCTTTGGCCAACAGATAAAAGCCGATTTTCGACAATTTCCCGCCTCTGTATGCAGGTAAAACCGCCACTCGACCGATTTCACCGATCACTTTCCGGTCTGAATCCATTTCCGGAAAAATCTCATGTAATCGAAATTGATCGGTTTCCATGGGTAATCGCTCATTGGATGCACTGCCCTGACGAAAATATACCCGCCCGCCGCCGATGACCGTATCGCCTGATCTTACCACAAGTATATGTCCAGAGCGGTCATGTTCGTCTTCGGCGCCCGAGAAAACCGTCAAGCCCCAGTCTTTTTTATAACAGCTTTCCCGAAGCTGATAATACTGGTCCAGTAAAGCCTGATCGGTCGAATAGGTATAAAGGAAAGTCGCTTCTTCTGTTATCTTTGTTTCATAAATTCGATAGGCTGATGCTTGTGTTGACATAATGGCCTCCCTTAAAAAGTTGAAGGACTGTGGTTTATAAAAAATTGACTCCTTCGGTATCGTACATGAAATTGTAAGTGTTCATCATTTCGATTTCCGGATCTGCCAGAAAGTGCTTTTCACTCAATTTCCTTTTCACATCCTGGGATACAAACTGAACGGCAATCTCATCGGCGAATAAATAGCCTTTTTCCGAAAGTTTGATGTGGCCGTTCAGTTTTTCCACCAACCCCAGCCGTTGCAGGTTGCCCAACAGATGGTCGTATTTTTTGCCAACATCTTCCTGAAATGTATTTTCCACATGATGGATGTCCACAATCCCCGACTTGATTCCCAGCACCATGGCCCTGGCCATTCTTTCTTCTTTTGACAGTTTGATTCCCTTCCAGATGGGTAGTCTTCCTTTTTCCAGTGCGTCACAATATTTTCGGATATCCGGATAATTGTAGTACTGGTGAAAGTTCAGGTATGTAAATACGCCGCTTCCAAAGGAAAGCAACTGGATCTCTTCACTACGCCGGGCTTCATTGCGTTGGTGTTCATAATGAAAACCGTCTCTGGGTTTTACAAATCAGTCGATCAATTCATTGCAGTTATATCCTTCTGTTTTCGCCTTCTTCATGGTCATGATCCGGAAAAGGTGATTCATGATCTCATTGGGGAACCGATTCGGCGACCTTTGATACAGGGCATGG
>CAYTGW010000123.1:11158-12490 GCA_964437395.1 uncultured Desulfocicer sp.
GGCATGGATGGGGGATGGTTTTCGAATGGCTGTAAAATAGGTGGTGACGGATTCCGGTGCCAAGTCGAAGGCCGTATCCAGTGTATGCGCCCAGATGGCCGGCGACAGATCCGGAAGGGGATAAAGCAGATCAATGTTGATATTCACAAATCCCACTGCGCGGGCCAGTTGGTATACTTCAACGGCCTCTTGGGCGGTATGTCGCCGATTGGTGTTTTTCAGGATAGCATTATTGAAACTTTGGACCCCGATATTCAGCCGGTTTACACCGTTATCGCCATAGCTTTCCAGCAGGAACCTTCCGTGATTTCGGATGATCTCCGGGTGGACTTCAACCGTAATTTCAACCTTATCTGACAGATGAAAATTCTGTTGAATGTAGCATATCAAATCATTGAACTGATCCGCAGTCAGCACAGTGGGGCTTCCGCCGCCGAAAAATATGGATTTGATGGTAAATTGTCCCAACTGGGCCTTGATTTTTTGCTGAACGATTTCCATTTCCTTTTTCAAAGCGACCAAATAGGCATCAACCAGTTCCTTTTCCGGTTTTTCGATCTGATAAAAATAGCAGAATGTACACTTTCCGCTGCAAAATGGAATGTGGACATACAAGGTGAATTCAGCGCTTTTGTTCTGAAATTCGGAAAAAACGCTCTGCTCATCCATGGCCAGCATGGTTTTCAATGGCGGATACATTACCGTAATGTGGTATTTTGTTGGATCGCGCCGGATTCCGGCCTGCCAGATCTCCTCCAGTTTCTTGTCCGCCAGGGTTTTGATCGATCGGTCGATCAACTCTTCCGTTTCATTTTTCACTTTCATTTTTCGCTCCTTTCTTGACAGATTCATTGCCCCGTCCTCCATCGATTAACGCCAAAACGCCGCCCATGTTCCCGTGACTGCCCAAGAACAGCAGAACAGAAACACCATTGAGGCATCCTTATCGAACCCTTCTTAGCCCAGACTTAAATCCACTTAATTTTTGATAATCGCATTGTCTGTTCAATATAAAATGGTGTCGGAAAAGCTGGTGTGTACGAAAACCGAAAAAGAAAACATTCCGCCAACGGTTGGAAAATGCTTGCTCACTGTGAGCAGGCATGGTGCAACTTGAAAAAAGCGGCTTAACTTAGTGCTCTGTGGCATAAATTCGGTGACGTATTTTATGCTGCCATTTTTTGTTTGTTATTGAACTTATCCAATACGTTTTTCATATCCTTTCGGGTAAATTTCCACTCGAAAGGTTTTGCGATAGTTTCATATAGTTGTTGAAAATCGGTTATTCTATTTTCGAGATCGGAAAGATTTTCAAAATCATTGGGTGAAAGA
>CAYTGW010000124.1:0-7429 GCA_964437395.1 uncultured Desulfocicer sp.
TGTCAAGATCGATCACAAAATATTCTGGACAATATCATCAAATTGATGATTAATCATCTTAAAATATTGAACAGGAAGGTATGAATCCGGAAAAGAAAAAAAAGATGTTGGAAATTCTATATGTGCATGTCAACAGGCGTGAATATGTATCTCCGGACCCGTTACAATTTTTATATGATTACATGGATGTAAGGGATCGGGAGATTGTTGGACTGGTTGCCTCTTCACTTGCATACGGCCGGGTTGCCCAGATACTGAAAAGTGTGGAAGGGATTCTGGACATCATGGGACCGTCGCCTTATCGGTTTCTCAAAACGGAAACATATCAGACTTTTTTAAAGAGATTTTCCGGATTTAAACACCGGTTTGCTACAGGCGAACATCTTTCATCGCTGCTTTGTGGAATAAAAAACACAATTGTCCGTTTTGGATCTTTGAATGCCTGTTTTCAGAAAGGATATTCTGAAAAGGATGAAAACAGTATTCCCGGGATGATTTTTTTTGTGGATAGTCTTACACAGCCGGAGTGTGATTCCGGCCATCTTATCCCTTTGCCGGAGAGGGGGAGTGCCTGCAAGCGGATGAATCTGTTTTTGCGGTGGATGGTGAGAAAGGATCATGTTGACCCAGGAGGCTGGGAGGGTATTTCAGCCTCTAAATTAATTATCCCGCTGGATACCCATATGCATAAAATGGGGATTCTTCTTGGATATACAACACGAAAACAGGCAGATATGAACACAGCTTTGGAGATCACACAGGGTTTTCGTGAGATAGCTCCCCTTGATCCGGTGAAATATGATTTTTCATTGACAAGGTTCGGCATTCGGAACGATCTGGATATGAAAGATTTTTTGAAACCAACCTTGACATATATCTGAATTGCGATATAACTCTCACTTCTTGGTAAAATTTTAATGAGTTAGGAGTATTATTACGTTGAATTCTCATGAATGATCCTGCTTTACATAAGATATTTACAAATCAAAAAAATCTGGAGCGTATCCTGGATAATCTTCAGGATGGAATCATTGCCCATGATGTAAACAGACGGATTTTTTATTTCAATAGAATGGCGGAGAAGATTACCGGCTTTCAGAGAGAAGACGTCCTCGGGAAGGACTGTCATACTGCATTGGGCGGTCCTTTGTGCGGGAAAAACTGTTCCTTCTGCGGTGAAAAGCCAGGCCTTACGGACCACAGCGAATATACAACCAATATTACGACAAAAAACGGAGAATCCCGGAAACTTGAAATGTCCGCCACCATGATGCGGGATGAAAATGACCAGAATTTCGGGATTCTTGCGTCATTTAAAGATGTGACAACTCTTTTCCACCTCAAGGTAAGGGCAAAAGAAGTAACCGCTTTTGGAAATATCGTTGGACAGAATCATAAAATGCTGGAAGTGTTTCAGCAGGTCATCAACGTCGCTCCATATGATTACCCGGTGCACATTCATGGTGAAACCGGAACCGGAAAGGAGTTGATCGCCGGTGCCATTCATGAAGAAAGTCGCCGGAATGGGGCACCCTTTGTACCCATCAATTGCGGTGCACTTCCGGAGGGGCTGATCGAAAGTGAACTGTTTGGCCATGTGAAAGGGTCATTTTCCGGTGCTGTCCGTGACAAAAAAGGACGATTTGAGCTAGCTCAGGGCGGGACGATTTTTTTAGACGAGGTGGCAGACCTCCCCAAACACGTTCAGGTCAAGTTATTACGTTTTCTTCAGCAGGGCGTTCTTGAAAAGGTGGGCAGCGAAGGTTCGATTACCGTGGATGCCAGAGTGATCAGCGCGACCAATCAAGATTTGAAAAAAGAAGTGGAAAAGAACAATTTCCGGGAAGACCTTTTTTATCGTCTGAATGTAATACCCATTTTTATTCCCCCGCTGCGGGAAAGAAAGAACGATATTCCGCTGCTGGTAAAACACTTTTTAAAACAGATCGAAGAGAGATATAAAAAGAGTGAGATCCGCGTTTCTGATGAAGCCATGTCCATTATGATGGATCATAGCTGGCCCGGGAACGTCCGGGAGGTGGAAAATGTGGTTCAGTTCGCCATGATTAAATGCAGACAGAATACGATATGCCCGGAAGATCTTCCCATGGAGCTTTATCATTCAGTGGATATCAGAACAAAAAGAGGTCCATTGAAAAGGCTGGAGATTGAATCGGTCCGGGAGGCGATCCAAAAGGCCGGTGGAAATAAAGCAAAGGCAGCCAGGGTTCTGGGTGTGGGGAGAGCCACATTATACCGGTTCTTGAATGAGAATCAGGATGTGATACTACCGGATGGCTGATTGCCGACCTTGAACGATTCATTATCTTCTTTAAGACAGACTCATTTCTTCCATTTCTGAATGAATACGGCCTGATCCGGATTATAGGTTCGGCAACAACCGGAGAATAAATGAAAAATACCGTGGCATCTTTTTTTTTCCTGATTCTGCTATGCGCAAGCAGTGTGATTTCATTCAGCACGCTTACAGACGGTCATCATTGGGGGGGTGATTTTTCTCAATATATCATGCAGGCCCGCAGCATCATAGAGGGTGTTCCTGCTGAAGTCATCGAAGAAAACCGGATCATGCTACAGCAATCCTCTTCCCCCCCTTTTTGCCCGCTTGCTTATCCCTGGGGATTACCGGTTTTGCTGGCACCTTTCTATGCAGCCTTTGGTGTGGATATTTTCATGTTAAAGCTGCCTGGTTTCATCTTCTATCTTTTATTCCTGTGTACACTTTTTTGGGGGTTCCGGAAATATCATTCCGTCCCTTGGCTGTTTGTATTGATCCTGTTTTGTTCCCTGAACCCTGAAACAATCAGACTTCTGAATGATATCGGCTCAGACATTCCTTTTCTGTTTTTCTCAACCATCTGTCTGGTTTTCATCCGAAGAATCATAGTCGAAAGAAAATATCTCCTCTCTTCAACATGGGACCCGGTTCTGCTTGGAGCGTTCATTGCAATGGCTTTTTTTATCAGAACCAATGGTTTTCTGCTTCTTCCAGCGCTTGGGTTTGCGCAGTTGGCAAGTGCGTTTCAACACTCTGATCCGGACATCAATCAAGGCAGGAGCCCATTCAGAGATGCAGTATTTTTCATCAGCAAGCATCGGCAGCATCTTTTCTACCATTTACAGCCCTATCTGGTTTTTATCCTCCTGGTAACGCTGTGGCGTCTCATATTGCCGGAAGGGGGGGCATCCCATTTTGAGCATCTGGTATCGGTAACCCCGGATACACTGTATCGGAATGTCATTCTCTACATCGAGCTGCTTTCAAGGATTTTTTTAACAATCCCGAAGGGGAACCTGATCTTCTGGATAACCCTACCGCTGTCCATATGGGGGTTTTGCATACGATACCGTTCCGATCACTTTATCGCTGTTTATATTGTACTGACATTCAGCCTCTATATCATATGGCCGCATCAGCCGGCCTTCCGGTTTATCCTTCCGGTTATGCCTTTATACATCTCCTTTGTTCTCACAGGACTTGAAGAACTGGGAAAATTCAGCGCTCCCAAATGGAGGGTTTGCTGGAATGCCGTTAGTATTGCGTCTGTTCTGTTGATCATATCATGGTTTGGATGGCAAGCGGTGAGAGGTGCTTATCACAACCTTCAGTGGGACCGGAAAATATCATTCGGCCCATACGCGCAATCCTCCATGGAGATGTTTTCGTTTATTGAGAAACAGACAGATCCGGAGAGCACAGTCGTATTCTTTAAACCGCGGGTGATGAGAATGATGACAGGCCGAAAGAGCTTGAGAATCATAGAAGTGAACAATCTTTCCCGGGCAGACTATTTATGTATGTTTGTCAAAGATGGTGCAGAACCTTATAAAATGCAGATCACCCATGAGGAGCTTAGATCTTTATTTGATCATGGTAAGATTCAGCTTGTTTACGAAAACAAAGAGTTCAGGGTTTACAGGCTGACGGATAATGAGAAAAATAATCAATCCGGCTATAGTCTCAAAAGAGGTTCCGCTCTGATTGGTGTACAGAGGGTATTCGGATTGTGCCATGAAAAGCTGCTATATGGTTGCCCGGAATGTGTTCCCCTTACTGAAGAGAAGGATATAGAGGATATACATGTAGCAAACGGTCGCAAGCACTGCCAGGGGACGGTAATAATTTCCAAAGGGAGCAAATACCATCACGGTAATCCAGTGCAGGAGGATAATACTGGTTGAGTGAAGCCGGATCGGGAAATCATGATACCGGCATATGATGGATAAACCGCAAAGGTTCCATCCATAGAGGGCGGCAAATGCATGAACCCGGAGGAGCCATTTGTATTTTACCGGACTGTAGTCTGAAGTGAATTGCAGAAAAATATAGGGAATTCCTGTAACAGCCGTAACCAGAAGAAAGATCATTCCGGAAGTGAGGAAGTTTTTTTTCTTTTTTTTTCTGCCGACTTTTTGATATAACACAAAAATCATGAACACAGTGAAAAACAGGACTCCGGTAACAAAAACCTGGGGCAGCAGTTTTTCAAAAATGATAAAAAGAAAAAAAATGATGACCCCCAGGTTTACATTCCAGAATCCGATCTCTTTCATGAGAGAAAACATCTTGTAGTTATCTTTTTCCATCAGAGAAAAAATCAGGGACATGGTGATCAGGGATACTGGAAAAGAAAATCCCAGGAAAAATGTATCCAGTTGCAGTTTGGGCATGGAGATTATTTTAAGGTACTCATTATTCAAAATGACCAGACAGGATATGACGAGTCCCATGGAAAGGCACAAAAGGGACGCCTGGTGAAATTTTAATGATACATCCTCTTTTCTGAAAAAACCGGTTGGAAAAAAAGAAAAATGTTCTATCCTGATGGTTTCGACAATTCCTGCGAGAATCAGAGACAGTATCATTGCCGGAATATACAGATGGAAGAATGCAAACACGGCATAGCAGACAGCACCAGCCAGAAACAGGCTCACTTTCCGGGACAGGACGACTTCCTGCTCCGTATAAAACAGGATCAATGTTCCGCCACAGCACAGGTTAAACAGGAACACATGCAGTCTTTCAAAA
The DNA here is from genome assembly GCA_964437395.1 of uncultured Desulfocicer sp. GTDB lineage: Bacteria > Desulfobacterota > Desulfobacteria > Desulfobacterales > SURF-7 > QZKS01. Next base: position 5,051 of record CAYTGW010000124.1, read on the forward strand.
CTGTAAGGGAAGTCCGGGACAAACAAGTGTAAAAAACCAAAAAAAAGTGCAATGATCATCAGTACTGCAAACAGCAGGCGAATGCGAATGCTCATATATCCTCAATACCGGTTCGATAATTTATTTACAAAACCAGATTCATCTGTTTTTTTTGTTCTGATTATTCCAGTCAGGATTTCCCTAACATTTGCTTCAATGCTTCGTCAAGAACTGGATTTTTAAACCGGTAACCGGTCTGGAGGAGTTTTCGCGGCATCACACGGGTACTGGAAAGGAGAATCTCTTTTCCCATCTCTCCGAACGCGAACCGGATCACTTCGGATGGAATGGGGAAAGGTGTCGGGCGCGATAGGACAGCGCCGAGTGTTTTTGTCAGAGTTCTGTTTGTAACGGGATTCGGGGAAACAATATTTACCGGACCGCTGATGGAATCATGGAAAAGAATATGATGGATCGATCCCAGAACATCTTCCATACCTACCCAGCTTATATACTGGTTTCCGGAACCGATTTTTCCTCCGAAACCGAATTTGTATGGCAATAAAAGCCTCTGTAATGCTCCGCCAAGCGGAGTCAGCACAACACCGATCCGGAGAAATGATGTTCTGATTCCTTTGTCCGGCAGAAGACGGGCGGATTGTTCCCATTGATCACATACCCTTGAAATAAAATCATTTCCCTGCGTATGGCCTTCATCGAGGATTTCATTTCCCCTGTCTCCGTAGTACCCGATGGCAGAAGCGCAGATCACGACCTTCGGCGGTTTGTCAAGGCCGGCCAGTTTTTCTGCAATCAGGGTTGTCCCCCTGATCCGGCTCTGGATAATCCTATTTTTCTTTTGATCGGTCCATCGGCCGCTTCCAATATGATCACCTGCCAGATGGATGGCAGCATCGATGTTGCCAATGCTGTCCAGGCAAAGTTCTTTGGAATCAGGGTTCCAGAATATCTCATTACCTGATTTGTCCGGCGGTCTTCTGACCAGTCTGACGACGCGGTGCCCGCCGGTTGTCAGGAAGGGAACAAGAGCAGACCCGATCACACCGCTTGCGCCTGATATTAGGATGGTCATGGGCTCAGAGGCCTTTCCAGACAGATGAAGGGCAAGATCCTGCTGCGTAATCCGATGCCGGTATCGGAATATCCGTTCCAGTTTTTTCCCGATCATGGGCTTGGACAGAACCCCTGAAAAAAAGTGTGCCGGCAGTCTGTATTCGATTTCATCCTCGAGGACACAACCATTGTTCTGATCCGGAAGGAACCTGTGGGTATGAATCCATTTTGAGAAAGGACCACGGAGCTGCTGGTCACGGAAATATTCGTTTTCATGAAACTCGGTATGCCGGGCATGCCATGTAAAGGGAAAGGGTCCGGCTTTCATTTCCAGAAGAACCTCAGCTCCTTTTTCAATTCCACCGGACCGCATTAAAACTTTCAGGGGATCCCAGGGAGGACTGAGCCGTTCAATGGCTCCGGGCCGGGAATGCCACTTGAATACCTCTTCAACCGGTGCATGGATTAAAGAACTTTTGGTAAAGAAATTACTGCCCATATTATCTCTGTTATCTTTGTAAAGAATATCAATTCAAGAGATTAAATTGTTTCTTCAGCCATGTTTTGATCTCGCCTTCGATGGCATACACCCCTCTGTGGTGCCCGATTGAATCCAGAAACTGTTGTTTCAAATCTTCAGGCACATCAATCTCAGCCAGTTCCTTAGCCTCATCCGAGTTTCTTCGAATCAGAAAAATTTTGGGAACCTTTCCCCATGTATCAACCACAAAGTAATGGGAAACATCCTCTTTTGAACGGATGACATAATTGCCCCTTGCCCAGTTATTTCCCCATTCCAGATAAAGTCGAACCGCTTCTTCAGGAGTCATGTCCCAGTCGATCTGATTCACCAGGTTTCTGTTGTTTTTTACTTGTTCCAAATGAAGCATTGCTACCTCCTGTCTTTATGTTGTGATGCACTCAGCTTTTTATTTTTATCTTAGACACAGAGCAAACAGTATACCACACATTCTTTGATTTTTTTGATCTGAAACGATCTTTTATTTACTTTCCTTATGAATGAAGTTTATATAACTATTTCAACAATAAGTATTTCCAAATTTTATATGGTTGAGTTTACATTCGATGTTTCCTTTGATACAAAAGTGTATCGTACGGCGGAATGAAACACATACAGTATCCAACGATCTGTTTCGTAAGCACGGTATTGCATAACTTCCTGTAAGGCTATTCTTTTTTCTCTCTGCCGGAGAGATTTCGGGCGTTGATGATACAGGAAGAAATTCCTCATTCATCCTGGATTGATTTCATAACAGATTGTTATGAAATATTTTTTGATTGACCAAAGGGTTGGCATGCATCTTG
>CAYTGW010000124.1:7439-8326 GCA_964437395.1 uncultured Desulfocicer sp.
GGAGGTATTATCATGACCAGTTGGAAATGTTCAAATTGTGGATATATGCTTGAAAAAGAGGTTCCACCTGAGGAGTGTCCGTCCTGCAAAAAAAAATGTGAGTTCCTGGATAACACCTGCTATACTCCGGACTGTGCCATACCGGGAGTTGATGACCGGATATAATAAAAGATGGAGCGATAAATAAAAATCAGAAGAGGGTGTCATGCTTGTACTTGGACTTCAGGGCAGTCCCAGAAAAAATGGAAGCACAGACTATCTGCTTTCCTCTTTTTTTAAGGAAATAGATAAAAAAGGTTTGGAGTCAAAAATTGTTGATATCTGCCGGAAAAATATCAAACCGTGCAAGGGGTGCGGCTATTGCGAGAAGCATGGGTTCTGTGTCACGAAAGAGGATGACATGGCTCTTGAGATGTACGGCCTTGTTCGAGAGGCAGATATTATTGTGGCAGCCACTCCTATCTATTTTTATCATGCATCTGCCCAGATGAAAGGTTTTATCGATCGGTGCCAGACCCTCTGGTCCCGGAAATATCGTTTCAGACTATCAGATCCAGGCTATAAAACCAGGAAAGGTTTTCTTCTTTCACCCGCTGCTACAAAAGGGGTGAATTTGTTTGAGGGATTGAACGTTACCATGAAGTATTTTTTTGATGCCCTGAATGCGGAATATTGCGGCGGTCTTACATACAGGGCAATTGAAAAACCGGATGATTTCAAAAATGTTACCTCCCTTCAGGCGGATATTGCAAGGAGTGTGGACAAGCTTGTTTCGCCAATTGTAAATCGGAAAAAAATATTGTTTGCCTGCCGGGAGAATGCATGCAGAAGCCAGATGGCAAGCGCTTTTGCGCAATATTACGGGGGGGAAAAAGTGGAGGCACTCC
>CAYTGW010000124.1:8336-12366 GCA_964437395.1 uncultured Desulfocicer sp.
GTAAACCGGATATGATTGTAACCATGGGATGCGGTGAGGCCTGCCCGTTTGTTCCCGGTGCGGAAAGGGTTGAGTGGAATCTGCCGGATCCTTCGGGAAAGGATCTATCTTTCATGAGAGAGGTTCGGAACCAGATTGAGGAAAAAATTTTGAATTTACTTGGGAAGTTTTGAACATGAGAAAACCGACGATTGAAATGGGAGATTGCATTCTGTGTGAAATCTGTGTGGAAGTCTGCCCTCAGGTATTTACATTAAATGATCTGAGGTATGTGGCGATTTCCGACCTTGAAAATTATCCGGAAGAGTGTATAGACGAGGCAATCCGTAATTGCCCGGCAGATTGTATCTCATGGGAAGGGTAGTCGTGCTGCAGGGAAAAGATCATGACCTTGCGACAGCTCAGGATGGATGATGATCCTATGCGGTTTCGAAAACTGAAAATACAGGTTCAAGAGCTGCTGGAAAAAAATGATTTTCCAGCAGCTCTTGAAGAAGTTTGTAGCCTTCCGTCCATACAAGTGGTTAATCCGCTATTCTCTTTTTTTCATGCCGGCAATGAACTGTTAAAATGGCGTGCAGTAACCGCCATGGGAGGTGTGGTTTCCATGATGGCTGTCCGGAACCCGGAATCTGCGCGTGTTGTCATGCGCCGTCTGATCTGGAACCTGAATGATGAATCCGGAGGCATGGGATGGGGATCACCCGAGGCCATGGGGGAGATCATGGCTCAGAATAAATACATGGCAGGAGAATACCATCGTATTTTGCTCTCCTATATCATGCCGCATGGAAATTTTATTGAACATGCCATTCTTCAAAGAGGGGTTCTGTGGGGCATCGGACGACTTGCCCACGCAGAACCCGCTCTTGTCCAATCATCAATTGATTATCTGATTCCGTTTTTGACCTCTTCGGATCCTTTTCATCGCGGCCTGGCATCCTGGACAGCTTCCCTTTATAATTATGAGCCGACAAACAGACTGCTGATTCAAAACAGACAAGACTTTTCTTTGATTGTCGTATATCATAACAGTCAACTGAAAGAGGTAACGGTTTCGTTCATGGCATCACGGAACAATTCCGGTTAGTCGCCTTGCAGGGCCATATGATCATCATAAATGGTCTCAAGGATATTTTTATGTTTGGCTTCTTCCTGGCAAAGCATCTTGAATATTTTCTTTGAACCCTCATCATCTGCTTTTGCAACCAGTTCGTTGTATAATTGCAGCGCTTTTTCTTCACGTTTCATGGCCAACCGCAATGTGTCTGTGAATGGCATTCCCTTTACATAAGGAATATCAACGATATAATTACTTCGTTTTATATCCGATATCCATTTGAACTTATAGTCATTCAGGGTTTCCCGGTTTTCTTTAAAATTGATCAGCAGTTTTTCATGCTTTTTTTCTTCATCGGCAAATTCTTTCAGAACCGATTTTGAACCTGAAAAAGTTTCTTCCTTGCTCAATCCTGTGTAAAACGCAACCGCTTCTCTTTCTTTCTCAATCGCAAAATCCAATATGTCATCCATTGATTCAAATTTCATAACCATTCTCCTATGTTCATTATTGTGATTTGTATTATAATTTGAAGTCCATACTGTCCTGATGAGACATCTGACTCTATATGGATCATATCTTATTCATCGTGTCAATCAAAAGGATATTTTCTTTCAGGGTGCATATTTTCACCCTGAAAAGCATGAACCAGACCCTGCTGTCATTTTCTATAAAAGAGTCCGGCCCAGAAGAATCTTGCGTTCTTTGTTCAGTTCCAGAGAGAACGGCAGCTTTCTGTTTCACAGGTGAGCCTGATCTTACCAGAGTCTATCAGGTGCGATACAATGGAAGAAAGAAGCCCGGTCTCCTCTGTCTGCAACTGTTCTTCAACAGACTCGATAAGCTGATAGAGATTGGTGGTTATTTTCCGGTTTTCAGATTCGATTTTTGTATTCATAATCATGCCTCCGCTCGTAAAATTTAATGGGTCATTTGAATCAATGAAATCAATTTACATGAAATATTGAACAGCAATATGCATGCCATTTTTTTAACAGATCCGGATCGGGTGTAATCAAAACTGTTGAATAATCGAATTATGTGGGAGCGGCTTCCAGCCGCGATATGGCTTTGTTTAAGATATCAATCAAGACAGTATTGTCGCGGCAAGATGCCGCTCCCACAATGGGTGTAATCAAAACTGTCAGGCAATCGAAACCCAACAGTTTTGATTACACCCGCCCGGATCAGGCGCGAGCAAAAGTTGCTGTTTCGTCTTTCAGTATCTTCATATGGAGGGAAAGGATCTTGAAATGTTTCTGAATTATAGAATTCGCAATACAATACATTTCAGGTAATAGGTCTCCGGAACAGAGAGCAGAATCGGGTGGTCGCGCCCCTGCATCCGTTTTTCAATGATCTGCGCCGAGCGGCCGGCATCTTTTGCAGCCTCTTTCAGTATCTGCAGAAACTGCGCCTCACTGACGTGATAGGAACAGGAGCAGGTGATGAGCACCCCGCCCGGGTTTAAAATCTTCATGGCGCGCAGGTTGATTTCTTTGTATCCGCGTATGGCCGGTTCAAGGGCCGTCCGGTTTTTGGCAAAGGCGGGCGGGTCTAACACAACTGTATCAAAGCGTTCGCCCGCATCCTCAAAATCATTCAGCTTGTCAAAGACATTGCCTTCCAGGAATTCGACATTCTCCATTTTATTTAAAGCACTGTTCTTGCGAGCCCGTTCCAAGGCAGGCGCAGAAATATCGATTGCGGTAACGGTTTCACAGGTTTTTGCGAGGTGAAGTGCAAAAGAGCCGTTAAAGCTGAAACAGTCCAATCCGCGTCCGCGGGCATAGTGCATAGCCGCGGCCCGATTTTCGCGTTGATCCAGAAAGGCGCCTGTCTTCTGGCCATGGATGAGATCAACAGCAAAGCGGATTCCGTTTTCTTCAATGAGAATTTCGTCCAGATCGGCTGGATTGCCATGAAGCAGACCCGCGGTCATCGGCAAGTGTTCGAGCAGGCGTACCTTGGCATCGTTCCGTTCGACGATCAGTCGCGGTTGAAATGTTTCAAGGAGCAGTTCGACCCACATCGGTTTCAATAGATCCATTCCACGAGTGAGGGTCTGAATGGAAAAAGAATCTGCGTATCGGTCGATGATCAGTCCCGGAAGCAGGTCACCCTCGGAGTGCACCAGCCGGTATGCGTTTGTGTTGGTCGTGATCTGCATGCGCCATCGTATGGCGGATTCAAGACGGCTGCGCCAGAAATTCCGATTGATTGCATCTTCCTTTTGGGATAACAGCCGCAGCGATATTTCAGATTCTTCATGATAATGTGCCATCGCAAGAAATCGGCCCCGATAATCCAGCACACGCACGACGGATCCGCTTTCAACATCCGGTTTGCCGATCAGATCACTTCGATAGATCCATAAATGGCCGGTCTGTGCTCTTGCCGTGCCTTTGGCACTCAAAACCGCATCTTTTGTGTTTCCCGATCGGGGGTGGGCTGGATTTTTTTTTTGACGCTTCGACATATGAATAATCCTAAGTGGCGAATGTAACTCAACACATGATTCAATAATTTGTGTGTCAGGTTAATAATTGAGAATGTTGCAAAAGTCTATCACGGTATCGAATCGAACATCGGTGAAAGGGATATGACTTTATTTTCTTTGGAACCCGAACTTATGTGAAAGATAATTGTGTGTCAACAATATTGTTTTTAGTATCATTGTTTATGCAAGGAGCAATGATTTGCAGTCAATGTTTTTGGCTGGTATGGTAATGGCATGTTTTTTGATACTGTTCATAATATAGGTTATCGAAAATGGCGCTGGTTAAAATGCCATTGATAACTCAAAAATAGAAATATAAGGAGAGCAGCCATGACAATAGATCGCTTTGTTTTAGCTTTTGCAGGGAGTTTTATTCTGATCAGTTTATTGCTTTCTCAGCTTCATAGCGCGAACTGGCTTTGGTTTACAACATTTGTCGGGGCCAATTTACTGCAATCCGCTTTTACCGG
>CAYTGW010000125.1:0-3592 GCA_964437395.1 uncultured Desulfocicer sp.
TTACGATCCCTTATCCACGAGTTTGAACGACGCAGTCTTAAAATTATTCATGGAGTGGCGTTCGTCTATTTTCTTTCCCGCTTGAATTCTTTTTGATCTGTCTTATTATTGATTATTGTCGGCCTTTTCAAACAACTCCTTTTCCCATTTTCTAAGGCGTTCCTCCTTATCTGTCAGCTTGTCAGCCAGTGCTTTCAGTTTTACCTCTTTTTCTTGTAAGCGTTTTCGTTCAACTTCAATTTCCTTTCTCTGCTGCGCGATTTTCCGTTTTTCTTCAACCAGCTTGTTGGTTGTCTGAGAAAGTCGTTCGGATTTCAGATTCTGGATTCCATTCCTTACTTTTTTCCGGATACGCTTATCTTCCAGGGTATCCAAAATGGACATGTCAATGCTCAGACACACCCCTCCGTTTAAAGAAAGAACCGTAGCCGAACGGGAATCGGCTTCCAGAATGCTCATTTCCCCGAACACTTCTCCGGGCTTTGAGAATACTGTGATCGGAACACCGCTTTTCACAACAGCAAATTCTCCTTTCACGATCCAGAAAATCCAACTGTCAAAATCACCTTCATTCAGCACCGTTTCCGCGGGCTCATAACGAACCAGTTTTGCAATCCGCTCCTGATAGCGACTCTTTTCTCCGCCTAGCAGATCACAGATTTCATCCTTTGAAAAATCTTTTAATATTTTAAATTTATGCAATAAATTTATGGTTTCATCCTGAATCAGGTTCGATTTGATCTCTGTAGGTATGGGCTGATCCCCTTCAATAGACAAGTCCCTGCAAGGAAGCATAGGGGTTTCCTTGCAGGGATCTCTGCTTAATTGATATCGAGTGCGATCTTCAGGACATCGTACATACTCCCTACAAAATGAAACTCAATGGAATCAAGAACCTTCTTGGGAATATCCACCACATCCTTCTTATTCCACTCGGGAAGGATCAATATCCTGATCCCGGCACGATGAGCAGCGAGCACCTTTTCTTTGATACCTCCAACAGGAAGAACCTGCCCCCGCAATGTAATTTCTCCAGTCATTGCCAGCTTGTTTTTTACCCTTTTTCCGGTTGCCAGAGAAGTCAGAGCTGTCAGCATGGTAACCCCTGCAGATGGCCCATCTTTTGGAATTGCTCCTGCCGGAACATGAATATGGATATCATGCGTAGAGAAAAAATCATCGGCAATCCCTGCTTTTTTGGTGTTTGACCGTAAGAAGCTCAGAGCTGCCGTTGCAGATTCCTTCATGACATCCCCCAGTTGACCGGTTAATGTCAATCCTTTTGCACCCGGCATTGCAGTTGCTTCGATAAAAAGAATTTCCCCCCCGGACTGGGTCCATGCCAAGCCGGTTGCCACACCTGGGGTAGCAGTCCTTGCACTGACCTCGGAAGTCATTTTTACAGGGCCAAGATAATGGGCAAGATCTTCAACGGATATCGAAACAGACTTTTTCTTTTTTTCTGCGATCAACGTCGCAACACCACGGCAAATCGATGCAATTTCTCTTTCGAGGTTTCGAAGCCCGGCTTCACGTGTATATCCGGTAATGATGCCTCTTATTGCTCCTTTTGAAAATGCAATCTGCTTAGCCTTTAAACCATGGGCCTCACGCTGTCTTGGAATCAGATAACGATTGGCGATATTTATTTTTTCATCCTCCGTATATCCATGAAGCATCAGGACTTCCATTCTATCCCGTAATGCAGGCGGAATGGTGTCCAGGACATTTGCTGTAGTGATAAACATCACCTTGGATAAATCAAAGGGCACATCCAGATAATGATCGGAAAATGAAAAGTTCTGCTCCGGATCCAGAACTTCCAGAAGTGCAGAAGAGGGATCTCCTCTGAAATCACTCCCCACCTTGTCGATCTCATCCAGCATAAAAACAGGGTTATTGGTTTCCGTTCTTCTGATTCCTTGAATGACCCGTCCGGGCAGCGCTCCCACATAGGTTCTCCTGTGCCCTCTGACCTCTGCCTCGTCCCGGACACCTCCAAGAGCGATCCGGACAAATTTGCGTCCCAGTGCCCTTGCAATGGAATGCCCCAGAGATGTCTTTCCGGTTCCCGGAGGACCGGCAAAGCAAAGAATCGGACCTTTGGAGTTGGGCTTCAATTTCCGGACCGCAAGAAATTCAATAATTCTTTTCTTGGCTTTTTCCAGGCCAAAATGATCCTCATCCAATATTTTCCGGGCTTTTTCAATATCCAGGTTGTCCTCTGTGCTGTTGTTCCAGGGAAGAGAGGTGATCCAATCCAGATAGGTAGATGAAACCGTATACTCGGAAGACGACGGATGCATCCGGGAAAGACGGTCAAGCTCACGCTTTGCCTCTTTCAAGGCTTCTTCAGGAAGATTTTTTTCTTCAATCTTTGCCCGGTATTCATCCACATCAACGCTTGTCTCGTCGGTTTCTCCCAGCTCTTCCTTGATCGCCTTCAACTGCTGTCTCAGGTAGTATTCCTTTTGACGCTTATCCATGTCACCCTTGACCTGAGACTGAATTTTGCTGCCGAGTTCAAGAATCTCAAGCTGATAATTCACCAGCCGGGTAACCTCTTTTAACCGGTTTTTGACATCCCAGATCTCCAACACCTTCTGCTTCTCTTCGATCGATGTATTCAAGGTTGATGTGATCATGTCAGCAAGAATCCCGGGATCCTCAATGGACTTAGCCATATTGCCGATATCTTGCGGAAGCCCCGGGGATAATTTTACCACATCATTGTAAAGAGTAAGAAGGTTGTTCATCATTGCCCGGGTCTCTTTATTTTTTACTATTTTTTCAATGATCGGTTTTACGGTTGCCTGCAGATAGGATTTCCCATCAATAAATTTATCGATCTGAAACCGGCCGATTCCCTGAACCACCAGTTGAGCCCTGTGATCATCGGCTTTCGCCATTTTTAAAATCACTGCCGTTGTTCCGATGGTGTAAAGTTTATCCGGTGTATATACATCAAGTCCTGGTTCATTGCTCTTTGAAGAAATCAACCCGATCATCCGGTCTCCGGCCATTGCATTATCAATCAGGTCGATGGATTGATCTTCCATAACAACCAGCGGAAGCACCATTTTCGGAAAGAGAACAACATCAAACAACGGGAGTATCGGAAGATTTTTCGGCATATCATCAGGAGTAATTTCCATCGGCAGCTTTTGCTGATTCATATCCTTCTCCATTTTCAGTATTTCTTGTCATGGCAAACCAGACTCTACACTTTGAAAAAAGTGATACCAGCCTGCCGATTTTCCTCTTAGACCGAAAGGTCATGAGAAACCTACCCTTCCTGAATCGGGATGGTACGGGTTTTATCAAATTTTAATTTTGCAAGCTTGATCTCCAGAAAGCCGTTTGAATAGGAGGCTGAGACACGTTCCGTATCAATTGGCGTGGGCAAAAATAAAACCCGCTCAAAAGGGCCATGCTGTATTTCGGCAAGACGGAATCTTGCATTGGAAACCGGAGGTGAGACCACCCGCACGCCACTGATCCGGATAGCTTTGGTATTGATCTCAAGCTCCAGATCCTCCTTGCTAGCCCCTGAAAAAAAAAAAAAAATGAAAATTTCATCCGGTGCCTCATA
>CAYTGW010000125.1:3602-11439 GCA_964437395.1 uncultured Desulfocicer sp.
AGATATCCATGAGGGGTTTCCAGGGCCCTTCTGAAAGTGTAAAAATCGGGCTCATGGATTGGAACATCTCATCTATGTTTTTTTCAAACCTTGATTTTTCATGAACAAAATCATTTCCAAATCGTATTTTAATAAAATCCATTTTCCACTCCTGCTTAAAAATCGTTGGAATGACCCAAGATGTGTTTCAAAAAACGCCCTTTTATGGTGAGTGTCATAGAATCTAACATTCCAAACGCGATTTGTAAATAGTGCCCGAATGAATATCCACATTTTCCTGTATCATTCTATTTTCATCCATGATAAAAATAAAGGTATAACAATCAAGAAAAAGTATTTCACATATCCGCCGGACAGTTTACGGTAAACCGCTACAGGATCACATAACCGGTTCAGAAAACAAGTTTGCTCGAACCGATACGATAAAATAATGATTTCAAATAAACATTATTCACCATCACCCAGACTGATACTTGGTCTTCAGTATTTTCTGTATTTCGGTGTGCTGGGTATTTACCTTCCCTATTTCAATCTCTATTGTTTCCATTTGGATTTTTCCGGTTTTCAGATCGGCCTGATGTCAGCCGTCCGGACAGCCACCACAGTATTATTCCCAATATTCTGGGGAGCGGTTGCCGACCGTTTCCAGATCCGAAAGCCCGTATATGTTGCATGTCATTTCATCAGTTGTCTGGTATGGTCGTTTTTTCTCTTTACAACCGATTTCCGGCTGATGCTGCTGCTCTGTATATTATACGGTATTTTTTATTCCCCTGTGATCTCCTTTCTGGAAGCATTTACCATGGATATTCTGGGAAAAAAAAGAAAACAGTATGGCAGAGTGAGGGTATGGGGTTCCATCAACTTTATCACTTTTGTCGTTCTCATCGGCCGCCTGATCGATCTTCAATCGGTTGATATCATCATTCCTTGGATTCTGGCCGGTTCATCCCTGCAGGCTCTCCTTTCATTCAGCATCCCTGATACCGGCAGTCGACCAAAAGGATCCTTTGGCCCTGGAGCCAGGGTTCTCTTGCAGCCACGGCTGCTCATCTTTCTAACCGCTTCCTTTTTAATGCTGTTCAGTCATGGGACTTATTATGGTTTTTTCTCCATTCACCTTGAAGGACTGGGCTATGAAAAAACCTTCATCGGCATTACCTGGGCATTGGCCTCGATTGCTGAAATCTTTATCATGATGAAATCAGATGTTATTTTTCAAAAATACCCCATTGAAAAAGTTCTGAAACTCTCCTTTCTGATTGCAGCCCTGCGATGGCTGATTCTCTGTTTTACAGACTCTGCTGTGATTATCCTTCTCTCTCAGATATTGCATGCCCTGACGTATGGAACTTTCCATATCGCCAGCATTCTTTATATAGACCGGATTGTCCCTTCCGAAGCCAAAACATTCGGCCAGGCTGTCAACAATGCCGTTACCTACGGCCTCGGCATGACCGTCGGGTTTCTTGTTAACGGGATCTTCTACGATCCGATCGGATCATCCTGGCTGTTTGCCGGAAGTGCATTGATCGCGATAGCCGGAGGGGGGCTGATGTGTTTGAAAACAATCGCGCCACCCTCTTCTTCTACAACAACCTTTTGATCCGTTTCAAGACTGCCTTTCAGAATTTCCATGGAAAGCGGATTTTCGATATACTGCTGAATCGCCCGCTTCAATGGCCGGGCACCATATACCGGATCATATCCTTTTTCCGCCAGAAACTCTCGAGCCGAATCACTCAGTTCCAGCTCTATTTTCTGCTCCAGCAGCCGTTTGGCAAGCCGTTGAAATTGAATATCCACAATATGAACGATCTGTCCCCGGGTTAAATTGTGAAAAATAATGGTCTCATCAATCCGGTTTAAAAACTCCGGTTTAAAACTCTGTCGAAGGGAAGCTGTAACCGCCTCGACCATCTCCGCTCTTCGGGAAGCCCCCAGCTCCTGAATATACTGACTTCCGATGTTGGATGTCATGATGATGATCGTGTTTTTAAAATCAACCGTGCGGCCATGGCCGTCTGTCATTCTGCCATCATCCAGAATCTGGAGAAGCACGTTGAACACATCCGGATGGGCTTTTTCAATTTCATCAAACAGGATCAGCGAGTAAGGCCTGCGGCGGATGCTCTCGGTAAGATACCCGCCCTCTTCATACCCTACATATCCCGGAGGCGCACCGATCAAACGGGCCACTGCATGTTTTTCCATATATTCCGACATATCAATCCGAACAATAGCCTGTTCATTGTCAAAAATAAATGCAGCCAGCGCCTTGGCCAGTTCGGTTTTTCCCACACCGGTCGGTCCCATGAAGATGAAAGTGCCGATCGGCCTGTTGGGGTCTTGGAGACCGGAAAGGGCTCTCCGGACTGCATTGGATACGGCGATAACAGCCTCTTCCTGACCAACAACCCTTTTGGAAAGCCGTTCTTCCATCTGGATCAGTTTTTCCCTTTCCCCTTCCAGCATCTTTGAAACCGGAATTCCCGTCCAGCGGGAGACCACCTGGGCAATATCTTCCGCATCCACCTCTTCCTTCAGCATCCGCTGTTCGGATTGAAGCGCGGACAATTCCTGGTTGGCTTTTTCAAGCCGTCTCTGAAGTTCCCCGGACCGTCCATACCGGATTTCTGCAACCTTTGCCAGATTGCCTTCTCTTTCCGCCTGCTGCTCCTCGATTCCAAGCTGCTCCAGCTCTTCCTTAATCTTCCGGATGGTCTGAATCATATTCTTCTCATTGATCCAGTGCGCCTTCATCTCCCCTATCCGCTCATTCATCAAGGCCAATTCTTTTTCAAGATTCTCCAGCCGCTCTTTTGAAGATCGGTCCTTTTCCTTTTTCAGGGCCTGTCTTTCAATTTCAACCTGGATGATTTTCCGCTGGATCTCATCGATCTCTGCCGGCATGCTGTCAATTTCAATTCTGAGCTTTGAAGCACACTCATCAATCAGATCGATTGCCTTGTCCGGTAAAAAACGATCGGAGATATACCGATCGGAAAGCGTTGCCGCAGCGACAATGGCCGAATCCTTGATTCTTACACCGTGATGAACCTCATATTTTTCCTTAAGGCCCCGCAAGATTGAAATCGTATCCTCTACACTGGGCTCGGTTGTCAAAATGGGTTGAAACCGTCTTTCCAGGGCAGCATCTTTTTCAATATATTTTTTATATTCATTCAGGGTCGTGGCCCCTACACAACGGAGCGTTCCCCGTGCCAGGGCCGGTTTCAGCATATTGGAAGCATCGAGGGCGCCTTCCGTAGCCCCGGCACCCACAAGGGTATGAAGTTCATCAATAAACAAGATTACTTCCCCTTCTGCATCCTCAACCTCTTTCAGAACCGCCTTCAGACGATCCTCAAATTCCCCCCGGTATTTGGCACCGGCAATCAAGGCCCCCATATCCAGAGAAACAAGCCGTTTGTTCTTTAAGGTTTCCGTAATATCACCGGATACAATCCGCTGGGCAAGCCCCTCGACAATTGCGGTTTTCCCCACACCGGGTTCACCAATCAAAACCGGATTATTTTTTGTTCGCCTGGACAATACCTGAACAACCCGCCGGATCTCATCATCCCGTCCGATTACAGGGTCCAGTTTGCCCAGACCGGCAAGGTCTGTTAGATTTCTGCTGAATTTTTCAAGAGCCTGATACTTTTCCTCTGGATTTGGATCGGTAATCGACTGGTTTCCCCGGATTTCCAGCAAGGCCTTTAAAATCGCTTCTCGGGTAATCCCGTGTCCGGCAAGAACTTTGCCGGCATTGCCCTGTTTTTCTTCTGCAATAGCCAGAAGGATATGTTCTACACTGACATACTGGTCCTTCATTTTGGATGCTTCGGAAAATGCTGTATTAAGCAGGCTTTTGGATCGGGCGGAGAGATAAGCTTCTCCACCGGCACTGCCGGTTACTTTTGGAAATTGATCCAGCAGCGTCATAAGTTCCCGATCAATGCCTCCCGGAGACACCCCCATTTTCCGTAAAAGAGCGGTTGTGATCCCCTGCCGGGTATTCAGCATGACAGACAGCAAATGTTCAGGCTCGATCTGCTGATGGTTCAATTTCGCAGCAAGGGATTGGGCCTCTGCAATCAGTTCCTGTGATTTTATGGTAAATTTGTCAAAACGCATATTCCTCTCCCGATTCAAGGATGACACAAAACATGTTTGCACCTGAAAAAATGATTTGATGTTTTATCTAAAAATAACCATGGGTTTATTCTTGTCAATTTGTTGACGACGCTTAAAAAAATTTCCAATCCTTATCGAGGAACTGACTGACCTCTTTTTTTGCTCTGTTTTATCAGAAAAAGAACAAAAATCCTGGTTCGCGAATTATTCGCATTATTTTTAAACAGTATATTTAAAATGAGATAATTAAAATTCTATTGACTTACATATATATTTTGCATATATTCCGCCAAAAAAATCATAGAATATCCTTTTTTCGTTGCGATTATAATTTTTAACAACCCATTTTTTATTCAACAGGAGGTGAATTGCCCAAAAAACAGGTTATGACATAAAACCGGACACAATCATTTTTAATCTCAACTCTTTAAATATGGAGAAAATCATGAAAACGTCACTTGCCGTGATATATACAATACTTTTCGTCTCCGCAGGAATTATCTCTGTTGAAGCTGCACCTGTAAACACTCTCGTCTTATCAGAAATCTTTTATGATCGTAGTGGTGTGGATAATCATTATGAATGGATCGAACTGTTTAACGGAACTTCAGGGGTCATTGACCTGTCGGAATGGAGTATCGGCTGGGGAGGAACTGCTTATACCAATGGGACACTTCAGCTTGATGGGACAATCGATCCGGCTGAATATCTGGTTTTTGGCGGGCCATCCAGCGACCAGTCAAACGGCAGCCCGATATATTCCCTGGCTGTGGATTTAAGTCCTGATCTTCAGAACAGCGGTGCAATTGCGGACGGGATCGCACTTTTCCATAACCTTGCGTCATCGATAACGGCTGCTTCCGTGCCCTTTTTCTCGGTGATCTATGGAGAAACTAATTCAAGCCATTTGATCGATCATACAGGGGCAATCGGTATTGTTGATGTCGGTGATGCACCGGAAGGACAAAGCATCGAATTTCTTGCTGGTGGGGATGGCTGGGTCATGAATCCTTCTCCCAACCCTGGATCCGGTTCACTATCAACCGTTCCCCTTCCCTCTGCTGTCTGTCTCCTTGGTTCAGGTTTGTTCAGTCTTATCGGATTCAGAAGGAAGATGATAAAAATATAATCATCGGAATCAAATCAGACACCAAAGATGGAATTGGAGGCAGATTCCGTCTTTGGTTCTCTTGATTTTTCTTAAAAAAATTCTATTGAACACAGAAGACACCCGGCTGAAATCATTTTTCCAGCCAGGCATGAACTGGTTGGATTTTCCGAAGGCTTTCGTACAGGGCAATTCCAACTGCCGTAGACAGATTCAGGCTGCGGATCTCCCGGTTAGTAGGAATGTGATATAATGCGTCCGGATAACAGGATATCACCGATTCCGGCAATCCCTGGGTTTCCGATCCGAATATAAGAAACATCCTTTCCTTGGAAGGCGTATCCCAAAACGGTTTTTCACCGCTCTTGGTGAATAAAACAACCTCTTCCTTTTGCGGCCTAATCCTGGTTAAAAAAGCCTGAAAGCTGCTCCAGACTGTAAGCTTTACCTTATGCCAGTAATCCAAGCCTGCCCGCTTGACTTCCTTTTCACTCAATGAAAATCCAAGCGGTTCAATCAGGTGCAGATGAGCATCCACTCCCAGGCATGTGCGTCCGATGTTACCTGTGTTCCAATGAACTTCAGGGCAGACAAGCACGACGTGTCGTTGAATTTTTTTAATCTGGACAGATCGGGTCAAATTTCTTCCATCTCCGACAATCTGTAGTTGGGCTTCAAGACTTTTTTCTCACAGTAAACCACTTATCACGGTAAAAAGCTTTTTCCAATTCCTATTTGCCTTATTCCAAAGCAGGGAAACTGCTCATCACCAATGTTGTTGACACACAAACTTCATTCACATATATTTGCTTTCAAAAAAGCAATAAATATCTTATCCCTCATTAAATCAAATGGTACTGATACATTAGGGGCATCCTGGCATCGGTTTTCATTTATCCCCTAACCGCCAATTGCTTCGGGGGATGCCTGTCATTACAATTTTTCGGAATGATTCATGCGAGATGCTATGAAAAATACTGACACGGAACTCCCAAGAGCAAAGGAAAAACTACCCATGAAAAAAGATACACAGAGCCTCAACTCAACCCAATCCACTGGAAGCGTCCGTACCAGCCTGGATCTAGTAAGCATCAAACAGGATATTATTGAAAATCTGCAATATGTTCTTGGCAAGCCGGCATCCATGATCACGTTGAATGACCAGTATCTGGCAGTTGCTTACAGCGTCCGCAATCGATTGATTAAATATTGGATGAACACGGTCGAAAATTTCTTCATGTCCCCGTCCAAAGCGGTTTGCTATTTTTCCGCCGAATTTCTTATTGGGCCTCAGCTAAAACGGAATCTGATCAGTCTTGGCATTTACGATACCATGAAACTCGTGACCCATGAACTCGGTATGGATCTCAACTCCATCATCGAACACGAACCAGAGCCCGGATTGGGTAATGGTGGTCTCGGCCGGCTGGCAGCCTGTTATATGGAATCTCTCGCAACCCTTAGTGTCCCTGCCATCGGTTTCGGAATACGCTATGAACACGGGATGTTTCACCAGACCTTCCGTAACGGATGGCAGGTTGAACTGACCGACAACTGGCTGCAGCTCGGCAATCCATGGGAAATTCCCAGACCCGAACGGGTGTATGATGTCTATTTCGGCGGACATACGGAACAGCACCAAGATGCAAACGGAAAGACGCATATCAAATGGGTGCCCGGCAAAATCGTTAAAGGCATGGCCTATGACACTCCTATAATGGGCTACAATGTGGAAACCGCCAGTATGCTGCGGCTCTGGAAGGCCGAAGCCCATGAATCCTTTGATTTTCAGGATTTCAACATTGGGGATTACTATGGCGCCGTTGAAATGAAAGTGGCAGCCGAAAATATCACAAAAATCCTTTATCCCAATGACGAACAACTCCGGGGTAAACAATTACGGCTGGAGCAGCAATATTTTTTCGTCTCCTGCTCCATTCAGAATCTCATTGATATGCATCTTTTAAAAAACGCATCGATCGACCGCTTGCCGGAAACCTTTGCAGTTCAATTGAACGACACGCATCCCTCCATTGCCGTCGCAGAACTGATGCGCCTTCTGTTGGATAAGCATGCCCTGGATTGGGAAGATGCCTGGAAGATCACCGAGAACACCTTCAGCTACACAAACCACACCTTGTTACCCGAAGCCCTGGAAAAATGGTCTCTGCCGCTGTTTTCCAGCCTGCTGCCCCGGCATATGGAAATCATATTCGACATCAATCAACATTTTCTGGATGATGTTAGAGCCCGATTCCCCAAAAAAAATCTGCGCATCGATCAATTGTCATTGATCGACGAAACCGGAAATAAATATATACGCATGGCAAATCTGGCCTGCGTGGGAAGTCATGCAATCAACGGGGTTGCCGAACTCCATACGGAATTGCTGAAAAAGCATACCTTGAGTGACTTCTATGCCATTACACCTGAAAAATTCAGCAACAAGACCAATGGCGTCACCCCACGGCGCTGGATGGTGTTGTGCAATCCCAGACTGACCGGTCTGATCAGGGAAAAAATCGGCGACGGATGGATTCAAAATCTTGAAAAACTTCAGGAACTCGAGGCCTTTGCGGACAATAAGGA
>CAYTGW010000125.1:11449-12165 GCA_964437395.1 uncultured Desulfocicer sp.
AGGAGTTTCTGGCCAAATGGTGGCTGGTAAAACAAAACAATAAAAGAGAGCAGGCCGAGTATGTTTTCAACAAAACAAAAGTTTCCCTGAACACCAATTCTTTGTTCGATGTTCAGGTAAAACGCATTCATGAATACAAACGTCAGCATTTAAACATTCTGCATATCATCACCCTGTATAACCGGATTAAAACCAATCCCAATGTCGATATGCCCGCCCGTACCTTTATCTTTGGCGGCAAGGCAGCGCCAGGATATGAAATGGCCAAATTGATCATCAAGCTCATCAATTCCGTAGCCAATGTCGTCAATACGGATCCGGATGTAGGGGAACGTCTTAAAATCGTATTCATCCGCAATTTCAATGTCAAAATCGGCCACCGGGTGTATCCGCCGGCTGACTTGTCCGAGCAGATTTCTACAGCCGGAAAAGAAGCATCCGGAACAGGCAACATGAAATTTTCCATGAACGGAGCTTTGACCATCGGAACTTTAGACGGTGCCAATGTCGAAATCCGGCAGGAGGTCGGGTCTGAAAATTTCTTTTTATTCGGACTTGACGCAGCGCAGGTGGAGGATTTGAAATCATCTGGATATTGTCCTATGGATTACTACAACAGCAATGAAGCGCTGCGCGGAGTGATCAATCGCATTCAATCCGGTTTTTTCTCCGGCGGGAATGCTGACCTTTTCAAGCCGCTTGTCAACTCTTTGCTC
>CAYTGW010000126.1:0-12089 GCA_964437395.1 uncultured Desulfocicer sp.
TCCATAAGGTTCAGAATTCTTTTGTGAATTTCAGTAACTTCATAAATGGTTAGTTTTTTTTCAACCGAAAAGTTCATATTCATTCCTTTATGTAGCGGACAGCGGAAGGGTTACTTTAAAACTGGAACCAATACCGGCCTGTGACGCCACCTCAATTTTGCCGCCATAGGACTCAATCATTTCCAGGGTAGAGGCAAGGCCGATTCCTGTACCTGTGGGTTCATTATCTGGGGCAGAAAGGGGTTTGGTGGTGAAGAAGGGGTCAAATATTTTCTGTACTGTTTCCTGATCCATTCCGCATCCGGTATCGGATATGGTGATTTGAATGTCATGTTCACTGGCCCTGGTCTGAACAGACAGTATTTTTTTATCTGTTTCATACATGGCATCCACTGCATTTTTAATCAGGTTGCCAAAACTTTGGCTGAAATGAGCATATACCCCTTTGTACAAAGGGATCGGTTGCAGATCGACTTTTGTTTTTATCTGGTGTTTGAAAAAATTGTTTGCCTTCATCATTTCCATCTGATTCATCAGAAGTGCATTCAGATCAATATTGTCCACTTTGATGCTGTTTTCTTCCCTGCTGGTTGTCAGGATTGAGGCAATCATTTCCTTCATGAGCATGGCGGAAGATTTCAGTTTTTGAGTGTAGGGGTTTTCCGGAAATTTCAATTCGATCAGTTGGGAATACCCAAGGATTGCCTGGAGCGGATTGTTTAAATTATGGACAATTCCGGCAGTTGATTTTCCGATGGCTGCCATCTTCACGGAATCGATCAATTGGTCTGTCCGGATACGAACCTGCTCATTGAGTTTTTCGTTCATTTCGTGCAACTGGTCTTCGGCCAGTTTCAGACGGAAAAACACACGAACTTTGGCAAGCAATTCCTCCCTTTTAAACGGTTTTCCGATATAATCATCTGCGCCGGCTTCATATCCTTTGATTCGTTCTTCAATATGGGTTTTACTGGAAACCATGATAATTTTCATGAAAGAAAAATCCGGGTCTGTTCGTATCTTTTTACATACCTCGATTCCGTTTATTCCCGGCATGACAATATCCAGCAGGACAATATCCGGATGATAGGTGTGAAGGATTTCTAATGCTTCTTCACCACTATCGGCGATCCGGGTCTGATATTCCTTTTTCAAGACTTCACTGGTGTATCTTGCCACAGAAGGAGCATCATCGATGATCAGGATTTTTCCTTTTCGGTCGATTTCCATAGGTTTCATGTATGAATTATTTCATTGAATACATGTAAGTGCCAATGGCAGAAGACAATTCAGCTATCCATAGCCAGTGATATGTTTGGGTTAGTAAATATTTTTACAGATTAAAAAGAATTTCAGATAAGATCGAAACGATGTTGCTTCGAAGCGATTTCAGACATTTTAAGATAACTTAAAAATGGGCAGAGGTCAATTGCTTTTTTATGTATTGTTTTTTGGTTTTATATGTCAGATGGTATAAGGAAACCAGAGGTTTTTCAGCTTGAAGATTGAAGGGGAGAAACCGGACATCCTGTCCTGATGGATGGGTCGATGTGGATTAAATGTCGCATCGACCCATCCGGGATATGGTCATATCTGTCCGGATACTGCATCTATATCCATTTCAGGATTCCGGCAAAAACAATCAGCATGATCGCATTGATTGCGGCAAGAGACCCGATGAACCGAACCTGTGTTCCGGGTTTCCAGTCATAGCTGTACATGGAGATGACGAAAAAGGGGATATACACGGTAACAAAAACCGGGAACGAACCCCACCATGGATATACCCATATGAAGGTGGGTGTCTTGGCAAGGAAGATCTCAAATATCGAGAAAAACGCTGCGGTGCTGACACCGATCAGCAGCCGGTCGCTGATGCCGAAAACTTTATATTCCGGATCTTTGTTCAGGAGCTTGCTGTACACAAGACCGGCTCCGGCAAACATGATGCTGATTTCCGCGCATACTCCGACCAGCAGCAGAAAACCCGTGCCTTCCGGAACTGTCCATAGGGCATGACCGCTGAAGTGCTGGATCAGGGCATTGATGATTTCATAAAACCAGTGAACCATATAGAGGGACAACCCCGCAGCAATTCCTTTGTAATTTTTTTTGTCATATTCGTTAAAATAGATGTAAAAAAGAAACATCAGCATCGGGATGATATACCACTGGAAAGTGTTGGGGTCCCGTAATATGGATAATGCTTTTTGTGTTGCTTCCGGATGATTCATGTGCCCTCCTTTTCAGGTTGTGAAAGAGAATTGTTTTTTATTTTATGATCAGGGTTTGTCTGTTCCGGCAAACAGGCCGTTGGTGATTAAATCAACAAAGACTTTCCAGATATCCTGCATCTCCTTTCCATGGTTTTTGACATAAATCCGGATAATGAATGTTTTGTAAATGAGCCAGAGGAGTTGGGTGGTCAATTCCAGATCCAGGTTCCGGAACTCTTGTGAATGGATCCCTTTTTTCAGCATGGATTTTACAATCTCCATGGAGTCGCTGTTGATCTTTTCATAGGGATCATTTGCCGGAAAAATCGGGAAAATGTCCGGATCACGCACCAGAAGTTTTCGAAAGGTATGGTTCACGGACAGGTATTCCACGGCCTTGAAACTCATCATAGTGAACTGGGTTCGGACATCCGCATCTTCAGGGATCGATGCTATGGAATAGGCCTGCCATTGAAGCAGGGCATGGCTGACAGTTTGTTCGTAGAGATCTTTTTTACTTTTAAAATACCGATAAAAGTTGCCGCCGGTCATGTTGAGCTTTTGTGCAATGTCGTTCAGTGTGGCTTTTTTGAATCCATAATCGGCGAAAACAGACAACGCAGCATCATAAATCTCAGCCATATCTTTTTTTTGAATCATGGTTCCTCATGAGTTAATGAATAAATAGTTTATTAAATCATTTACTCATTAAAAAAATTTTGTCAAGACCAGAATAGGATATGATTTCTGCAATTCAGAGAATTGACAAACAAGGGGTTTTACGGATAACGTAAAATAAAGGAGTAAATCCATGAGCAATCAGAATGAAACAGGAACGACCCGGCGTGTTTTTTTACAACAGACTGCTGTGGCAGCAGTCGGTCTGTCTGCATCCATGCAGACAGCCGGATGCAGTCAAATACAGATCACACGGGAACATGCATTTGATATCCTGATCCGGAATGGGCAGATTTATGATGGAACCCTTTCAAATCCGTATTTTGCCGATATCGGGATAAAAGGAGACAGGATTGTCGCAATCGGAGATCTGGACAATGATGCAGGAACGGTGATTGATGCGGACGAAAAGATCATTATGCCCGGCTTTATCGATATCCATACCCATTGTGACCTTACATTCAAGAGGGCAGGCTGGAAGCGATACGGGGCATACCTGATGCCGAGCTGGAAAGGGAACTACAATTATCTGTATCAGGGTGTTACAACGGTTGTGACCGGCAATTGCGGGTGGGGGTATACGGATATCAATGAGTGGCTGGATCTGGTGGATTCAGTTGCTTTTGGGACAAATGTCTTTCAACTTGCGCCTCATGGTGTGATTCGTGAAACGTTGTTTGGCAGCAATCAGCCCCGGATTCTGAGTCAGAATCAACGAGAAGCCTTGAAAGGCAGAGTTCAGGAAGAGATGGAAAAAGGATGTGTTGGGATTTCGACCGGGCTGGAGTATGCCCCTGGATTTCTGTCAACAACAGACGAGCTGATTGAACTGGCACGGGTTGCCCGAAAATGTGGCGGTATTTATACCACCCATGTGCGCGACGAATCCGGGAAACGATATCCTGACGGCAGGATCGGCGTGATCGAGGCGATAAAAGAGGCCATTGTAATCGGAAGGCAGGCGGAAGTACCGGTTGAGATTTCCCATCTGAAAATCAGCGCACCGTTTGAAAATGTATCAGCAAACCAGCTTCTGGATGTGATCGAACAGGCCCGAATGGAAGGGATGGATATCACGGCCGATCAATATCCCTATAATCTGAGTTCAACGACGCTGACCTATCTTCTTCCCAATCAATATCTGTCCAGCAGCGGTATTCTGGACAGGTTCAGGACCAGAGACGGAAAACAGCAGATCCGGAAAGAGATTGCAAAAGTGTTTGCCTATCTGGGACCGGAAAAGACATATATCACGTTTTATCCGGAAAACAGTGCTTATGAAGGGAAAACCATAGCAGAAATCGCTGAAATGGAAGGGCGGACGCCTGAAGAATCCTATGTGGATATGGTATGTGAAGACACGGTGCCGCTGGCTGTATTTTATGCACAGAGTATCAAGATTGTTGAAGACCTGATGCCAAAGGATTATATCATAACCGCATCGGATGGCTGGACCGTTCCCAAAGGAATGACCATGCCGCATCCCCGGACATATGGCACTTTTCCAAAAAAGCTGAGAGAATATGTGATCAACAGAAAGATCATGGGGTTAAGTCAGGCAATACGTTCCATGACCAGTCTGCCGGCCGAAAAGTTCAATATCAAGGCAAGGGGAAAAATTGCAGTAAACCATTATGCGGATATTGTGGTAATGGATTTGCAGACAATTACGGATCATGCAACCGTTGCATCACCTCATCAGTATTCGGAAGGTATTACTCATCTACTGGTCAATGGCGAACTTTCGATTGAAGATGGAATTGCGACAGGCATTCGAGGGGGAAGGGCACTCCGGAGAGGATAGATGAGAAGGAGGGCCTTCGCGGAATAAGGCCCTCCGTGTCTGATCAGAAATTGCTCAGATGTAATGGATTACATGTTTGGACAATCTGCACTTCTTGAATCCTGGTTTTTCAGGCAATTCCCATGTCCTTGTCCCATTCCTTTTCCATGCCCTGATCCTGGGCCTTTTTGTGGATGGTTCATTCTGCAAAGATCCAATTTTTTCATCTGATCCAGGGTCAGAATCTTTGGGATAGCCAGCTTTGACTCAATCTTCTGAACATATCTTTCTCCTCTCAGATCGGAAATCTCTTTTGCCAGTTTGAGAACCTCCCCGTCTTCAATCTTGTCAGAAGAGAATGCTTTATCCATTTGAAGTCGAAGCATTTCAATCCGGGATTGAATTTGCAGTTGTTTTTCACGGCAGGTATACTCCATATTCGTAAGCTTCTTCACCTGATCTCCACTCAGGCCAAGATCCTGGACCATTTTCTGATTCTGCCAGATGCCGCATCCGGATTCCATGTTGTTTTTCATGCCAGAGCCTTTACCCGGATGATTATTTCCATGAAATGCACCGGCCAATCCGGGGAAACAGAACATGACGGCAATCAGCAGGGCAATAACGATATTCCATTTTTTGGGTTTTTGAATAAAAGACATTTGTAACCTCCTGTTTATTAAATTATGAAAAATTCATCTTGACTTGTATCGAAGTATACATACCGGATGTAAAGAATTGATGTTGAAATTCAGGGAAAATTGTAAAGATTCTGTAAAGTGGATTGCATGGAAAGGGTGAAATGGTTTACCTTTGTTACAGAAAGAGTTAATAAGGTGGTTTTGTATAACTGTTTTTTATCCTGATTGTCCATTCATAACAGATTCGGTGCCCTATCATGACAGAAAATGAGATTTCTTTCCAGATGAAAATATTGCTGGTGGATGATGACCGGAAGCTGTGCCGGCTGGTTCAGGAATACCTGAAACCCATGGGGTATTCGGTGGATGCTGTCCACACCGGTAGGGAGGGGTTGGAAAAAGCCCTGACAGGTGAGTACCATGTGATGATTCTGGATGTGATGATGCCGGGTATGGATGGTTTTGAGGTTCTGAAATCCCTCCGGAAACAATCGGACATGCCGGTGTTGATGCTGACCGCACGAGGAGATGAAACAGACAGGATTGTGGGACTGGAGGTCGGCGCAGATGATTACCTGCCCAAAACTTTTTCCACAAGAGAGCTGCTGGCCCGTCTTCGTGCGGTCACCCGTCGATATTACCGATCCGGGAAACCCGACAGTAAAGAAAACCCGGAGGAAATTATTGTCATTAAAAACCTTCGGATCCATCCGGGGGCCAGGGCTGCATACCTAAATGATGAACTGTTGAATCTGACGCCCATTGAATATGATCTTCTATTGAGCCTGGTCAGAGCGGCCGGAAGGGTGCTGACCCGGGACCAGCTTCTGGATTCGGTTGCCGGCAGAAGTTATGATGTTTTTGATCGTTCCATTGATGTTCACATCTCTTCGCTTCGACGGAAGCTGAATGATGATCCCAAGGATCCGGTTTATATTAAAACCATACGATCCGCTGGATACCTGTTTTGTATCCCGGAAGAAGAGTCGCCATGAAACCATTTTCATCCCTGTTTGCAAAAATTCTCGTCTGGTTCTTTCTGAATCTGTTCCTGGTTGTGCTGGTGCTGGTTATTTTTTTTCTTTTTCAGCCGCAGATGGATTTTTATGCAATTTTGGGAAAGCAGGTTTCGGACCGGATTCGGGCAGCCGGCAAGTTGATGTCTTTAGATCTTGAACAGACCCCGGTCAAGGAATGGCCTGCGGTATTATCCCGTCATGGAGAGATTTATCAGGTGGATTTTGCCCTGTTGATGGATGATGGTTCCAACTGGTTTTCCCGGGATATGGCCATTCCGGAGGCAGTAATGCAAAGAGCGAACAAGGCGTTTCAGGACAGACAGCGGGGAGGGAACCGGTTCAGGCCCATGCAGATGAGACACAAAAGAATGCATCGAACATATGAAGAGAATTTTCCGGTTCAGGATCGGTTCAAATATCATTCCTTCATGCATGATGAAAAAACAGGTAAAAATTTCCGGTTGATGATGACCACGAAAAATCCAACAAGGTACTGGGCAGGAACCCGGATTTTTCTGTTTGCCGGACCGTCAATGCCTCCCATTGCAGGGGTGCTATTGGCTGTTTCCGATTCAGTCACCGGAAACGGGTTCTTTTTTGATCCATACCCTTGGATCGCAGTGGCGGTTGTCGTGATTCTCCTTTCCGTTTTGGTCTGGATTCCGCTGGTTCGTAACATTACCCGCCCCCTGGCCAGGATGACCCATGTGGCAGAGGAAATTGCAAGTGGGCGGTTTGATGTGGTCATAAACGAATATCGGGAAGACGAGATCGGACGGCTGGGGAATGCCATTAACCATATGACGTCCCGGTTATCCGGTTTTGTGAATGGCCAGAAACGATTTTTGGGGGATGTGGCTCATGAGCTGGGTTCTCCGATTGCGCGGATACAGTTCGGCCTGGGTATCCTGGAGCAGCATGTTGACGCGGAAAACCGGAAAAGAGTGGCTGACGTGATGGAAGATGTCACGCATATGTCAAACCTTGTGAATGAATTGCTTTCCTTTTCAAAAGCGGAAATGACGAAATCAAGGGTAGCACTGCAATCCATGGAACTTCTTCCCATTGTGGATAAGACAGTTCAGCGGGAAAAGAAATCAGAAGCGGAAATTTTTATTCAGGTGGATCATGAGACCCGGGTTTTGGCAGATCCTGAGCTTTTGACTCGGGCGCTTTCCAATATTATCCGAAATGCCCTGAAATACGCTGCAGATGACGGACCGATTTCCATCATGGCGGAAACCGGGAAAGATCAGGTGATCATCCGGGTAAGAGACTATGGGTCCGGAGTACCGGAGGAGCATCTGGATCAGATTTTTGAACCGTTTTTCCGTCCTGAACCATCCAGGGACAGGGATTCCGGCGGGGTTGGCCTGGGGTTGGCCATTGTAAAAACCTGCATTGAAACGTGTGAGGGCACGGTGAGTGCCGCAAATCTTCAACCCAGAGGATTTGAGGTGACCATACGGTTGCGGATGTGAATGTTCCTCCTGTTCAGATCTGTATGCTGCTCCATTTTTTTTCAGCTTCCTTCAATAAGATTTCCAGGTATTGGTTAAAGGTGTTATTGTCTGTGTGACGGAAAATACATCCTGCAAAAAACCCGAATGTATGCTTGACAATAACAGCCGTCCGGATGTCTGATCCGTTTTGATCATCCAGTTTAAACAGGATGTTTGCCCGATCGTTCACCTTGACCATTCGTTGTCGGGCGAGTTTGATCTGAACCCCGGCACGGGAGATGTTGGTGACGGTCAATATGCCTCTGGTTTTTGAATCCGGGACATGAAATGTGCCCTGGAGACTGGTGCTGATGCGTTTATGGCGTCTTTTGTCACCCTCAAAAGTATCCGGAGGTTTGGATTCAAGAATCAATTCCATGCACTCGGAAAGCAGGTCTTCCTGGATAACTGTTTTGTTGGTATAAAATGCCCGGTGAAGCGCATAATCACAGATGGTGTGGATCAGCTTGCGATCTCCCTTGGTGTAGTTGTAAATCATCTGGATGGAGCCATCGGTAAACAGCGGCTTTTCCATTCCCGCATTCAGGAGACAGCTTTTTATATAAGCATCGGTCTCCTGTTCAGGCATCAACTGGTTTTCCGGGATTTCTTCAAGGATTTCAGGGAAGGGGGCTTCTTTTAAATTAAAAAGCGAAAGGTATGTGTTCATGATGGATCCATTCCTGTTCAAGTGTTGAAAGTGATAATCTTGATTTTTGTTTGGTTCGACGATATTGATTACCGTATATACAATCCATATCTGCTTAAAATGTCAATGAATATTTTTAATCCCCTGAGTCATTTTCGTATCTTCGTCTGATTTTTGCTTCCGGTTGTTGATCAGGCAGAGCAAACCATCAATGGTTTTTCATGGCTGTAACCGAGGTATGAACAGATTTCTCCTCATAAACCAGAAGAAGAAGCAAGGTCGAAAATGGGAGCGTAAAGAGAGCGCCGATAAAAATCGAACTTCCGATCGCCATGATGCCGAAATACAATATGACCAGAACCAGATGATCCATGATTTCACCACTGGTGGCCATGGAATAGCTTTCTTTCAATGCATCGAACAGTTTCATGTCCTTATCGACCATGAGAGGGAGCATGTAGATGCAGCAGAAAGCCAGTGCAAGCGTAAGAACAATTCCGGGGAGAAAAAGGAGCAGATATCCGATTCCGGTTAGGACAAAGGCTGCAATCCCGAATCCGAGCAAGGGCAGGAAGAGTCTCATCTGTGAGAACAGGTCATTGACTTTCGGTTCCCGCTTTTCCCGAATCAGCCTGAGCTGGGAGTAAGTATATCCGGCCATCATGGGAGGAGCAAGAAGCCCGAGTGATAAAAAACAGATTCCAAACAACACCAATGTCAGAATAATCAGCGGGACGATGTAACTGAGTGTCAGATTCCACGATGTTTTAAACTGGTTATTGAAGTTCATATGGCCTCGATTTTCAGATTTTTTGGGTTAATGGTTATGGATGAAGTTTACCCATATCAGGAGATGGTTTTATTTGTCAAATCCACGGATGAATATAAGGAATTTTAGATTGAAATGGAATTTCCTTGTCTATTGGCCATACATAACGTAAAATTCAATCCATGGTTCAGGGAAAAAAGGAGAGCGAAATGGGAAATAAAAAAGTGAAAGTGATTGATACCAGTGTTCTTGTACATGACCCTGTTTGTCTTCAATATCTTGTCAAAAATGAGGTAATTTCATGCATACCCTGGACGGTACTTGAAGAGCTGGATGGCTTGAAAATGCGAGCGGATATAGGTTTTGACGTCCGGCAGGCCACACGAACCATCGAGGATATGAGAAATGCCGATCATCCGCTTCTTCAGGTGGTTCGGGGAGTAAGCTGGAAGGGGATTGAGTTTCTGGACAAGACGCTCAATGATCATCGAATCATTGCATCCGCCAATGCGTTAAAAGAGCAGCATGGGGTGGTTGAGATCATGTCCAAGGATACCATGATGCGGATAAAAGCCAGAGAGCTTGGTTTTGTTGCAGAAGATTATTACCGCGATCAGGTTGAACAGGAATCCAATCACGATATGCCGCGCGTTGAAGTGCCGTTTGATGAAATTGATAAAGAGAGCTTTACCTTTGCCTATAAACCGGAAATTCATGGAGAGATTCCATTCAATGGCGGTGTGGTCTGCATCAGTGACTGGAAAGGAGATTTCAAGCGTCCGGAGGAAAAAGCAGAGTGGGGGGAGCAGTTTGCAGCGATCAAAAGACATGATTATTTCCGGATTATCCCGAAAAACCTTCAGGCATTCGGCATTCGGCCCTATTCAGGTGCGGATCATGTTGATCCGGAAACGACTCCTAACTGGCCGCAGAATGTTGCCTTATATCTTTTGTCCAGAAATGATATTTCGCTAGTATTTCTGGAAGGAGGGGCCGGAACCGGAAAAACGTTGATTGCACTGGCAGGTGCTTTGGAGAGGAAAAAAGATTTCAGACAGATACTGATCACAAGACCCATGGTGCATCTGGAAGATAAGGATAACATGGGGTTTCTGCCAGGGGATATCCGTGAGAAAATGGATCCGTGGCTGCGTCCGATCTGGCAGAACCTGTCTGTCCTGAAGGAAGTCGACCCCCAGAACAGGGAACTGATCGATAAATATCTGGCAGACAAGAAGATCGATATTGAGCCCCTTGATTATATCCGGGGGACGACATTTATCAAAAGCATTATGATTATTGACGAGGCCCAGAACCTGACCCCTCATCAGGTTAAGACCATTATCACACGGGCCGGTGTGGGTACAAAACTGGTTTTCACCGGAGATCTGGATCAGATTGACCGGAAAAGGAGACTGGATCGATTTTCAAATGGGCTGGCGTATGCAGCAGGCCGGATGCTCAACCAGGAAATCGTCGGTCATGTAAAATTTCACACTTCTGTTCGGTCTGAACTGGCAAAAATAGGCGTTGATCTTTTATGATGAGTACCATGAAAAGCAATGCAGATATCGTTAATCCGGTAACTGCGGTTGTGGCGGATTCAAATGGAGAGATTTTCGATTTAGAGGGATATGCTGCTGTAGGAATGGCAGGAAATCATCTGGAAGTTCTTACCGGTTCTGAAACCGTGTCCATGCCCCATGGATCGGAGCTGATGTTTCTGCCGGACAGGATGCCGATTGTTTATAATCTTTCGCTGGATCAGTTTGAAACCCTTGAAGAAGATCCATATCATCCGGGCGAGCCGTTGTTTCCTGTCGCGGTTTTTAATTCTCCCGGATATGTCAATACCGCAACTTGTGCATATGAAGAGGAGGATCTTGCAGTATACCTTCCTCTTTTTTCTTATGGTGCAGCGGGTTGGCATAAGGATGGTTTTTGCTCAGCCGCGATCCAGGTAGATGAAGAACCCCGGCAGGATCTTCGGTTGATGAAAATGGAAAAGGTTCATGCCGGTATCCGGGCCATGAGGAATCTGCTTCCGGATAACCGATTGCGGAACCATCTGGAAAAATGCGCTCTTGAGTATGCATGCCCTGCGGCCAAGAATTTTTTTATCGGCAGGTGCGAAGCCCCGCTCCCGACATCCAGGAAGTGTAATGCAAGGTGCATTGGATGTATTTCCCTGCAAAAAGAGTCT
Organism: uncultured Desulfocicer sp.; assembly: GCA_964437395.1. Taxonomy (GTDB): domain Bacteria; phylum Desulfobacterota; class Desulfobacteria; order Desulfobacterales; family SURF-7; genus QZKS01. The sequence goes on from CAYTGW010000126.1 coordinate 11,461, forward strand.
GCAATCAAGAGTCCTCAAAACCGGATTACGTTTACGCCTTCTCCTGAGGAGATCGCCGGAGTAGCGCTTGCGCATTTTCAGAAAGTCAAACAGGGCGTTGTCAGTTTTGGACAGGGGTGTGAAGGAGACCCGCTCATGGCTGCCCATGTTATCGGGCCGGCTATAGCACAGATTCGCTCCAAGACAAGCCATGGAACCATCAATATGAATACAAACGCAAGCCTGCCGGATGTTCTGTCAACGCTTTTTGATCAGGGGCTGGACAGCATCCGGGTCAGCATGAACAGTGCCAGAAAAGAATTGTATACCGCTTATTTCAGACCAATCGGCTATTGCTTTGAGGATGTGGAAACGGGCATCGATATGGCCATTCAAAAAGGGAAAAAGGTGGCAATCAATTATCTCAACTGCCCTGGAGTCAGTGACAGCGAAAAAGAGATCGATGCGTTTCAGGCTTTCCTGGAGAGGCATCCGGTGAATTTGATACAATGGCGGAATTTGAATTTTGATCCGTTTCGATACTGGAAGATCATGTCGGAAGCGGTTTCACTGGGAGAACCCTTGGGTATGAAGAATCTTCTGGAAAGGATTCGGGTAAGGTTTCCTGAGATTCTATTCGGATACTTCAA
>CAYTGW010000127.1:0-2152 GCA_964437395.1 uncultured Desulfocicer sp.
GGCCATGATGGGGAGCCTGACCTGGCGGGAACGTTTTTTAAAGATATTCCTCACTTTCGGTCTGCTGTCTGGGGGACGCCAGGCGGTTTACTATGCTGCCGATCTTATCACCAACGGCCAGATCTCCGGGAATGCGGATCTTGAATCAAAAGTCCTGTGCTTCATCGACAAAATGATTGCCGGTCAGGTAGTCGGCCTCCGCAACATCTTCAACATCATCGAATTTTTTTTCGAAGAACTCACCTATCTTGGAATCATATTTCCGAAAGATCTCATGATGTATGAAAAAGCAGCGGTGACCCTGAAAGGAGTGCTGGCCGATATCGACCCATCCTTTGACCGGAATGATTATCTTGTCTGGGCCTACATGGTCACGTTTCTGAAGGACCTTGTCTATCTGCGAATCCATCAGGTCATCGTGGAGGAGGCCTGGATATTGTACCGGCGTCGTGTGGAGAGTATCATTGACCTGCATAAAGAAATTCGACTGCTGCTGCATAGGAATTTTTCTCAATGGATCAAGCGGCCGCCACAATATAAGCGTCAATCCCATTTGTATCGTTAAGGTGAGTGATGTGCTACGTTTCAAGTGCACTAAAGGAATCAATTAGCGACTCAGCTCAGCTTTGACAGCGAGTCCGATTTTTTCGAGAGTATACGGCTTTTTAACGTACTGACCAGCTCCCAGCTTTTGAGCTTCCTTGACACGATCTGTTTCAGAAAATCCACTTGCTATGACGGCTTTCTGTCCCGGACGCAATTGGAGTATCCTTTTATAAGTATCAAGTCCGTCGATACCAGGCTCCATAATCATGTCCAGAATCAACAAATCGGCTATGTCCTTTTTTAGGTATTCAATAGCTTCCTCACCACTATCAACGACATCAACGGAATAACCCAGTTTTTTTAATAGAACAGATGCTATTTCTCTCTGTTGAGGAACATCATCCACAACCAGAATCTTTTCACCTTTTCCCATGTACTCCTCAATCGACAAAGGCTGGTTTCTGTCCGCTGCTTTTCTGGTTATCGGGAAATAGAGAGTAAATTTGCTGCCTTTACCTTCAATACTTTCAACATTGATATACCCGTTATGATCCTTGACAGTACCCCATACAACGGACATACCTAAACCGGTCCCGCTTCTTCCCATCACTTTTTTAGTATAGAACGGTTCAAAAATTTTCCCCAAATCCTCATTCGATATGCCTACGCCATTGTCGGCCACAATCAAGACAGCATAATCTCCTTCTTTAACTTCGTCATAACCTTTTATCGGTTTGTCAATATATTGGTTTCGTGTGGATATCTCAAGAGTTCCATCGCTAGCTAACGCTTCAAGTCCATTAGAAACTAAATTCATAACCGTTTTTGATAAATGAACACGCGAGGCCAAAACATTTAACAAATCCGTATCAAGATTGGTTTTTATCTGAACATTTTGATAATAGTCTTTGAGTTTTTTGTACTCAGGTGATTCCAGGTATTGGCCAATCACATCATTTAAATTTGTCACGTCGCTAACAGCGACCCCTCTTCTGGCCAATGTCAATAAGTCTTGAACAATGGCAGCGGCCCTTTTTCCTGAGTTTTGTATTGTCAATATTGGCTTTCTGAGAGGGCTTTTTTCAGGCAGATCCATCAACATCAGATCGGGATAACTTACAAGACCACTCAAAACGTTGTTCAGATCGTGAGCCACACCTCCTGCAAGCATCCCGATCGACTCCATTTTTTCGGCGCGTTGGAGCCGGACTTCAAGTGCCTTTTTCTCTTTGTCTGTTTGTTTCTGTTTGGTAACATCCCGAAAGTTCCAAACACGTCCGGAGATATTGCCATTATCCATACTTAAAGGGCATGAATATCGCTCAAAAACCCGCCCGTCTTTGAAAACCAGTGTATCAAAATCTATTTTTGATGTTTGATAAAGTTCTTTTACTTTTGCGAGGAATGTTTGAGGATCCACGAGTTGATCGAGAACATAGGTCAGGAGTTTCTCGTCGTTTCTGGTTGTAAGGAGCTCTTCCGGGATACGCCACATAGCACCAAAACGTTGATTCATATGTGTAACGAGCCCTTCACTACTGACAACAAGTATGCCATCAATTGTTGATTCAAGCGTAGCTCTCAGCAGTTCTTCTTTGGCGCGAAC
>CAYTGW010000127.1:2162-12087 GCA_964437395.1 uncultured Desulfocicer sp.
TGCACTTTGTCGATCAGCGATTTCTCGTTTAAGCTGTTCATTGGATTCAGAAAGTTCAAATGTTCTTCGATTCACTTTTTGGTCCAGTGTTTTACGAGATTCATTCAGTTCATTGACGTATCGGTTGATTTTACCAGCCATTGAATTCATGGCTTTGAACCCAACGCTAAACTCATCCAAAACAGAGTCATCGACTTCAATCTGATGGGACAGATCTTCCTGAATCTTTTTTGTTTCCGCTACAGTCTTTTTAACCTGATCGATGATTTGTTTTCCATAGTATACAATCCAGCACCCAAGTAATATGGTGATTACAAATGCTGCTATTTGAAGTGTTTCGATGATTCTGATAGTCGTGTTATTCTCGATTTCTATGTTTATCCTTGCCGTATCCACAGCGTCTATCAATTGTGTTCTGTTCTCTTCAAGTTCCCTCGCTAATACCCTTTTGTTGCGCTCTGCAGAGAACAAATGGAGGAAAAGTTTTTCAAAATCTCTACCGGTTTGGAGCAACTCCTCAACCAATATGCCGTCTTGTGCATCAAGCGAATAATCTTCAAACGTATTGACAGATGAATAGAACCGTCCAATTTTGTTTAAAAAATCATCCTTAATGTTTGGTAAATACTCGCCTTGTTGCAGATCGTAAAAAATGTCGAAAATCTCAAGCAGGCTGGTCTGTATCGAGACTGCGCTTCTGATAATATCGGGTTCCGGCACAGATTTAACAGGGCTTTTCGCGAATGCATCTTCTGTAACGTAGTCCTGCGAGGAAACTCTTCGGCGCAGGAGATTTTTCAGATGTGCGATATGGTGTTCATGGATATATTTCACACTGGACAATAAGTTCACCAGCGTCTTTTTCACATCTGAATACGCCCTTTTTGTTTCTTTTGAAACACGAAACAGTTCTTTAAAGACAGTCTCCCTTTGAGCCAGGATACTGCTTTGAGATTTCAAGTGGCAATCGACCCATTTTTTTTTAAAATCGATATATTTCCCCGGCAATCCTTTGTAACGCGACTCTTCAATTAATGCCGCTTGCTCACAAAAAATAATATCGGAAAGCCCTTCGCTTAATACAATGATTTCATTCCGTTTAAGATCAACTGAATATACAATTCTATGAAGATAGTAGCTGAGAGCGAAAACGAATATTATTATGACGATGAATGTCATCACAATATACAGTCTTGCTTGTATTGATTTCATTCTCATTAATCGCTCACGCTATTTTGAATACTCAACCGGATAGTTGGACTTTATCCATTCTCTCATTCCGTTTCTAAGGCCAACCACGTTTGTATAACCGTATTTGAACAAATATCTCATGGCAACATCGTCGCGGTTTCCTGTCTCACAGAGCAATACAACAAGTCCTTTCTTGGGAATTTTATCCCGTGTATCAACTTCCTGCAGATCATCAAGCAAGCATTTTATTGTAGGGCAGTTTGTCTTGATTGAAGGGAACGGTTTTTCTGTCTTGATAAAATTTTCCGTCCTGTAGTCAATAATAGTTAAAATTTTTTCGTTGTTTTTGTCCACGCAGTTGACTATCTCTGTTTCCTTTATTTTTTCCCGAAGCTCATCTGCAGTGATGAACTTGCCTTCATATTTAGGAAGAGGCTCAATGGAATCTATTTTGTAGCCTGACTTTTTCCAGTCTTTAAGACCGCCATTATAAATCTTTATGTTCCTGAATCCCAAGTCCTTAACGGCAACTGCCGTTTTATAGGCGAAAACTCACCTATACCCTATTCAGTAAGTCACGATCAGTTTGTCTTTGTCTTTTCCAAGCCGGGATGACAACTCCTTCGCTTTGCTCCAGGGCACATTAATCGATCCCGGGATAGACGAATCTCTAAAAATGATTTCATCAAGAGCATTGACCAGTATGAAATCTGTTTTGCCGGCATTCCTATCGTCCAGCATGTTTCGCATTTGTTCCGTCGTAACAATATCGAATCTTTCCATTGCCAAAGACACGCCGGGAATCAGTAAAACAAAGACAACAATGAATAGAACAATTTGTTTCATGATATTCCTCCTAATATTTTGGGGTCAGGATTCGTCCGATAAACTGCAAATCCAGTTGACTTTTATGAATTGCCATCGGACGCAAATGTGGTCGGTCTTTACGTACTATAACTATTGGTGACGAAAATTTAATTGATCAAATTTGTTATCAAAACTGTATTAGCACGATGACGAAACACTATGATAGCGTAAACACTTATTAGCATAAAATTGCCGGCTTTCTTGCTTCCAGCTTTTCTTGGATAAGACGTTGCTTTCTTAAGAAATGAATATAAAGGAAAGGCTCTTGTGTGTCAACGGCAATCCGAATTCGGGAATTCGGGGAGAGTATACTGAATTTTTGTCAAAACATTTATAATCTCGGTGAGCAAAAACAGAGTGGCAAATGAAATATGGAAAGTATTATTCGGACAGGATGTTCATGGACCATTGGCGCCGGAACTCAAATCGTAAAGACTATATGGAATCTTTACAGAAATTAATCTCGTTGCACGCCGATATCCTCTGTGAGGGGCATTTCGGAGTTTACAGAGGAAAAGAAAATATCAACAAATTTATCCAGTCATTTTTTCATTCTGAAAAAATGATTTCTTGAGATTTTATTTATTGTGCGGAAAAGACAGCCAGGAGGCCTTTCTTATCATCCGCGTTAAAGGAAAAGTTCATGCCCAGCTTGTCCTTTTGCGCGCTGATCATTCCGCCCTTGCCCATGTCAAGGAGCTGGGCCTGCCATCCTTTCTCGTTCAGCGTGGTAGCGTACTTCTTCAGAGCATCCCCCTCTATATCAACAAAAAAGATATTGAATGTTTGATTGCTGCCTTCCTGCGTTTTGGTTACATGCTCGATTTTGCCTGCAGTGAACTTCGGTACGTCCTCGAACATTTCAGGGGGCCAGACACTGGTTTCGGATAGCTGGGCTTTGGAGTCCCGCCCTTCAATCTTGATGTCTTTTCCCTGGATGTCCACTTCCACATCCTTGCCCGTAGTCACCTTGAGCATATTCTCCATCGTCTCTTCCGCCTTCTTCTCCTCGGACTTCTTGCCGCATCCTCCGAGCAGCAGCAGGGCGCTCACGATCATAATACACATCGCTATCCTGGCGAAAACCTTTGCTGATATCATGCTTCCTCCTTCGCTTTGCAATAATTACAGTACGGAAGAAAATCTTGTTTACAGGTGATTTGAGTTCATACCGCGAACCAAAACATACCCATTTAGACCAGGTTGGTCAATTATTATTTTCAAAAATACCAACATATTGTTAACGATTTCAAACAATTCTTGACACATTGGGGTGTATTCTTATAAATCGGATCATACAGTACCAGTCCGGAAATATTTTTATTGGCTCACCAGCCGGTTTTACGCGCAAATTTGGATTTTATCTTTCACAATGAAGTTCGAGCTGAAAACAACTATGCCAAAAATCAAAGATTTACCAAAACATAAAAGGCCGAGAGAAAAGTTGTCTGAAAAGGGAGCGGAGAATGTAAGCGATGCCGACCTTTTGGCAATCCTTATTCGTACCGGGCGGGCCGGAAAGAGCGCATTGGATATCGCAAAGGAAACTTTGAAAAAATACCCCCTGTCAAAACTTTTAGCCGTTACAAAAGATGAACTGACAGGCATCAAGGGATTGGAAGATACCAAAGCCATTACGATCAAGGCCGCTTTGGAGCTTGGCAGCCGTGCGGTTGGTTCATTTAATGATTCTCTTCCCATCCTCAATTCCGTAAGAGACACTGTTGCCCAGCTTGCTGATTTGCGAGGCAAACAAAAACTCTTTTGAAGATCTGAAGAAAATAAATGAATATGGAGCGGAATATTGGAGCGCGCGGGAGATTCAGCCTCTTTTGGGATATGCGCAATGGAGGAGGTTTGAAGACGCAGTAAAAAGGGCGATAACCTCTTGCAAGCAATCAGGAAATGATCCTTTGCATCATTTTGCCGGCGTTGGCAAAATGATCGATATTGGCAAAGGTGGAAGCAGGGAGCTCCCAGACTACCATCTGTCCCGATTTGCCTGTTATTTGATTGCTCAGAATGGAGATCCTCGCAAACCTGAAATCGCAAATGCTCAAAAATATTTTGCAATTCAGGCGCGCAGACAGGAAGTTTCTGATGCCATTGCCGCCGATTTTGAACGGTTGGAGCTTCGCAAACAGACTGCTGAAGAGTTTAAAGCCCTGTCGGGTGCAGCGCGGGAAGCCGGGGTTCATGACAAGATGTTCGGTGTTTTTCATGATGCAGGTTATAAAGGGATGTACGGTGGTATGGGACGTGATGCCATTAAGCGATTTAAAAAGATACCTGAAAAAGAAAATCTGATGGATAGGATGGATACAACCGAACTTGCTGCAAACCAGTTCCGCATGACTCAGACGCGTGACAAGCTGGCGCATGAACGGGTGAGAGATCAACAGGCTGCCATACGAACCCATGAAGGAGTTGGCAGGGAGGTCAGAGCTGCAATCAAACGTATTGGTGGAACACCGCCTGAGCATTTACCTCCTGCTGAACATATCAAGCTTGTCGAGAAAAGGTTAAAAAGTGTATCTCCAAAGCTGGAACTGGAAGAAAAAGATGCCAAGGGGCTGATCGGGCATTTAGAAGAGGAATGAGTTATCATATTATGAAAAAGAATAAACAGATTGCCAAACAAAACACATTTACAGAATTTCTGCTCTACACAACGCCAAACGGCAAGGTGAAAGTGGAAATATTCCTACGCGATGAAAATTTGTGGTTAACGCAGAAAAGAATGGCTGACCTTTTTGGTGTTGGCATACCGGCTATAAATAAACATCTCAAAAATATCTTTGAAAGCGGTGAATTACAGGAAGATTCAGTTATTTCCATTTTGGAAATAACTGCTGAAGACGGGAAAAATTATTCCACTAAATTCTACAATCTCGACGCGATTATTTCCGTGGGCTATCGTGTCAATTCCGCGCAAGCTACCCATTTTCGGATTTGGGCGACCCATGTACTCAAAGAATACATCATCAAGGGCTTTGCCATGAATGATGAACGGCTCAAAAATCCCAACACCATTTTCGGTAAGGATTATTTTGAGGAGCAACTGGCGCGTATCCGTGATATCCGCAGCAGCGAACGCAGATTCTACCAGAAAATCACTGATATTTATGCCCAGTGCAGCGCTGACTATAATCCTAATGAAGAAATCACCAGACAATTTTTTGCTACCGTGCAAAACAAACTCCACTGGGCGATAACCGGCCAAACTGCGGCAGAAATTATTTACAACAGAGTAAATGGCGAAAAAGCAAATATGGGACTAACGCGCTGGAAAAGTGCGCCTAAAGGAGCCGTTCGGAAAACCGATGTCAGTATTGCCAAGAATTATCTCAATGAAAAAGAGCTTGATGGACTTAACAGAATTGTCACCATGTATCTTGACTATGCCGAAATGCAGGCGCAAAAAGGTGTTGTGATGACCATGAAAGACTGGGTAGAAAGAGTAGACGCCTTTTTGCAAATCAACGAAAGAGATATTTTACAAAATATCGGTAAGATCAGCCACGAAGTTGCGGTGGCGTTAGCCGAAAGCGAATATGAAAAGTACAGCGGTATTCAAGACCGTTTACTGGAATCAGACTTTGACCGCGAAGTGAAGAAATTACTTACATCTACCAAGAAAAAGTTATGACCTGCTTAAACGAAGACACCTTGGTCCAGCAAACAACCACCGATTATCTGCGAGATAAACTCGGCTGAGATTCGGTTTACGCCTACAACGATGTAAAAGTATTAATACAAAATTTCTTGTGGGATGAAAAAACCGGATTACCTGTAAATCGTTACACCCAAAACGATGTATATAAAAAAACCGAAGATGTTTTTTATCATGTTTATCGGGCATATCCGACAGTGCCATCGCCGATATATGGGATGTGATAACAGATTTTCATGCCAAGAAAAGCACGAATAGATGCCCCGGGTGTAATTATTTTAATAGTTTCATGTCCGTCCCTTTCGCACTTCTTTATGCTTTATGATGAGGATGCCGAATCGTTTGTCCTGGAAAGGAATCGCGCCTATCAGTTGAACCGGGCGATATTCTTCCCTCAGCCAATACATAATGGATTGACCATAATTTAAACCGAAAAAACGGTAACCATATTCCGTGTCGTCTCTATGAACCAGCGCGATATAGGTCGGTGGTGCTTCCTTGATCAATTGGAGGATACGCTCTTCTCCGAACATGAATATATCGGAAGGAACAGCAGTGATTATCGGTGTGGAGTTTCTTAGACGGGCGAGGTAATTGATCATGATTCCCTCAGGGAGAACTGTGAGCGTTTCATCTATCTTAACGTTACGATTCAACCATTCAATCGCCAGGTTTACGAGCTTGCCGCGTCGATCCGATAGAAAGCTATCCACGCCTTTGCCGACAGCAACTGACTTCAGGGCGTAGCGCATTCCAGATATATCTACATAACGAATGGTTATTACGCTTAATAGTGCAAATGCGGCGGCGTAGAATATCACTGGCTGTCCACCCTTGCGCTTGATTGCAGTCGGAATCCAGTCAAAAACAGCGACTACGCAAACCAGCGTGGCCGGCATGGCTAAAACAAAGCCATAATGATAGAGTCTTGTATTGAGCAACATTTTGACTAACAGTAGCAAGGAGAATACCACCAGTATCAAGGCGGCCTGGTGTTTTTCTTCCCGTTGACGAATCAGCAAGACGAAATTCCATCCACCCAATATCAATAAAAAAAGTGGCAGCGGTCTGCCGATTTCATACCAGAGAAGATTTTTCCAAAACAGCCAGGCGAAACCCAGCACGACAACAGTCTCTATGAATGCAATAAGGAATAGCGTTTGCTTACGGCGGAATACAATTGCCAGTGCTGCCGAAGAAACCAAGATGTAGGCATAAACACCAGCGGTGATCAGTAGCGATTTCAGGTTGCCAAAAGGGTTTTCAATACCCATCCCGGCACGGAAAAAAGATAACTCTGAAACACGGCTATAAATAATATACCACCATTCGCCGAGTGTTCCAATCCCCGCTTCCGTCCATGACAGTTTAGTGGATAGCAAGGCAAATACAGTAATGGGTGGTAGTAGAAGTGTAGCAATGAAAACACCGAGAGATTTTGCTGTTAAGGCAATGCTTGGTCGAACCAACCACACCCATAGTCCCAATGCCGCAGCGGACGCCGCCATCAAAGCGACAAAAAATTCCGGCTTTATCAAAAAAACCAACCCGGACACAAGCCCGGACAAAGCCAACCATGTAATCCTTTGTGAGCGCATATGCTTCATCAGGCATACTAAGACTACCCATGAAAGCAGCATGGCGTGTGTTGCCTCGTGCGCGTAAGGACAAAGATAATTGTAATTCGCAATCCCTATGTGCTGGCTGAAAGCAAAAAGAAGAATGAACACCAGACACGCAACGAACGACGCGAATGACGAACTCACATGGCGCAATACTCGATACATCACCACCATCATTGTTGCGAGCAATGTCAGGTTTACCCAGACAAGCGTATACAAACCAGGCCCAAATAAAGCAAACCACAGCGCATTCCAATAAGGACTCAATGGGCCCCTGAAGTACAACAGGTCACGATAAAGCACCTTGCCCTCGGCAAGCATCCATGGCACGTAGAGTTCGCGCCCGAAATCGACCAGCACGTCGGGCCACTTCCCCCAGCTCATCCGAAGCATTGCGATTGCCACTCCTACAAAAACAACGAGGCCCGCAAGTCTAGCCGCCCTTATCGCACCGGGAGAATCTCGATCAATCACTATCTTCATGATTCGAAATATACCTCCCAATGATAACCATTAATAAAGAAACTCATTTTTTTACAGATTTCCGTGGCGTTTGATGTTGCATGAAAAAAACAGTATGTATACCAACAATATGAGCTTTGGATAAGACGTTGTTTTTTTAAGGGATGAACATATAGGAAAGGCACTTGTGTGTCAACGGTTATCAAAAGGAAAAGATGGTCAGCCGATCCACAAAAATCAAGGTGAGAATGAAGCTCATGGTAAGGCTCAAACCGGTGAACAGATGGGAATATTTTTTGAAGTCGTCTTTTAATAATAAAAAATAGGTGAAAGCGACTACCATGGAAAAAAGACCGGTCGCCAGAAGCCAATGTGTCCATGGGTGGATGAGAACATCGACCACCGGCAACAGAAACGCCAGACAGGCGAAACCAAAGATCCAGACCAGTAGTATCCTTTTTAATTGAGAACCGCTAAGCTGATGCAACATGTTTGGAACATCGGATTCCAGATATTCCTTTTGATTTTTTAAAAGAAGCAGCCAGAAGTGTGGCAATTGCCAGAGTCCCCATATGCCCATGAGAACAATGATCTGCGGAGAGGCAATATGACCGCCGGCGGCAACCCAGCCGATGAGAGGAGGTATCATTCCGCAGAACACGCCGGGAATCATCGCCAGATTGGTTCTCTTTTTCAATGGTGTATACAGCCCGTTATAAAAAAACACCGCTGCCATAGCTGTGAACCAGGTCAAATGGGAAGACCGGCTGAAGCTGATGACGGCAAGCCCGAGAAACATCAGACAAACGGAAAAAAGAAGGACCCGGGGTGGTGAAATCAGCTTTCTGGGCAGGGGCCTGTTGCTGGTTCGGGAGAAATGACGGTCTACAAACCGATCCTGATAATGGTTCATTGCCCCGGCACCGCCAGCCAGGAAAAAAACACCGAAGCTTACTGCCATAGCATCAATATCCAGTGTATTGGAGTAAAGGATATACCCGATAAACGATGAAACGGCGGCCAACAGGCTGATCCGTATTTTTACCAGTTGAAGCCATTGAAATCCCCGAAAAGAAAACGGAGTGTTGGGAGCAATGGTGAAATGATCGACTTTCATAATCCTCCCTAAGATGGTTCTGCTACTTCTCTTCGAGTTTCAGCCACTCCTCATATTCCGATACTGGAACCGCTCGCAGGGTGGCAGTCATATCCGCATGGCCGACTCCACAGAATTCGGCACATTGCATGGAATACAATCCCGGTTTATCCGGCAGAAACCAGGCATAGGTTTTCATTCCCGGAACTGCGTCAACCTTGATGCGATATGCAGGGATGAATAAACTGTGCAGCACATCGGAAGAAGTAATGTTCAATTTTATTGGTTTGCCCAAAGGCACGACCAGTTCATTTTCCGTTTCTTTATCGTTGGGATACAGGAAGATCCAGGAGTACATCTGCCCGGTCACTTCGATTTCAAGCGCCCCGGCAGGGACATTTCTAAGACCGGTGTAGGATGACCAGCCATAATAAAACATGGACAAGGCAATAACCGATGGGATAACGGTCCAGAGGACCTCAAGCTTCCAGTTGCCCCGGATATCGGAAGGCTCCGGGTTTCTGCTGCGGCTGTACGTAAACACAAAGACAATCATAGTAATGGTGATGCCCAGCAGCAGTACCACTGAAAATCCTAAAATGTATAAGAAAGCCTGATCAACTTCGGGAACTGGACTGATGACTTCATTCATATTTTCCTCACCGGAAAGAGATGTCCCAGAATACAAAACCGATTAAGATTGCCAGACAACCGATTGTCCCGACAAATGTGATTTTCAGCAACCTGGTTTCGTAATGAAGATGCATGAAAAAAAGCAGTATGAAACTCGCCTTGCAGGCTGCAATCAGTATTGCAATCCAAATGTTCAACGCACCGAGATCCATCCGCGATATACCGATCGTAATCGCAGTGAACGACAATAAGATGCATAGCACGCCAAATAGTTTGGCATAACTGATTATATGCTCATGGCTGCTTGATTCCATGGTTCACTCCTGAGAGCCAATTTCAAAACTATTAAAAAGCGTCACACCGGCGAAAGTCGGTGCCCAG
>CAYTGW010000128.1:0-12026 GCA_964437395.1 uncultured Desulfocicer sp.
GACAATCTGGAAAAACCGTGTCGAACTGCCTTGAAGGATGCAGGCCTTTCCGCAAGCGAGATCGATGAGGTTATTCTTGTGGGCGGCATGACCCGTATGCCGGCAGTTGAGGCCCGGGTCAAGAAGATATTCGGCAAAGACCCGCACAAAGGAGTGAATCCGGATGAGGTTGTTGCACTGGGCGCTGCAATCCAGGGAGGTGTTCTGAAAGGCGATGTCAAGGATGTATTGCTGCTGGATGTTACACCGCTATCTCTGGGAATCGAAACCCTGGGCGGCGTCATGACCAAGCTGATTGAAAAAAATACCACGATCCCTACCAAAAAGAGTCAGGTTTTCTCAACAGCCGCTGACAGCCAGCCGGCTGTTTCCATCCATGTGCTTCAAGGGGAAAGGGAGATGGCCCAGTACAATAAAACCCTCGGACGGTTTGAGCTTGTGGGGATTCCACCGGCGCCGCGAGGCGTTCCTCAGATTGAGGTTACCTTTGACATTGACGCCAATGGCATTGTCAATGTTTCGGCCAAAGATCAGGCCACGAGCAAACAGCAGTCCATTCAGATTACCGCGTCTTCCGGATTGTCGGACGAAGAGATCCAGAGACTGGTAAAAGATGCTGAATTGCATGCAGAAGAGGATAAAAAGAAGAGAGAGTTGGTTGAAGCGAGAAATACTGCGGATTCTCTGATCTATCAAACCGAAAAGTCGATCAAGGAACTGGGCGAGAAGGTTGACAGTGATATCAAGAGCAAGATCGATGATGTGATCGGCCGGTTGAAAAAAGCGGTTGAAGGTGAAGATACGGAAAAAATTAAACAGTTGAGTGAAGAACTGACCCAGTCTTCCCATAAGCTTGCAGAAGCCATGTATCAGAAAGCATCCCAGGCCGGGCAGGAAAATGCCGGTAATCCAGGTGGAACAGAAGGCGCTGCACCGCCGGAAGATGATGTGGTGGATGCGGACTTTGAAGAAGTCAAAGATAAGTAAAGCCGTTTCCAATTGTAATACATTAAAACCCTGCTGCGATTTTTCACAGCGGGGTTTTTTTATTCGATTTTGAAACTTTCTATAGCCCCGGCATACTGTTTTCTCAGCTTTGGTTTTTCAATCTTCCCTGTCGGGTTTCGGGGCACATCACCAAAGATAATCCTTCGGGGACGTTTATATCGGGGGAGTTCCAGGCAGAAATCATCGATCTCTTTTGCGGAAAGTTCCTGGCCTGGCTTGACCTGGACAATGGCAGCGGCAATCTCTCCCAGCCGCAGGCTGGGCAGACCGATAACCGCTACATCTTTGATCTTGGGGTGCGACTGGAGAAAATCTTCAATATCCACAGGGTAGATGTTTTCACCGCCTGTGATAATCACGTCTTTCTTTCGATCCACCAGCCAGATAAATCCGTCTTCATCCAGCCTGGCCATGTCTCCGGTCAGCAACCAGCCATTAAAAATCGTTTCAGCGGTTGCATCCGGATTTTTATAGTACTCCTTCATCACCCCCGGCCCTTTCAGCATCAGTTCACCGATTTTGCCCTGGGGGAGGGGCTGTCTTTTTTCATCTACAATCCGAAATTCCCAATCAAACCCAGGAACACCGATGGCACCGACCTTGTGCATGTTTTCAATGCCCAGATGGACGCAGCCCGGGCCTGTGGTTTCTGTAAGGCCATAGTTGGTGTCGTACTGGTGGTTCGGAAATATTTTTTTCCACTCCCTGATCAGACTTGGCGGAACCGGCTGAGCACCGATATGCATCAGTCTCCATTGATCCAGTTTATAGTTTTCAAGTTTTATTTCTCGATTCTCAATGGCAAACAGAATGTCAAGCGCCCAGGGGACCAGCAGCCATACCACGGTTATTTTCTCTTCGGAGATCGCTTCAAGTATCCATCTGGGTTCAATTCCTTTTAAGATTACTGCTCTGGCGCCTACGATAAAGTTTCCGAACCAGTGCATTTTTGCTCCGGTATGATACAATGGAGGGATGCAGAGGAAGTTATCTTCATGGGTCTGATTGTGATGACGATTTTCAACAAAACAGGCAAACTCCAGATTGCGATGTGTCAAAAGGGTTGCCTTGGGTGTTCCTGTGGTGCCGGAGGTAAAGTAGAGTGCGGCATTATCGGACAGATGAATGGGAATATCCGGTAATTCCGAAGGCTCTTTCTGTATCACCTTATCCATGGGTTCCGCATATTCCGGGCAAAGTGCTTCCGGTCCGACAAAGATGTAGTGCTGAACGGTTTTGTCAATTTCAGATTTAATAGCATCAACCCGTTCGATAAACTCTTCACCAAAAATAAACGCCTTGGCTTCTGCGGTCCGGGTACATTTTTGGATGGTTTTGGCCACAAAACGGAAATTCAGCGGTACGGCCCAGGCACCGGTTCTGAGGATTCCAAAATAGATCGGAAGCCACTCAATGCAGTTCATCATGAGTTGAACCACACAATCGCCCTTGTTGATTCCTTTTTTAATCAGGGCCTGGGCGACCTTGTTGGCCTGGTCATCAAAATCCTTCCAGGTGATTTCAACACGGCGGTTGACTGCAGGGCTTCTTTCTACAAGAGCGATTTCTGAGCCATACATGCGGGCGTTTCTTTCCAGTATTTCTGTAATCAGCATGTCGGAAATATCCTTTTACTATAATTCAGCCATCGGAACCGGTTCCGGAATTTCAATGTCACGGGGATCGGTAATGCCGGGCAATCGGAAAAAATGATCGGTCTGGTACATCTTTTCAATTGTCCTCTTATAGTGAAGATGCCTTTGTGTGTCAAGCAATTGGGGATGCCTGGATGCCTTGCCGGAGGGCAATCGAATTTTTCATTTATCCCATGAGCCAATTTCAAATCTATTAAAAAGCGTCACACCGGCGAAGTCGGTGCCCAGAAAAGAGCCGAAAATACTGGATAGCGCTACGCTTCACTGCGTGTCTAGTTTTCGCCGGAACTACAACAACAGACTTTTGAAATTGGTTCATCAGTATACTTTTCGGGTTTCTATCATATCCGGAATGACAAATGCCTCAGGAGTTATTATATTCCAGCCGGAAACAATGTAATTTGCTGGAAGGAGAACGAGATGAAAAATAAAGACTATCTGTTCCGATGTCCGGAGTGCGGAACCCGCAACAAGATTCCCGGAGAAAAAATCGGTATCCATGCAACCTGCGGCAAATGCAAAGCAGTCATGAATACAATCGAACTTCTGGAAGATAAACCAATCATGGTAACAGACGCTGATTTTCATGTTACGGTGGAAAAGTCTCCGCTGCCGGTGTTGCTGGACTGCTGGGCGCCATGGTGCGGACCATGTAAAATGATGGGTCCTGTGTTCGATGAGCTTGCGCGGGAATGGAGGGGCAGGATACGGGTCTGCAAAATCAATGTGGATGAAAATCCGGTAATCTCGGGTCGTTTTCAGGTTCAGAGTATTCCGACTATACTGATTCTGGATCGGGGTATTCAGAAGGATTTGATGATCGGAGCTGTACCAAAGCATCAGATCATGACAAAAATGGCTTCCTATTTATGACGATCATGAATAAAGAAAGACAACTGGCTTCCCGGATTTCGGAGTTTTTTGTCAATGGCATTGTACTGAATGATCTCACATTACGATTCATGGAATCCACCTTTGGCAAGGCAACAGCTGAACATCTGGAGGCCGTGATCCAGGATGAAAAGAACTGTGAAAAAGACTCCCTTCTGGAACTGATTTTTTTCCCGGATGAGATGTGTCAGGTTCAGCTTGAAGATCTGCTGACGCTTGAACGATTTACCGATCAGGAGCCGGTGATTCAGCAGCTTGAAAAGAGGATGGATGCGGTTGAGATCTGTTTTCCGAAGGAGATGAAAAAAGTCCGGGTTGATTTTACACGGGATCTTGCCGAACAACTGGTATCCCGATTGAGGATCTGCAACAATCCGGATCCGGAGCTTGAGCGCTCGGTAAGAGAGAATGTTCATCTGGAACAGGTTGGCCGGGTGCTGGTCCGAATACGAAATGCGGATCTGCCGAAATCGCCTCATATCATCCGGTTTTTATGTGATTTTTTTTCCAGAATGGATTCAGACAGGAAAGATTTTTTACAATACGTGGATTTTCTCATGAAGTTCACCAGTGCGTTAAATGAAACCATGGATATCTTCAATGCCCTGATGGAAAGGAAAAAAGTCTGTATGCAAGCCATACAGAAAGCAGCCGCATATGAAAAACAGTTGGCAAGGTATAATATGGAGGTAATGATCTTGAAGGGGGACAGAAATCCATGTATAAACATTGAGGAAGCTGAAAAGACTGTTGAGATCATCAACCGGATCAGCTTCAGTCTGTTCGGGCAGAGTGATGATTCGGAAATGGCTCTACGGAAGGTGGATCTTGGGGAGTGTCATCCAGGTGAGGACTTGCAGAAAGTGATCCGGCTGCTGTCATAATTCATGCCGGCCTGTTTGTACTGAATCCGTATGGATCGTTATTTACATCATGGATACAGTGTGGTAGGCAAAATTTTCGATATCACGGAATCTGTCTGTGATATTTTCTTTTCTTATAAAGGATATTTTTTATGATCATCCGAAAAATGGTTGTGTTTCTTTTTTTGGTTCTGTCTGTGATGCCGGTTCAGGCTGTGTTCGGCCAGGATTCCGGTAAACCGTCTGAGGGTATAACAAAGGAGCAGGAAAGAGTTGTGGATGGGATACTCGACTGTGTGGAAAAACGATACAGCGGCCAAGGATTTTCAGCCCGGTTTTTTCAGACATCCACCCTTCAGGCCATGAAGATCACAGACAGTGCAAATGGTCAGGCTTATTTTAAAAAACCGGGAATGATGAAATGGGAATACATAAAACCGGATCGTCAGCAGATTATTACAGACGGCACATCGCTGTGGATATATCGGCCGGATGATAAACAGGTCACGGTCGGTACATTTCCTTCTTTTTTCAGTAACGGCAAAGGCGCAGGATTCTTATCCGATGTCAGTCTGATCCGGAAAAAATTCATCGTAACCATTGGCGACAGCCTTGTTGCGAGTGAAAATATGCTGAAACTATGGCCACGGGAAAAAAATATCGATATTTCGGTTATCCATTTAACCATCTCGGCGGAGACGTGTAATGTCATTCGAGTTGTAACTTACAATGCTTATGGAGACGAAACCCGTATTGAGTTAACAGATATCGATTTTTCAGACAGTCAGCCGGACAGTACCTTCCAATTTACGATTCCGCCGGGTACGGATATTGTTCGGATGGATCAGTAATCAGAGGCATGACCGGAAAATACCCTTTGCAGTGTTGCCATGAGACCTGAATTTTCGTCAAGGACATTTGAATCAGGGAAAGAAAATGAAAGATAAAATCAGAAAATTGGCCAGGGAAAAAAACGCCATTATCCTGTCACATAACTATCAGCCGCCTGAAATTCAGGATATCGCAGATCTCTGTGGAGACTCTCTGGAGCTGAGTATCAAAGCAGCCGGAACCGATGCAGATATCATCTTGTTTTGCGGTGTTCATTTTATGGCGGAAACCGCATCCATACTGTCTCCGGATAAAACAGTCCTGCTTCCGAAACAGGATGCGGGCTGTCCCATGGCGGAAATGATCAATCCGGACTTGCTTAGGGCAAAGCTGGAAACGCTTCCTCCCATGCCGGTGGTGACCTATGTAAATTCATCGGCAGCGGTAAAAGCGCTATCAACCATTTGCTGTACGTCTGCCAATGTGGTGAAGGTGGTCAACAGCCTGGATGCCGATGAGGTGCTGATGACACCGGACAGAAACCTTGCCCGGTATGCAGCGGCGCATACCCATAAGAAAATTCATATCTGGGATGGATGCTGTCCGTTCCATGATCGCTTACGTGCTGTGGATGTGAAAAGAGAAAAAGAGATGCATCCGGATGCCATTGTTATGGCCCATCCGGAATGCAGAAAAGAAGTTCTGGAAATAGCCGATCTTGTGCTGAGCACCTCAGGGATGATAAAGTATGCCGGATCATCGGATCACCGGTCTTTTATTATAGGCACGGAAGTCGGGCTTCTTTATCCTCTTCAAAAAGAAAATCCGGATAAAAAGTTTTATCCAGCCTCAATGGAACTGATGTGCCCGGATATGAAGAAAATTACCCTTGAGGATGTGGCGGCAAGCCTTGAACATCTGACCGGACAGATCAAGGTGCCGGAGCATATCCGTATTCCTGCATTCAAAGCAGTCCAGGATATGCTTGCGATCAAATAATAAGCCAGCGGAATCCGGGTTGAAATGGGGAACAAAAAAGTGGGAGCGGCATCCTGCCGCGAAATCCAGGCCTGACAGCAGCACTGAAAAGTCATTTTTACAAAGCCGCTTCCGAATCTCTTATATTAAGAATTCAGAAGGGGCTTTTTTTGTATTCAATAGAGTTGTCCAGAAACAGGCGCTCTTTGCTACATAGCATTCATAATATCGTCCGGGATGTCTGCATTGGTATAAACCTTCTGGACATCCTCACACTCATCCAGCATATCCATGAGGCGGATCATCTGCTCGGCTTCTTTTCCGGCAAGGTCTGCGGTGGATTGAGGCAGCATGGTAACTTCCGCCTCAATCATGGGGATGCCGGCTTTTTCCATGGATGATTTAACCGATTCAAAATCAGCGGGAGAAGTAATGACCTCAAAGCTGTCGTCTTCTTCCCGGATGTCCTCTGCTCCGGCTTCAAGGGCGGTTTCCATGAGCTTTTCTTCCTCCACGTCTTTTTTTTGTACCACAATACAGCCCTTGTTCTGGAACATCCAGGACACACATCCGTTTTCTCCCAGATTTCCAGCGCATTTATTGAAAATATGCCGGATATCCGCAACCGCCCTGTTTTTATTATCGGTCAGCGATTCAATCAAAACAGCAGCACCGCCAGGGCCATACCCCTCATAGGTGATCTCTTCATAGTGGGCGCCTTCCAGCTCTCCGGTGCCTTTTTTAATGGCTCTTTCCAGTTTGTCTTTGGGAAGATTCACGCTTTTTGCGGAAAGAACAGCCGATCTGAGACGTGGATTGGAATCCGGATCACCCCCTCCCATTCGGGCTGCTACAGTGATCTCTTTAATGATTTTTGTAAAGATTTTTCCGCGCTTTGCATCCACGGCTGCTTTTTTATGTTTTATGGATGACCACTTGCTGTGTCCGGACATATTTCCTCCTGTTTTTTATCGATCCCGATAATATATATTTCCTTGCTGGCCTTTCGGCAGCTTTTTGGCTTGTAGATTTTTGATTTGTGAAATTCCTTCTGGATTGAATCCGCAAACTGCTTGAAACCTTCACCCTGAAAAATTTTACAGACAAACGATCCGCCGGATTTCAGATGGTGTCCGGCGATATCAAAGGCCGCCTCGCAGAGGGCAAGAGAACGAGCTGCATCAACGAATTTATTGCCGGTTGTGTCCGGGGCCATATCACTCAGCACAATATCATATGGATGGATCATCTCCTCACCCATTACAGATTGGATGGAAAAAATATCACCCATATAAACCGTAACATGAGCGGGCAATTGCAGGGTAACTTTTTTTTGATCAATTCCTACGATCCTTCCATTGGTACCGACCAGTGTTGCCGTATATTGCAGCCATGATCCCGGCGAACAACCCAGGTCAAGAACCCAATCCCCCTTTTGAATCAATCGATACTTTTCTTGTATCTCCTGTAATTTGTATACGGATCGGGCAGGAAAGTTTTCCTTTCTGGCCTTTCGGGTATAGTGGTCTTCCCACTTGTTGTTTTGGGATGACCCCTGCTTTTTTTTCATGGGAAAAACCTGTTGATGCCTGGATATTGTTTCCATAAAAACTGTTTAATTCAGATTCAAATCATCTGCATAATATTATGATTTGACCCTGTTTTGCAAGTGAAACTGCTAAAACAAAATTTCCACAGCCTGAGATATATTATGAATTCCGATCACCTCAATTCCTTGCGTGATGCTCATCCGCTTCAGGTTGGAAGCCGGCACAAGACAGCGGGTAAATCCCATTTTTTTAATTTCAGAAACCCGGATATCCGGATGGCTGATGGCTCTGACTTCACCGGTCAGCCCGACCTCTCCGATCACAACGGTTCCGCTGTCAATGGAACGGTCCAGAAAGCTGGATGCAACCGCTGCAATGATTCCCATATCCACGGCAGGTTCATCCACTTTCACACCGCCGGCCACATTCATAAAAATATCCTGCCCCATCAACTGAAAACCCAGCTTTCTTTCCATCACCGCAACCAGAAGGGATACCCGGTTCTGGTCCAGACCCAGAATGGTTCTTCTGGGGGTTCCAAGGGTAGTGTTACCGGCGAGGCCCTGGATCTCAATCAGAATCGGTCTGGTTCCTTCCACGCTGGCTGTGACAATGGAGCCGGGGGTATTTTCCGGGCGCTCGGAAAGAAAAACCGCTGACGGATTGGCGACCTCATCCAGACCCTTGTCTTTCATTTCAAACACACCGATTTCATTTGTGGATCCGAACCGGTTTTTGACAGCCCGCAATATCCGGAATACATGGTTCCGGTCTCCTTCAAAGTAGAGAACCGTATCCACCATATGTTCCATGATTCGTGGGCCTGCAATGGCACCGTCTTTGGTCACATGCCCCACAAGGAAGGTGGGGATTCCGGTTTTTTTGGCCATCAGCATCAGGTGCATGGTGGATTCCCGAACCTGGCTCACGCTCCCCGGAGCAGAATTCAGGTCTCCGTTGAACATGGTTTGAATGGAGTCGATCACCAGCACATCGGGTTTATATTTGTCGACCATGGAAAGAATGGTTTCCAGGTCTATTTCTGAAACAACCAGCAGCATGTCCGAGGATGCGGTTGAAAGCCGTTCACTCCTGATTTTGATCTGCTTGATAGACTCTTCACCGGAAACATACAAGACCTTGCGGCCTTTCATTGCCAGTCCATGAAGGGCTTGCAGCATCAAGGCGGATTTTCCGATGCCTGGATCACCGCCAATCAGAACCAGGCTTCCGGAAACCAGGCCGCCGCCCAGAACCCTGTCAAACTCCTTGATTCCAGTGAGAAGCCGGTGCTCCTTGATCAGTTCAATGGAGTTAATGGGTACGGGTTCCTGAGTACCGGAGATGCTACCTGTTTTGCCGAACCGGCAGGGCTCCTTTTTTTGAGTTTCCTCAACAAAGGTTTGCCATTCATTGCAATCCGGACACTTCCCCATCCATTTGGGTGTCTGATATCCGCAGGATTGACAGATAAAGATTGTTTTTTCGTTTTTTTTCACGGTTTGGGTCCGGGCTCCTCATTTGATTGATATCGTTCAGCAGATTCAATTGACAATGGCACCTATACCATGTCATCTTTGGCCTATCAACAAAACAGTATTGGTGACACTTTTTTCATTTCCCGGACAGATGAAGATATAGACGTGATCGATTACCATATCCATACCAGCCTTTGCAATCATGCTCAGAAAAGTATGGAATCCTATGTTCAAAAAGCAATTGAACTTGGGCTTCAGGAAATCTGTTTTCTGGATCATCTGACGGTCAATGGGCAAGGTAGAAGGAATTCCATGTGTCCGTCAGAGGTAGGGCTGTATTTTCAGGCAGTACAAAAATTGAAATATCAGTACCGGAAACAGATCCGTATCCGGGTCGGACTTGAGGTGGATTTTATTCCGGATCAGATAGACCGGATTCATGAAATTATCAGACCGTTTTCTTTTGACGTAATTGGTGGTTCGGTTCATTTTGTCAAGGGCATGAATATTGTCAGCCGCCGGGAACAGACAACCCTTTCCAATATTGATTTTCAAAATCTTTGCCATCATTATATAGAAGAGCTGGATCAGATGCTGAATTATGATTTTTTTGATACCATTTGCCATCTGGATGTGGTCAAAAAGTTTCATGCACCACTTTCTGAGGAGGTTGTTGATAAATTTGATGAAATATTATCCAAAATCAGGTATAAGAATTTGACCGTGGAGGTGAATACAAGTGGAAAAGCTCATTCCGCGCAGGAGATCTATCCTGGACCTGAACTGTTAAGAAGTTGTTTTCACAAGGGAATTGAAATCACCCTTGCATCCGATGCCCATCATCCTGGCGAAGTAGGGCGATATTTTGAACCGGTTATATCCGATCTGGTTGCTGTTGGATTTACCCATTTGACAGGCTTTAGCCGTCGAAAACAATATAAGATTCCCATTGATATATATGGAGGGCGCTCCTGAGATGTCAGATCATGGTTTTATACGGAGATTCATAAGCGGATTTTTCCGTTTTTTCATCATTCTCCTGTTTTTTTTTATTGTTCCTTTGAATTCACTTTCCTCAACAGAATCCGAAATGCTGTATCTGGATGCCCTTGCCAAAAGGCTGATCAAAGATGGTTTTGATGAAAAACAGATTCAGGAATTATTCCGTCGTCCGGAAGTTCGTTTTGATACCCGGGGTGTCTCCCTGTTTTCCGTCCACCAGGAGTCAAAGCTGGATTATGGTCAGTTCCTCTCCCGTTCCAATATCCAGAAAGCCAGGCAATACATGGAGCAGCATCAGACAGCTCTCCAGATGGCGGAAAGAATGTATGGTGTGGAAAAAGAGGTGATCACCGCGATCATGCTGGTTGAAACAAGGCTCGGAACCTATCTTGGCGGAAGTTCAATCCTGAACAACCTCTCCACCATGGCAGCTCTTTCCGACCCTGAATCAAGAGAATTTATCTGGAACAAGATGTCGAAAACAAGCGATCATACGCGAAGCCAGTTCAATTCCTGGTCGGATCGGAAAACGGATTGGGCGTATAATGAATTAAAAGCGTTTATTACCTATACCCAGCAAGAGGCTATAGATCCGTTATCCATCAACGGTTCCTACGCCGGAGCCATTGGAATCTGCCAGTTTATGCCCAGCAATGTATTAAAAATTGGCAGAGATGGAAATCTGGACGGACGCATCAACCTGTTTGACCATTCAGATGCCATAGCAAGCATCGCCAATTATCTTAAAGTCCATGGCTGGGGCCCGGGTCTGGATCGTGATAAACAGTACCAGGTGTTGTTGCGATATAATTACAGCAAACCATATGCTAATACGCTCATTGATATTGCACAACGATTGAAAGGCTGAAAATGACCACCGCACATCTGATCGTCGCTGCCGGAGTTTTGTTTTACCTTTTTACCTGTTTCGCTTTCATCGATATTGCCCGCAAGGATTTTGGATCCATGGGGAAAAAAGCACTCTGGGCTTTTGTTGCTTTCTTGCCTTTTATCGGGCCGGTTCTTTACTTTATCCTGGGCTACAAGACAGGAAAACGGCCGGGAAGCGCGAATCCAAAGGTTTAAAATGATATTGACATTGACAAAGTTTGAAAGTTAGAATATTAAAAAAGCCTTCAATGGTCCCATCGTCTAGCGGTTAGGACGCTGGCCTCTCACGCCGGTAACAGGGGTTCAAATCCCCTTGGGATCACCAATAATGAAATCAAGATGTTGTAAAGAGCCGGGAGGCTCTTTTTTTGTTTGGAAAATTCAATACCCAACAATGGGTTTATAATTCAGGTAAAAATCACACTTAAAATAAAAAGTGAGACTACAAAGTGTGAAGTTTAAATTTTTTTCGATTTCTGGTTTCCATCCAACTTTTCAAACAGCACGCTACATGTTGAATAAGCAATCTCGTTGACATACAGACCGCTTTTACATAAATTCATTCCTCAATGGTGAAGCCAATCAAACGGATCGTTCACACACATCAAAGTTAAAAAAATTCGTGTCGTGGATGATGACGCTCCGGGCTTTTTTGCTTGTTTACTGTAAAAAAAAGGCGGAAAGTGAGCATGGATCTGACCTATCAAATGCCGACACAGGTGATTTTCGGGAAAGGCTGTGTGAAAAAATATGGAGACATATTCGGGCATCATGGGAAGAAAGCCCTGATTGTCACTGGAAAAACTTCAGCACGGATTAGCGGCGCATTGGAGGATGTGTGTGCAGCGCTTTCAAATGTTTCTGTCTCATGGTCCATAT
>CAYTGW010000129.1:0-11982 GCA_964437395.1 uncultured Desulfocicer sp.
TCTTTTAATCAATTTTAAATCTTTGAGATCGGTCTCGATAACAGCCTGTTTCATTTTTTGTTTTTTCCTTCAGATTGTAAATCTTTTATCCCATTCAAATTATCTTGTCATAACCGCAAGGAGAAAAGGTTCTACTCTTGTTTCTGCATTGCCCGGAAGGCTATGATATAACGGTTCAGAATTTGAAAAGATTTTTCGTTGATATCCTGAAACTCAATTCCGGATTCGGATTTCCCTTTTTCCCCTTCTCTATGATAGATAACCGTACCGTGAATATCGACCATCTCATCTTCTAAACCAATGGAGAGTGAAATAATATGTTTTTTATCTAGAGGGACATGGGTTTCGAGAAGAATTCCTCCTTGGCTGACATTCAGAGTCCTGCCCATCCCCTGATTCACTTCATCGTTATTTTCATCAAGGCAAACATAATTTAAAAGATTCAGGGAATCAATACGAGCATGCTTTCGTTTTTGTTTTATTTTTGTCATATGGATTTCTCAGCTTTTCATTTCGTGATTGTAATTTTTTTAATCCAAGATGGTATTTTTATATTCATATCTTGTGAGTCTATTCGGAAAGCATTGTTGTAATTGTGGATATAATTGCGGAAATATTTTCAATCATATTTTTTACGGTTGTCGAGAGATGATCATATTCCTTTTGGAGGTCATCAAGATTTAAGGATTTGAATTTGAGATCGTCCGAGGCATATACCGAGGCTGAAAATGGTTCATGCCCGAGATTTAGAAATGGTATTTTACCTATAAAGTCGCCATCTTCAAGTCTGGCCAGCAGAATATTTCCCTTGTCAGTTTTTCGACAGATAAAAGCTATCCCCTCATCAATCAGAAAGGCATCTTCCTTATTTTCACCCTGCTTGATAATCGGTTCTTTGTCTTTGATAACATCATCTGATTGTTTCTTTTTGATCAGTTGGTCTGCAAGACGGTTGGAACATTGTTTGTATCTTTTATCAAGGCTGATGATTACCCTGCTTAATCCATGAGAAAACTTGGCATTTTCCTGAGATAATCTTTGAGAGTCAAGAACGCCTAACTGAACTTCTCCAACCGACACGGCCGAATAGGCTCTCACTGTGTTTTTGATTTGATAGGCTGCAATATTACCGATAAAAGAACCTGTACCCACTCTCAGAAACGGTACTGGACCCTTTGGTGTTTCCTTCTGTATTTCTACGATTCCGGAGAGAACAACCCAGCTCCAATCACCATGTTTCCCTTGTTGAATAATAATTTCACCATCCTGATAGTCCTCTTCATCTGCAACATACATATAGTCAACCAGAGGTCCTTTGATAAGCGGCAAATCAGCGGATGATTTTCTGTTGGTTGATGTTTTTCTTGATCCGTATGTGATAGGACTATGGCGATCAATCATTCCTTCATCGAGCATTTTAAGCCCTTCCAGGATGACCTCCATTCGATTTTTTCGAATCTGAATTTTTTTCTCGACCGGCTCAAGTGAAAACTCATAATCCCCATCTGTCCAGCCGAATAAAGGGAAAAGTGCATCAAGACCGGATAAGGAGCCGCAAACAGCATCAACAGGGTTTCCATTTAAAAAATAGATAATACCAGGATTTTCTTCGTATCGGCTGATAATTCGCAGGATACCTGTGCTTGCGTTTGATCCAAGAAGCTGGAAAACCTCACTGAGGTTGAGAAAAGTTAGACTGCCGGCAATGGCAATATTATTTTTCATGAAGCGTTATTTCTGAGCCCAGTTAAACTGTTTTTGAAGTGAATGCAATGTCCGTTTCAGGCACTCTTGCAACGTAACTCCAACGCCTTCTCCCTTTACGGCACTTCCTGGAAAGGAAGGAACTTTAAGCTGCCTGTTTAAATCTTTTTCCATTTTTTCAATAGGCATGATCGGCATACCTTCATCAGCCAAGTCTCTTTTATTATACTGAAGAATCAGCGGGAGTTTAAAGATATTGAGTCCATAGTCTTTCAGATTCTGCTGTAAGTCTTTGAGAGACAGCATGTTTTTTTCTCTTCGAACCTCCAGGGAATCTGCAACAAATACAATTCCGTCTACTCCTCTCAGCACAAGCTTTCTCGTGGAACTGTATTGAACCTGCCCAGGCACAGTAAACAATTGGACCCGAACGTCACATCCCTTAATTTTCCCTAATTCCATTGGCAAAAAGTCGAAAAATAACGTTCGATCTCCCTCCGTATTGATGGAGACCATTTCGCCTTCCACCTGCTTTTTATAGGCTTTGAAAATATATTCTAAATTGGTCGTCTTACCACATCTGCCTGGTCCATAATAAACGATTTTACATTCAATTTCGCGTTTTTTAAGATTGAAAACAGCCATATATTATTCCGATTTCCATTTTCTCAAATTGTGATGCCAACCAATATATTTTTTTATTTATAAAATCTAAACTTTTTTTAAAGGCTCTCAATTTTAATATCCAGACTATAGTCACCCTTTTTAGGTCCTGATTTAATTTGTGTCATGGCAGAAACAAGACCTGCTCCCCTGAAGATTGCAACCGGTGAATAAAAGTGGACATCATCAAGTCTTACACCAACTTTCAGATTTTCGATTAATGTTTCATCTTTACTGGAAATAATCAGACTGATAACATTTCCGGATTGAAAGCTTACATCCAGTTCTACTTGTTCACCTTTATAGGGTCCGCTGTCAAAAGTGATGGCAACGGCACTGATATCAAGGAATTCTTCCTCCTCTTCAAATTTTTCTTCCTGACTGGCTGTTTCAGCAGAAACCTCTTCAACAACCGGTTCTTTTTTCAGGCCCTTTTTTTCTAAGATATCATCATAAAAAACAGTCAGCTTCTCGATCTGTTCTGAAACAAGTAAATCTCCTTTTTGCCATTTTTCCAGTTTTTCCGTAGCGGTTTCAATATCACCCATTTCCAGATGACATCGAAGGATGTTTTTTGCAGCCGAAAGCCTTTGGGACTTTACATTCAGCAATTTTTCAAATTCTTCAAGTGCGCCTTCAAATTGTCCGAATTTGGCAAGAGCGATGGCACCTTCGAGAGCGGAATTACCTGCATCCTTATCTTTGCTTGAAAAAGAAAAGAGTTTTTTAATCAGTTCATTAACATGAGCAGACATTTCAGGAGTCGTCGGAGCTTTTTCTATATTTTCTACATCTCTGTTCAGCGCCTCCATTTTTTTGGACAATCCGTTCAATAATTTTTGTTTATTCGGTAGCTTGTCACTCCCAGCGATCAGCTCTTCAACAAGTTTATATTTTTTTTTCGCTTCTCCAAGCAATCCCTGCGAACGATAGAGTTCTGCCTGTTGCAAGAGTGATTTAATCTGCTTACTCATATTATAACCTCAGTAGTATTACATGATATGTAAGATAAATCATGGGTCAGAATATATCTCTGCGCTGTATTTTTTAAGGTAGTCTATTTCATAACACTGTTAAAAAAAAGAGAATTCTAATCTTTTTTCAGATCAATGTTTTTTTATATTAGGTATGTATATTTATTTTTAGCAGTTATGTCAATATTTGAAACCCTTAAACAGCAATAATCCTTTACTTTTTATCAAAATTTTTCATAAATGACTTGACATTGTTTCAGATACAGGGGTAAAAATTTTTTCCATCATATGATGGAATCAATATTTGAGATTTTTTATTTTGGCATATATGGCTTTGAACCTTGCAGATAACTCAATTAAAGGAGGAAGAATACCATGAAAAAAGTTACAGTTGTCGGTGCAGGCAATGTCGGGGCAACCGCAGCACAAAGAATTGCAGAAAAAGAATTGGCTGATGTTGTTTTGATCGATATCGTTGACGGTGTCCCTCAGGGAAAAGCCCTTGATCTGAATGAAGCGGCACCTATTGAAAAACATGATGCATTCCTTGTCGGAACCAACGTGTATGAGGAGACAAAGGATTCTGAAATCGTAATCATTACCGCCGGTATTCCTCGAAAACCAGGTATGAGCCGGGATGATTTAATCAGCACAAACGCAGGTATCATGAAATCTGTAACCGAACAGATTGTCAGACAATCGCCTGATGCCGTGCTGATTATCGTGAGCAATCCATTGGATGCCATGTGCCATGTCGCATTTGACGCCAGCGGTTTTCCAAAGAATCGGGTTATCGGTATGGCGGGTGTTCTGGATTCAGCAAGATTCAGGGCTTTCATCGCTATGGAACTTGGCGTATCAGTAGAAAATACGCATGCATTTGTATTGGGCGGTCACGGTGATACGATGGTTCCCCTCCCCCGTTATTCCACTGTTGCAGGCATACCCATCACTGAATTATTATCAAAAGAGAGAATTGACGCGCTGGTAAAGAGAACCCGAAATGGTGGCGCTGAAATCGTATCTCTGCTCAAAACAGGAAGCGCTTATTATGCTCCGGCATCGGCTGCTGTTGAAATGGCAGAGGCCATACTGAAGGATAAAAAGAAGATACTTCCCTGTGCTGCTTATCTTGAAGGAGAATATAACATCTCCGGACTCTTTATTGGCGTTCCGGTAAAACTTGGCAAGAATGGTATTGAAGAGATTATTGAGATCACCTTGACAGAAGAGGAACAAAAAGCGCTGAACCACTCGGCAGATGCGGTTAAAGAGTTGGTTAAGATTCTCAAGACATTGGCATAAAGATCCGTAACCGCCTGAATCATGTTTTTTGTAAGTGATGAAGCAGGCTTCTGGCTGTTTTTTCATCCATACCGGGCAGTGCGATAATTTCCGAAATATCTGCTGCCCGGATACGTTTTATACTCTTAAAATGTTTAAGCAACTGTTTCTTACGTTTTGGACCGATACCCAGGATATCATCAATTTCAGATCTTACCAGTTTTGTTGTCCGTTGTTTTCTGTGAAAAGAGATGGCAAAGCGATGCGCTTCATCGCGAATCTGCTGGATTAGGAATAGCAGATCCTGATCCTGATTCAGGTTGACCGGATTTCCTCTTCCGGGTTGATATATCTTATCCTGTGTTTCTCCGGTAAGCGGATTTTTTTTGGCAATTCCGATCACACTGAATTCATTCTCCAGTTTCAATTGCCGTAAAACCAAGGATGCAATACCCAGTTGTCCCCTTCCGCCGTCAACGATCAGGAGATCCGGATTCGGCAGTTTGTTTTTTTGATCCCGAAATCGTCTCTGCAGGACTTCATACATAGAGGCATAATCATCCGGTCCTTCTACGGATCGGATGATAAACTTTCTGTAAGATGATTTGTCCGGGATTCCGTTTTGAAAAACCACCATTCCCGCTACCGGTGATTCTCCTGCGATATTTGAATTATCAAAACACTCGATCCTTCTGGGACAATTTTTCATGCCCAGTTTTTTCTGAAGGCGCATCAATACTTCCGTTCTGGATGTACTGACAGTTATCCGTTCTTGCAGCTCTTTTTCAGAATTCACAGAGGCCATCTTTAACAGCCTGGCCTTGTGCCCTCTCATGGGCTTAAGGATAGTCACTTTGGACCCTTTTCGTTCTTTCAGAATCCCCTCCATCATGGTTGTGCTTTCAATGGATTTGGAGATCAATATCTCATTTGGAATAAAATGGTTGTTTTCGTAATATTGTTTCAGGAAGGTTTCAATTTTTTCCTCAGGGGTTGCCATGGTTTCAGAAATTTCATAATGGCTGGTTCCAAGAAGAAATCCTCCTCTTACAATCATCAGGGTTATAATGGAAAAGTCTTCTCCCTCAGCCAGAGCGATCACATCCCGATCCTGGAAATCATTTGACACAATGATTTGTTTTTCGAGTGTTTTTTGCAGTGAAAACAGTTTATCCCGGATCATAGCTGCTTGCTCATATTGTTGAAGATCAGAAAGCTGCGACATCTCTGTTTTCAATTGTTTCATTAGATTTGGTGTTCTGCCGTTTAAGAACAGCATCACCTCTTCAACAATTTTGTAATAGGTCTCATGGGAAACTTCAAAACAACAGGGGGCAAGGCATTCATTCATCTGGTAATACAGACAAGGTCTTTTCCGTTTTGGATTTTGTGTCCGGCATTTGCGTAGCCTGAATGTCTTATTAATAAGCTTGATTGTCTGGCCAACAGCGGGGGATGAGGAAAAAGGACCAAAATATGCGGATCCATTATTTTCAATTTTCCGGACAATCGATACAAAAGGATATGCATCCTGAATATTGATACAGATGGATGGATACCGTTTTCCATCCTTGAGGATCACATTGTATCTGGGGCGATATTGCTTGATCAGGTTGGACTCTAAGATGAGAGCTTCTTTCTCCGAATCAGTGACAATGGTTTCAAATTGGGAAATACGTCCTACCATTGCACTGGTTTTTGGATCGGTCTGTCCGGACCGATTGAAATACGAGGCGGTTCTTTTTTTTAAATTCAAGGCTTTTCCGACATAAATTACCTTTCCCCCTGCATCTTTCATGATATATACACCAGGTTTATCCGGAACCCTTTTCCATTTTTCAAACAAGGGAGATTGGATTGTATCTTTCATATCCATGATTTGTTTTCCAAAGCAAAAAGGTTTTTCAGTCCATCATAACTCGAACAGCATTCGTTTTTTTAATGCTTCAATTTTATCCCGAATTTCAGCAGCTTTTTCGAATTCAAGTTCCTCTGCTGCCTTTTTCATCTCTTTTTCCATGGATGAAATAATATGATCCAGATCATCTGAAGCACCATACCTGGCTAAGGTTTCCGCGATCCTGTCAGATGGTTTTTTCTCCGTTACATAGGCCTCAGTGGGTAAGAAGGTAGAGGTGATCTCTTTCCGGATGGTTTTGGGAATGATCTGGTTTTCATGATTATAAGTATTTTGAACATCTCTTCTTCGCTTTGTTTCATCAATAGCGAGCTGCATGGCATTGGTGATCTTATCGGCATACATGATCACCATGCCGTTTTCATTTCGGGCAGCCCTGCCGCATGTCTGGATCAGGGATCTTGCAGATCGCAGAAATCCTTCCTTATCCGCATCCAGAATCGCCACCAGAGAAACTTCCGGAATATCAAGTCCTTCCCGAAGAAGATTGATACCGATCAAGACCCCGAATTCTCCCATTCGGAGTTCTTTGATTATCTCGATTCTTTCCATGGTTTTGATGTCGGAATGAAGGTATCGGACAGCAATGCCGAGATCTGAATAGTAATCGGTCAGATCCTCTGCTGTTTTTTTGGTGAGTGTTGTGACAAGAACCCGCTCATTTTTTTCCCATCGGATTTGAATTTCTTCAAGAAGATCATCTACCTGGTTCCGGGCAGGCCGAACAACGATCTGAGGGTCTATCAAGCCGGTTGGCCTTGCAATCTGTTCAATAATACAGTGTTTGGATTCATTGATTTCATAATCCGCCGGTGTTGCGGATATATAGACAACCCTGTGCGTTTTTTTTCTTATCTTTTCAAATTTCAAGGGTCGGTTATCTACGGCTGAAGGAAGCCTGAATCCATATTCCACCAAGGTTTCTTTTCGGGATCGATCCCCTTTGTACATGGCGTTCAGCTGTGGTACCGTGATATGGCTTTCATCAATAAAAGTAAGAAACTCATCCGGGAAATAATCCAGAAGGGTCGGTGGTGGTTCTCCCTGTTTTCTACCCGTAAGATGTCTTGAATAGTTTTCTATGCCATTGCAATAACCAATCTCCTGCATCATTTCCAGGTCAAAGTTGGTCCGTTCCTCAATTCTCTGGGCTTCGATCAATTTATTCTCATGGCGGAAAAACTCGATTCGTGCCTTGAGTTCTTCAATGATAGATGAAATGGCCCGTTTCCTCGTCTGCTGCAATGTGACATAATGGCTGGCCGGAAAAACAGCCGTGCGATTCAATTTTCGGATCGCTGTCCCGCGCAGTGGATCGATTTCCGATAACTGTTCAATCTCATCCCCGAAAAATTCAATCCGGATGGCTTTGTTCTCTTCATAGGTTGGATAGATTTCGATGCGATCTCCCCGAACCCTGAAAACACCCCGGCAGAAATCCACATCATTCCGCTCATACTGCATCCCTACAAGTTCTTTCAGCAACGCATCCCTTGACATTTCCTGACCTGTTTCCAGATCCACACGCATTTGAAGATAATCTTCCGGTGCTCCAAGTCCATATATGCAGGAGACACTTGCCACAACAATGACATCCGATCGGGTTAAAACATTCCTGGTGGCAGAGTGACGAAGCCGGTCAATCATTTCATTGATGGATGAGTCTTTCTGGATATAGGTGTCGCTTGACGGTATATATGCTTCCGGCTGGTAGTAATCATAATAACTGACAAAATACTCCACCGCATTTTCCGGAAAAAATAATTTTAATTCATGATATAATTGGGCTGCCAGGGTCTTATTGGGTGCGATGACCAGGGCCGGTTTATTCATTCTTTCAATGACATTTGCCATGGTAAAAGTTTTTCCCGATCCAGTGACCCCGAGAAGAACCTGGTGAGAATCTCCGGATAACAGCCCTTGGGTTAAGCGGTCAATCGCTTTGGGCTGGTCCCCTTTGGGTTGAAAAGTGGATACAAGTTTAAAAGAAGACATAACGGTCAGCTATGATTTTACAATTTTCCAGATTGTTCCATCTGGACGGTCTTCTATGATAATATTCATTTTTTCGAGTTCCTGGCGGATCTGGTCTGCTTTTGCCCAGTCTTTGTTTTTTCTTGCATTTTTTCGTGCCTGAATCATCTCTTCGACCCAGATTGCATCAATGGCTTCTTCTTTAATTGCAGCGGTTTTTTTTGTTTTAAAATAGTTTTCAGGATTTTCATGAAGAATACCGAGGATCTCACCTATTTTTTGAATATCAGATCGAGCACTGGTGATTGAATCGATAGCAGTATTACGATTCGGTTCTTCATCCAGCATCCTGTTTGTAATTCGAATCGCATCAAACAGCACGCCGATTCCTTTTGCTGTATTGAAGTCGTCATCCATGGCTTCACAAAATCGTTTCCAATACTCTCCGGGTTCGGTCAGTGATGGATTCCGATCAATCTTTTCCAGACGGTCCAGCAAAGAATAAATTTTATCCAGCCCCTGAGAGGCCTCATCCATGGATTGCTCAGAAAAATCGATAGGGCTGCGGTATTGGCTGGAAAGCAGAAAGAGCCGGACCGCTTCCGGATGATATTGTTTAAGGACATCCTTGATCAGCATGAAATTTCCAAGTGATTTGGACATTTTTTCTGAGTTGATATTTACAAAACCATTATGAACCCAATAGGTTGAAAATGGTTTGTTAAATGCGGCCTCAGATTGTGCGATCTCATTTTCATGATGTGGGAAAATAAGATCCTTTCCGCCTCCATGGATATCAAAATTTTCTCCCAGATATTTTGAACTCATGGCTGAGCATTCGATATGCCAACCGGGTCTCCCAGCTCCCCAAGGACTGTCCCATGAGGGTTCATCCGGTTTTGCAGATTTCCAGAGAGCAAAATCAAAAGGGTTTTCTTTTCTTTTATCCACATCGACTCGAGCTCCGGCTTCCATATCTTCCAGTTTCCGGCCGGATAATTTTCCATAATCAGCAAAAGATTCCACTTTAAAATACACATCACCATCGATCTCATAGGCAAATTGTTTCTGAATCAGGGTCTCAACCAGTTGAATGATACTATCGATATGTTTTGTTGCATAGGGTTCATATGTCGGACGTTGAACATGCAATGCATCCATATCCTCATAAAACTCCTGAATATATTTTTCAGATACCTCATGGGATTGAATACCAAGCTGATTCGCCCGGTTGATGATCTTATCATCTACATCCGTAAAGTTGCGAACATAGGTGACATCAAATCCACTTTCCATAAAATATCGATAAATTACATCAAATACAATTGCGGATCTGGCATGACCGATATGACAGGAATCATAAACAGTTGGACCGCATACGTACATACCCACCTTGCCTTCCTGAATGGGTATGAATTTTTCTTTTTTTCTGGTCAATGTATTAAAAAGTGAAATCGTCATGATCCTTTCCTCACCCTGGCGCAGCCAGATCATTAAAAACAGCAGTATTTTGCTGTGTAAATAACAAAAAATTTAAAAACGAAAAAAGTTGGAGCATCAACCGTTCTGATCATTCAATCAAGGAAATACACATGGCTCCCATTCCCTCCCCGATACCAACAAAGCCAAGACCTTCGGTGGTTGTTGATTTAATATTAACCATGTCCGGCTTGATTTGAAGTGTGTCCGAGATGTTTTTTTTCATTTTTTCATAATAAGGTGACAGTTTCGGTGCTTCAGCAAAAATTGTAACATCAAGGTTCAATACAGTGTACCCTTTTTGCTTAATCATCAGATCGGTTCTTTTCAGTAATTCAATGCTGAATATGTTTTTAAATGCCGGATCCGTATCCGGAAAATGCATCCCGATATCGCCCAGGGCTGCGGCTCCCAGAAGAGAATCACAGATCGCATGAACCAGTACATCGGCATCAGAATGTCCCAACAACCCTTTATGAAAGGGTATGGTTTCTCCTCCCAGGATCAATTTGCGATCCGGAACCAGACGATGAACATCATTCCCCAAACCAATTCGCATGGACATTTCCTTTTTTCTGTATCAATAAACGATTAATGATTTTCAATATATTTCAAAAACAGGACTACACAGTCCGGACAGAGTTGACGTCCTTTTTCATTTTCAATCATTTGAAGGGCATTTTCTTTATCGCTTGACTTTCGATAGGGACGGTCGCTGGTGAGTGCATGATAAGTGTCTGCAACAGCCGTCATTCGTGCCCATAATGGAATTCTCGATCCTTTTAATCCATCCGGATATCCGGTTCCATCCATCCTTTCATGATGAAATTTCACCATGTCAACAATGTTATGCAGACTGGGTATCGGTTCCAGGATGCCGGCACCAATTTCAGGATGTAATTTGATTTGATTAAATTCTTCTTTTGTCAGACGTCCTTTTTTAAATAAAATATTATCCGGAATGCCTATCTTTCCGATGTCATGAAGCCGGCCGCCAAGAAGTCCGTTTTCAATTTCAATC
This sequence comes from uncultured Desulfocicer sp., assembly GCA_964437395.1. Classification (GTDB taxonomy): domain Bacteria; phylum Desulfobacterota; class Desulfobacteria; order Desulfobacterales; family SURF-7; genus QZKS01. The sequence goes on from CAYTGW010000129.1 coordinate 11,018, forward strand.
TTGTCTGCCCCGGAAAGAGCCAGCATTCCCGATACAATATTACCAACTACCTCTGAATGCCCTTTTGTGTAAACGTCGCGCGCTTCCAATGCCGCAACCAGACTCGTGATACCGGCTACCATTAAATTTCGCTCGGACATCAGTTTTTCCTTTTCATGTAAAAGCAGCAGGAACTGATCAGAGAGTGTTTTTTCAACCATGATTACGAGCTGATCAATATTAAAAGGCTTGCAAATATATGCTGAAGCACCGTATTTTATCATTCGTTTCATATAAGCCCGGTCATTATTCGCACTCATTACGACAAATGGTATTTTGGAAAATTGATTATCGGATTGTATAATCTCGCGGAACTGAAAACCATTCATTACAGGCATATCAATATCACTTAAAATTAAATCCGGTTTAATATTTTGTAAAAGGTCAAGAGCTTGTTGACCATTTTCTGCAGCAATGGTCTGGTATCCGTTTTTCTCCAAACCGTTTTGAACGACAACGCGTATTGTTTCTGAGTCATCAACAACCATTACCACCTGCTGACGCTGATAATTTACTTTTTTAATTATATCTTTGATTTTACCGCACAGTTGCTCCTTTGCGTGGTCTTTTGAGATATAGTCTGCGGCTCCAGCCTGAAATCCTCTGTTTACATCTTCTTCAGAATCAAAAGCACTTACGATAATGACTGGTACACCGCGGGTTTCAGGCCGGCTTTTCAATTCACGGCAAAATTCGATTCCATCCATGACAGGCATGTCGATATCACTGATGATCACATCAAAATTATTGTTGATCGCATGATTCAATCCTACGCTTCCGTTTTCCGCTTCAATAATATTGACATCCAATGGTTCAAAAAGATTGATCAGACTCTTGCGAATTGCCGGACTGTCATCGACAACAAGAATATTGGTTTTTTTAAATCGTATGTTTTCCATCATTACTGCTTTTTGCATATCTTTAAG
>CAYTGW010000130.1:0-3603 GCA_964437395.1 uncultured Desulfocicer sp.
GCCGAAAATACTGGATAGCGCTACGCTTCACTGCGTGTCTAGTTTTCGCTGGAACGACAACAACAGACTTTTGAAATTGGCTCTTCTGTCTTAAAATTTGACAAATGCCACATTAAAAGAAAAGCACCATCCGTTTTTAAGCAGCGTATATGGAGCGGTTCGAAGTGTGAATCAGCAGATCGGAGATTTTGCTTCTGAAATCTTACAAAACTTGGAAAACGGCAGTCATATTACGAAAGTTATGGATTAAAAGAAAAAAAATAATGACCGACCCCTCTATCGTTTCTGAAAAATCGAATCCGCCTCGGATAGAATCCGTTCGAAATCCCTTGGAACTTCCTCATCATGCCTGCATCCACATCCCAGACAGGTGCGACTGCTGCGTAGGGGGAAATTTTCGCAAGGTGCCGGATCTCCGTTTTGATCCTGTTTTCGGCCATGCACGGTTTCGTTGGGAATCAGAGAAGTTTTCGACATACCCCCGTAATACCAGTTGGTCAGGGTGCACCCGCCCCCGGCTTCGGGTGTGGGGCAGGAACAGATCGTGTAAGGGGTATCAAACAATTTCATAGAAGAAAAAATGGTGCCCTTGGCCAGGTACAGGATGGTTGCCAGTTCAAAAACAAGTTCCTTATGCATCAAATGCGCTTTGTGATTCCGATGCAGCGAACGGACCCAGGAACGGGTGTACTTATCCAGAATCGGCAGGATTTCCCAATGGGGATAGGTCAGTTCCAAAAGGGTTTCCAAACAATATTCGGATGATTTTTTTTCTTTCAGCTTTGTCAGATGCCGATATTTTTCAATATACAAGGGATCGGTATCCGGAAGGTGACCACTCGAATCAGCAAGGGAACGGCATCGCCTCATAAACCGGTCCAGAAGCATTGCACTCTGTTCTTTTGTCAGCAAATTGAAAACCTTGTCGGAAGGTTGATACAGGTCGTCGACTATACCTGAGCTGCGGCAGGCGCAGTGTCCCAGATACACCAGTGGGGCCGCCAGGATATCCTGCCACACAGTCTGCACCGGCAGAACCACATATGTTGTAAAAACAATATTGTTGACACACAAACGGCTTTCACATAAATTCATCCCCAAAAAAAGCCATGAAGTATCCATAATCAAAATCACAAAGGAGAATATTTATGAAGGGGAAAAAAGCCGGAGATATTATGATTCCGATTGAATTCTATCCGCACATACCATACTGGTTTACGCTGAAACAGGCGATTATCGAAATGGAAAAGGCTCAGATAGAAGTTCATGGCCGGAAATCGCTTCCCCGTGTAATTCTCATTTTTAACGAAAAAGACACCTTGGTGGGATCGGTGAGGCGGCGGGATATTCTGCGCGGACTGGAACCCAGCTTTTTATTAAAAGAGCCGCTGGAATACCGCAAAATGCTGTTCAGCGAGGAAAACGATCTGACCCATCACGAATTTTCCTATGAAAAACTGATTATGGAAGCACGGGTCAGGGCTGACTCTCCTGTAAAGGATATCATGATTCCCATCAAGACAGCGATAAACTATAATGATCATATCATCAAACTGATGTATGAGATGGTGGAAACCAATACAAGCTTTTTACCCGTGCTCAAGGAAGGCAGGGTCGTCGGTGTGGTTCGATCTGTTGATATATTCCATGAGATCGCGCAGATTGCTCTGACCGACTAAGAGGACGCGCTCAATCATCCCCGACTGAAAAAGAGATGTTGTCCAGGGCAGGTGCTTTTCCGTGAACAATGGGATAAAGGCAATTCCGTGTGAAATAATCGATTCCCTTTTTGTTGAAATGCATATGATCATAGTAAAACTGTTTGTCCTGAACGCATGAGGCACAGTTGTAATACATCACGCCGTTCTCTCTGGAGGCGGTTTCTGTAAGCAGTTTGTCCACCTCGGAAAGTCCGGGGAAATCCGGCATGAGAAGGGGAAGCATCACATAGGTGATCCGGGCTCTGTTTTTTTGAACCAGTTGATTGATGGCATCCACTTTGCGGGAGTATTTGTCAAAATTTTTCAGGTCATATTTAGAAAGATAATGCTGCCGGGCTTCCTCAAGCTTTTTTGCATTAATTTTTTGTAAGGTCCCTTCCGTCAATCCAGGGGCTGCATAACGGGAAATTTTTTTCCAGTCGGTTACGGCGATCATCTGAAGATAGGAAAATATCCGGTCTGAAGGAAAGCGGTCCGTGATTAGCTTCCAGAAAATGAACAGTTCAAACGGCTCGTCCCTGAGAAAAAAATCGTTGTCTTCATTGTTGATTGCGGAAAAAAAGACCCAGGGGTCTACCAGGTAGATGACATGATCAACCGTATTTCCTCTGTTGAAGAAATAGGATAGATGAACCTCTGCCGGCATCAGTCCTCCTCCTCCTCCCTTGGATAGGTTGGCGACTTTTCCTTCCAGTATCTGTTCCACCATCGCATGATTGCCGTCTCTGGAAAAAACGCGGCCCCTGGAAGTGCCCAGGAGAACAACCGGATAATGCTTGTTCTCCCCCAGTACCAGAAGATTGGATTCACTTTCATCGTATGACAGATGAATATCCCGGTGCTGCCCTGAGAAATGCCAGAGAAGGCCTGCCAGAATTCCAAAATTCAGAGACCCGAACAGGATGATTTTGAATATGAAAATTTTTCCCTTCATACCTGAAACAACACCTCTTTCCGGTCAACGGATAATTCATCAGAATTGAAAATAGATGAATTCCTGTTTTACTCCGAAAACGCTCAGTATAAAAACAGCCCAGACAGAGCCGGTATAGATCGTCCAGCGCACCAGAAGCGGAAAACGTCCCACGGCCTCGTGAATTTTTTGCCTGCCTTCCGTCATCTCTATCAGGAACAACGCCAGGATCACAAAAATGATGAATATAAAGGAGTATCCTCCGACAACGCCGACCCCGAGCTGCCCGGGATTGATCCGAACCATTTTTCGGATAATGGAAAAGGCATCTGTCACGGAATTGGCCCGGAAAAAAAGCCATGCAAAACAAACCATGGTCATGGTGATTCCTACCTGAACCGCATGGTTCCATCTGGATTTCTTGTCCGGAAACAGCCTGTCAGCAATCCGCTGCTGAAAATTTCCGGTCATGTTTTCCAGAATGAGAACCCCTCCGTGAAAAGCACCCCAGATCACAAATGTCCAGTCCGCACCATGCCAGAGACCGCTCAAAAGAAAGGTGATGAAGAGGTTGTAGTACCAGCGCCATTTTATAACCCGGTTTCCACCCAGCGGGATGTACAGGTAGTCCCGAAACCAGGTGGAAAGAGAGATATGCCATCGTTGCCAGAAATCCCGGAAGGATGTTGAAAAATAAGGGCGGTTGAAATTTTCCATAAGGTCATACCCCATGACCTTTGCCCCTCCCCGGGCCATATCGGTATATCCTGAAAAATCACAGTATATCTGGATAGTGTAAAAAATGGTAGCGAGTATCAGAGGAATGCCCTGGTAATCACCGACATGATTGTATACCCGGTTGACATAGACAGCCAGATGATCCGCGATGATGATTTTTTTCATCAACCCCCACAACATGAGCCTCAGACTGTCCGTTACACACTGGTAATCAAAAGGGTGCTCCTTCCT
>CAYTGW010000130.1:3613-11151 GCA_964437395.1 uncultured Desulfocicer sp.
CAACAACTGGGGCCAGAAGGCCACAAAAAGTGCAAAAATTCCCAGATGCTGTTCGGCCTTGGTGCGTCCGTTGTATACATCAACGGTATAACCGAGGGCCAGTAAGGTATAGAAGGAGATACCCACCGGCAGAAGCATATGAAACAGGGGGACATCATAGAGAATGTTCCAGGCGTTGAATACTTCAGTTATGGATCTGCTGAAAAAATTGAAATACTTGAAAAAAAACAGCATGCCGAGATTGAACAGAATACCAAACCAAAGGTATTTTCCCCGCTCTTTTTTTTCCGGAATTGCGGACATCCGGAGGCCGATAATGTAGTTGACAAGGGTTGATCCGAGGAGGAGGAAAATATACTCGACCTTCCAGCACATATAAAAATAATAGCTGACTCCAAGGAGCATCACCCAGCGGAATCGGTGAGGAATTGAATAATAGATGCTGACGGTGATCAGAAAGAAAACAGCGAATTGAAAGGAACTGAAGATCATGTTTTATCGATCAATAAAATTGGGATAGCCGGTTTGCCACTCCGGTTGTTTGTTTCCCCGGCACCGGCATCCGGAGATCAAAAGTATAGATACCTGAATCTGTTATGTCAATCGGAAAAGCAAGGGTGTAATCAAAACTGTTGGGTTTCGATTACCCAATCGTTTTGATTACTCCCATTGTGGGAGCGGCATCTTGCCGCGATAGTACTGTCTTGATTGATATCTTGAAAAAAGCCATATCGCGGCTGGAAGCCGCTCCCACACAATTCGATTATTCAACAGTTTTGATCACACCCGAAAAGCAATAAAAGTTTGACAACAGGATGAGGATATGATCTTTTTTGTTTTCTTGAATGGATATGGCTCATCACAACAGGGACTGAATTATCTGGAACGGTTCACAGGTTTTCACAAATCATGAAAAATTATTTATCGATTTATCATTTTGTAAAAATGCACCGGAAAATCATCATGGGATGGAGCGTTGCGATGATCATCACGTTCTTCCTGTGGATTGAATGCGTAAGGTCTGGAATGGAATGGACTCCTGTCGTCTGGAAGGAATATTCCAGGAGTGGGCCTGTTGGCCGGAATCTTCCTGATTTTTCCAATGCAGGGTATTGCATGGGCGACCAACCGATTCCAGACATGAAAACGCCGGTGTTTGATGTCACCGAGTCGCGGTTCGGAGCTATTCCAGACGATGGTCTGGAGGATACGGCAGCGATTCAGGCTGCCATGGAAGCAGCAGGAAAGGCAGGAGGGGGAGTGGTATATCTTCCCAAAGGGAGATATGACATCCATAAGACACCGGATTCACCCTTTCTTCAGATCACCCATGACCATGTTATCCTTCGCGGTCAGGGGTCTGATGAATCCGGAACAATCATTTTCATGGGCGCTCCAGGCCGGGCTGAGGGGGTCAGAAGGCTGGGGAGCGTCCCGGCTGAAAAAGAGGCCCGCCACTACACGGCTGTTGCGGTCATGGGAAAAGAGGATATTCGCGAACTGGCTGTTTTCACCCAAAGTGTGGCCCGCGGTCAGACAGATGTCACGATATCGGACACAAGCGCACTTTCCAAGGGTCAGACCGTGGTGATGGAATGTATTGACCCATTGATTGATTCCAAAAACTCCTTCCTGGAAAAGACGGATATTCCTGCCCAGCTGACGTTCCCTTTTCAGCTTGTCCAGGCCCAGTCAGATACTTACGGCGATACTTCCCGGAAGCATACCTGGATCAGCGGCATTGAAAAAATCCTGGATCATCAAACCATTCGGCTGACCAGACCAATGCGGTTTGATCCGTTCATCCGTTATACACCGAGGATATATTCATTCAACGGCCTTACCGGCGTTGGAATTGAGCATTTGCTTATCGAAAGCGCCTGGCCGGGGAATTACCGGCATCACAAACCCTTTGAGGGGGCGGATAAATCCATCATACGGACGGCCAAGGAACAGGATTATCTCTGGGGTGGGATATGGATCAGCAGCGCTGTAAATGGATGGGTCCGGGATGTTGTTTTCAAGAATATGACTCAAGGGGTCATCCTGAGCCATTCCGCTCAATGGACGATTCAGGATATCGGGTTTCAAGGGCATGACGGACACGCCGGCGTCACGATCGGCTGGAGCAACGACAATCTGGTGGAACGGGTCGATTTCCATGCACGGATGGTTCACCCGGTCACCGTCAAGATGATGGCTGCGGGAAATGTTTTTACGGACTGTAAAACCCATTATGAGGGAAGGGATACTGTGACGGCGACAGACACCGCAATGGATTTTCACGGCATTTTCCCCTATGAAAACCTGTTCGAGAAGATGAACGGGTTCTATATCTGCCCTGGTGGAGATGTGAGCGTCCTCCCCCATGCCGGGGTGAGGAATGTTTTCTGGAACATCCAGGCTCCCAGCCGGATAGAGGGTTACGGAGCTTATGGTGGGGATTCATTCGTCCAGACCTATGACTACGGAAGCACCTCATCGAAAACCCCGGAAACCATGTACGAACACTTTCCCCAAGCATTTTATATCGGGATTGTACGTAAGGGAAATCGAATGGTAACCATAGGAAACTCGACGGAAAACAGGCGTAATGAATGGATGACGGTTGAGGGACTCAACTGTCCGGGCATTGCCATCCCTTCCCTGTACGAAGCCCAACGGAAAAGAACCAGACAGCTCATTTCCAGGAACTGAACAGATGGAAAGGAAGCTTGTTGAGCCTGATACTAATAATTATAATTCGCGGAAAGATAAACAGCCAGATTGTTGATTTCAACATCCTGAATCGCCGGGTTGTTTGAGATAATCTGGGCATCGCCATTGCCAAAGCCGTATAGACATCCAATGGTGATGCCTGCTGCGCTGTGATAAACCGTAAAGCTGAGGCTTGCGGAATAGATGTCGATATTCTCGGTCTGATTGACACGATCGGAAACAAGATCCGGTGTGTTTGCATAATCAGAATACAATCCGAACTGAATGGCATATTCTTCTGAAAAATAGTACTCGGTTCCAAGAGAGAAATTCAGGACTTCTCCTTTCTCGCCGATTTCTTCAGAATACACAATGTCCCCTGAAAACAGAAGTTGGGGTGAGACAAAATACGCAAGACCCAGGGACAGCGTGAGGGGAAAGTCTCCTTCAATCGTGTCACTGTAATTTCCAAAGTATATTGTATCGGTATTGCTGTAATCATAGGAAACAGATCCGATGACATCCGGATGTGTGAGGGTGGTATCTCTTGTGATCAGTTGTGCCTCATTGTCGCTGGATGTGATATAGATTTTCGAAAGCGCAAACCCGATCGCAATTTTTTCCGCCGGTTCCCACATCACACCCAGGATCGGTTTGAATCCCCAGTCCGTACTGGTTTCATAATAATTAAACAGATAGTGTTGACCCTGTTCAAACAAAAGGATCTGGTTCCGGATCAGTTCTTTATCCCGGTAATAAGCATAGAGGGAGCCGCCGACGGATAAGGAATTGGAGATCTGGTAGGCATAGGAAGGACCGAAAAGATAGGTCCGGTCACTGTCGTTGATATTGATTGTAAATGTTTCGATATCATTGTCCCGCAGACTGGACTGAATGTTGTAAAAAGTCTGTTTCTGGCGTCGCTGGGTTGAATCCGGAACCACGTACGAAAAACCTATGGTGCCATTTCCAAGCTTTTTCACAACCCCGAAAAAATTGGGCAGAATGCTGAACGACTTCTGTTCCCAGTCCACAAAGTTACCATCCTGCTGAAGCATGGCGGATTCATATACTTTTGAAGACTGGTAAAAAGCATTTACGCTGGCGGATAAACCGTTGTTCGGAGCAAAAGTGATGCCGGCAGGATTGTAGTAACACCCCGCAGGGTCATCGGAAATGGCCGTATATGCACCTCCCAGTCCGATCGCCCGGTTTCCGGCCGGCATGTTTACATAATGGTATTCATCCGCATGTGCATTGGATAAGAGGATGAAAAAAAAGGCAATCAACAGCTTGTGGATTTCATTTTTGTATATAGTCATAGAACCGTTTCCTTATTTTGGCATTGTTTGCATTCAGTAAACCTTCTGCCTGTAATGTTTCATTCATTTTTTGGATTCTGATTTCATGGGGGGGATGGTCTGAATCGGTTTTAGAGTTGCCGGATTCAAAGCGTTTGCACTTGATCAGAAAATCCCGGAGTGCGTCCGGAGAATATCCGGCAGCGGACGCCAGCAAGATTCCAAATTGATCTGCTTCGATTTCCTCCTCGATTCCATATCCTTTTTTAAGCAGAATTTCTTCTGCTTCCAGAAGGGAATGCTCAAACGCTTCTCTAAAACTTCCGGTGGCTCCCCCGATCATGCTGGCAAATCCGCCTGTAGCCGAACCCTGATCCCCTTTGATATTCAGTTTTCTTACCACATGCCGTTTTACCACATGAGCGATTTCATGACTTAGAACAGCAGCGAGCTCTGCTTCATTCTCCATCTCTGCCAATGCTCCTGTGGTGATGAATACATATCCGCCGGGCGCTGCAAATGCATTGATCTCATCGGTTGCAAGGATTCCAAAATAGAATTTCAATTCCGGCCGCCCTGCATACTGGGCCAAGCCTGTTCCGATTAATCCAATGTATTTATTCTTTTTTTCATCTTTCAGTAGTTTATAATTACCGAGTATTCTGGCGGAAAGATCTCTGCCGAATCGGATTTCCGCCTCAATGTCGCTGAGATTGGAATAATCATTTGCTGTTGAAGAGATTCGCTTCCGTGCCTCACCTGCATCCGCCAGGCTGATCCATATGAGGCTACACCCGAATACGGTCAATACGATTTTATGGAGTGTTTTCAGTTTTCATCCCGTCTGTTATGAATTTGTCTGCTTCTTCTCTGCTGATGACCATGGATTCCATTTTTTCAAGCGCGTGAAAATCATTTTTGTACTGGCTTGCAAATCGATCCCTTTTTGTTTTTAGCCCCCTGGCAGAGGCCGTCGTTGTATAGGCGGACGGCCGCTTTCTGGCTTTTGATTCGAGTTCCGCCAGTTGGTTTACATCGATCTTGCGAATTTCTTTTGGAGGCGTGTCCCGAACCATGAGTTTAAAGATCCAGCCGGGTATTTCCTGATATGTCATCTGGTACCAGAATCCTTTTTCTTCCAGGATCATAATTTCCATTCCGGTTTTCAGTTCCATGATTTTTTCAGATTGAATGTTCGGCTGGGTGTATACAGGAGCCTTTGCACTATGGATATACATCACCTTGTTTATTTGCGCTCCGGACAAAGGTGTCTGTATCAGGAAAAAAAAGATTGCCAGAAGAAGAGCGATTATACAGTACTTCAAAAGTTCGGGAATTGTATCGATTGTTTTCAAGCTACACACCTCCTCCGGTTTATTTTGTTGTCATGACATAGGCGCCGTTCCAGTCATCCGGAGGCGCATTCCGGATGTATTGATTGCATCGATCCATGAACATCCTGCTCAGATAATCATCCGGTTTCAATGCCAGTATTTCATGATACAGGGCAATTGAACTTTCAAATTTCCGCCGGCAATACTCCTGAAATGCCTTTTCGGTGAGCTGGATCATTTTCAGGAGGGTTTCATCAACAAACTGTTTTTCATCAATTGCTTCATAAATGACGATCGGCTTTTTTTTCCCCTTGACCATAACATTGTCGAGCATTCTACAGCAGATACTCTCTTTTACATGGATGTAGGTTTCCTGAGAGATGATAATCCGGCATCGATAGGTTTTGGTCAGTCCTTCAATGCGGGAGGTCAGGTTCACGCTGTCTCCGATGATGGTGTAGTCCAGTTTTTTGGAAGAACCGATATTCCCGAGGATTACCTCTCCGGTGTGAATCCCAATGCCGATATCAAATGCAGGCAGGTTGTTTTTCTGTTTATCCAGATTGAATTGCTGTAATTTTTTTTTCATTTGAATCGCAGCAATAACCGCTTTATAGTGATGATCGGTTAAGCGTACAGGAGCGCCCCAGAAGGCGACAATGGCATCTCCGATAAATTTATCCAGGGTGCCCTGGTTTTCAAAAATAATGTTCACCATCAAAGACAGATAGGAGTTGAGAAGTTCAACTACCTTTTCTACTTCGTACTGTTCGGTAATGGAAGTAAATCCCCTGATGTCCGAAAAGAAGATGGTCAGTGTCTCCCGGGTGCCCACCTCTGCTTTCAGATACTCTTCGTGACTTTTTTCAAGAACAGCGGTCAGCATGGCCGGGGAAACATATTGTCCCAGTATGTTTTTCATTTTGCGTTTTTCTTTTCCTTCTGCAATTCCGATAAAAGCAAAGGAGGAAAAATAGATCATTGCGACAGATAATGAAGGAATAATGATATTCACGACAATGTTAGACTGAAACAGGAACAGTGCGAGACCGATATAACCAATCAGCAGTGCAACCGGAAGAGTTATCTGAAAAACGGTTCTGCGTATAAAGCATATGGCGCATGCTGCTGCAATGAGTATCAGGAAAAGAAAAATAAAATTGATGAGCTGGCCCTTGAAAACCAGAAAATCCCCTGTTCGGATATTTCCGAATATGGAGGCATGCAGAAATACCCCTGGTATTGCCGAACCCATGGGTGTGTTTTTCAAATCCTCCACACCGGCAGCACTTGCTCCGACAAAAACAACCTTGTCCTTGAATTCATTTGGTTCCACCGGAAGATCTTCCATTTCACCCTTTTGAATTTTATACATACTGAGAAGCACACCGCTGATCGAGTATGTTTGAAATTTTCCGTACATGTTGATGAAATATTCACCGTTACCGGTTAAAGGGATCCGGACAGAGCTGTCCGGAAAATTGACTTGCAGAGACTCCTTTTTGACCCGGATGGTTTTCATCTGCTGATTCTGTAATAGTGGTACCAGCGACAATGCCGGAAAAACATTTTCCTGATAGTTGAACAGCAGTTTTTCACTCCGGTAGACACCATCCCGATCCGGTGAAAAGGAAACCACTCCCAGCCCTCGGGATGGATCCCAGAGTTCGGGAAACGGAAGATAAAAATTATTGTTCTCTTTTTCCAGGAAGTTTCCGGTTACCGGGATTGAAAATTTTTGGATAAATTCCGGCGGCAACTTGCGGTTGATCAGCTTCCGGTTGTATTCATCCGCACTGTCCTTGAGGATCTGAAATCCATGAACCGTATTTCCGGCAGCCCGGGTGGACTCGACCAGCCTCATGTCATGAGAACCGGATTCAAGGCCAGTCGGGTCATGGGCCAATTCATTTTCAGTGAACATGATATCCATCAATATGGATTTTGCACCGCAAAAGGATAAATATTCGATGATATCCGCATGGATATCCCTCGGCCAGGGCCACCTGCCTGTGATTGTATTGAGCGCATTCAAAGAGGACTCATCGATCAGGATCAATACAATTTCAGATGGAGCGATTTTTTCGGATCGACAGATTCTCATCCGGATATCAATGGTTTTACGCTCCGGTATTTCGAAAATTTCAAGGTAATCTGCGATTAGAGAAAAGGTTGAGATCATCATGATCACCGGAATAATGAATGT
>CAYTGW010000130.1:11161-11843 GCA_964437395.1 uncultured Desulfocicer sp.
AAACATAATTCATTTTCAGTCCAGTTCTCCAACAGAGATTATGTACTGGGTTATGATCTCTTCAATCGCAGGGTTTATTTTTTTAAAAAATGCGATCCCGATAATGGTTCCTTCACTCGTCACCCGGATATTTTTGATCAGGCCGGATATCTCGACTTCCCCTTCAACACCCGGGAACCGGCATCGTAATGACACATGTTCATCGATTTTCCAGGTTACCGGGTCATACACATCCAGTGCCTGAAGCAAGCAGCCGCATCCTCTGATATTGATGTCAAGGATGCTTCCGATGGTCTCTTCATCATTACAGGTTGCTTTGGCCGGTATGAAACACTTGATTCGCTTTAAAGAGCGGATATACCGCTGCTCCACCTGTTGAGGATATTGTAAAAAAAGCAGGTCAAAAGGCGATGGGAGTGATTGTAAAATTATTGACTTAAAAGCAAAAATAATTCCGTTACATAAATATTTTACAATGATCTGTTTTTCCAAAGTTGGTTTTTCAAGGAATTTGTCAAACGATCGGGGGGCTGCAATAATCAGGTATTCTTCAGGTTTCATGCCGATGAACGTACTTTTGCTGGTCACCGCCAGATTTTCCGGTTTGATATGGAGACGAATTCCCATTTCCAGTCCAAAGTGGAGGATCGGATTGGTAGATTTCGTAAGACGGAGTTCGGAT
>CAYTGW010000131.1:0-11838 GCA_964437395.1 uncultured Desulfocicer sp.
GTGTTTGTTCTATAATTAATGGAATTGGAACTTTTACATATTGTTCATCCTTGGTAGGAGCCGAGTTTTTTATCGTAACTTTATTAGCAAATTTAAACCCGCAGTTTTTCAAAACTTCTTCAAAGGTTCCATGTTCCAAACAGGATTCTATAAAACCAGTTAACGCTTCAATTAAATTTTTTTTCGCCTTGCTTTCTGTTGATCCCTGAGAAACAAAATCTAATACAGGGCAGTAGGCTACTATCCAATTTTTACGTTTAGTTAATTTAATCGGCAATTCAAAATTCATTTGAACAATCTTTGCTCGTCTCATTTTTTTTCCTCATTAAATGAATAATATCAACTTATATTTAAAAATCAAGACGTAGAAATTTTTTGTTCCCACAAAAAAACCGGCCATGTGTCCGGGTTCATTTGATCCATTTTGGTATTGGATTATCAAGCGTTCATCAAAGGCGCGTCAAAGATATGTGTTTTACAGATGTGTGTTTTACACTTGACTTTGATTCGATCAAGCCCGATAACCCTTTATAAAGAGAGGCATAGAAATGAAAGCGTCCATTCATTTTGAAGTTCAAGCACCCATTAAGATATTCCGTGAAGACAATCTTTTCATATCTCACTGCCCGGTGTTTGATGTTTCATCCCAGGGGACTACTCAGGATGAAGCCAAACAGAATATCATTGAAGCCCTTACCGGGTTTCTGATCACCTGTTATGAAATGGGCACTCTGTCTGAAGTCCTGAAAGAGTGCGGTTTCAAGCCCGGAAAATTACAAGACAGTTCCGGATTGTGTGAAGATGATATGAGTTTTATTGATATTCCGCTTCCTTTTATGCTTAACGATAACAAACTCCCATCCGAATGTCTCGCATAGTCCCTATCCATTGGAAAAAACTTGAATGCGTATTTTTACGACCTGAGTTTGAATTCATCCGTCAAACAGGTGGACACCGGCATTATTTCAAAAAAGGAATGCTTCGACCTGTTACAATTCCGGCTCATGGGGATTCTGTTGCAAAATTTGTTATTCAAAACAATCTTCGAACAGCTCAAGTCAGCAGGGACGATTATTTCAGGTTTCTTGCTGACTGTTAAATGACAGATGCTTCCGGGGATTTTTATTTGCAGCAGTATACCTACTCCAAAAATTGACATCTTCGAATGATTTTTCTAACTTATTTCCAACAACAACATCTATGATACTCAATTATTGACAAGAGCCGGATTTTCTGATTTTCATAAAACCATAGCACGGATATCATCAGCAGTCTCGCTGGGAATCCCGCATCATGAGACACAGCGTGGGAACAGGCACCAGAAGACATTTTTCAATAAAGAAGATCATTGGAGCTATAAGGAGAGATGGATAAGGTGTCCCTAGAATTAAATCGACTGCCGCTGTTGGAATGGTGGGACAGCGTCAAAGAAAAAGCCAATCCGGAAGAAATTCTTCATTTTCTGAAACACAACCGGGACAAACTTGAAGCGTCCTTTTTAAGGCTTGAAGAAAAGAGACGTCTTTACAGCCTGTTCAACAGGCTATTTTCACTCTTTTCCATGCTGGCCGAAGCAGCAGATCATTTTTCAGAGACTGTGCAGCGATTTCTGATGAGATTCTCTGTTTTCCGGGAAGGAGTCGTAAGAGCGCGTGCATGGAAAAATCATCTGAATTTCAAAGAATTAATTGAGTTCATGCGAACCAAGCTTTATTCGCTGAGGGTGCCTCCCCAGAATGAAAAAGCGATCCGGGTTCTGGAAGAAATCATGGAGTTCGGTTCCCGGCACGGCATGGATTTTCAAAAGCATTTTCCCGATGCCTGTCAGAAGTTTTTGGAAAAGAAAAATCAGTTGCTTCAACATAAATTTTTTCAGGAGTTTACCAAAAGCCGTCTGGAGCAGCTTCTGGCTGTCCAGTTTCCTTTTGAACGATCCATTTTCCCAGTACTGCCGGATACCGCATTCTGGCATAAGTTTTTCGAATATCTGGAACGGAAAATAGTAATCGACATTACTCTGGTGGATAAAGACAACCACCGCTTTTCACTGAAACACGGCGATCCTAGTGAATTTGAATCAACAGATGTCATCAAAATTCTCCGCCAGGTATCCGGAATTAAAAATAAAGGCCACCGTATTTTTTTTATTGGACATCATGAAGGATATCTTGGGCCGTATTTTGTGAGAAGCGTGATACGAAAACTGGGTTTTGACAATCTGACCAAAAACTGTAACACGATTGTCGGGCCCCGGATGCTTTCAAACGTGGTGCTGCGAAATGGTGCGGCCAATGTCGGTAATCTGTTTATTACCGTACCTTCCCAGAAGACAACCTCGATTAAAACCACAGGACTTGCACCGGAATTGAAAAAAGCGGCAAGAAGAACCCAATGCCTTATCAAGTTTCCGGATGCAGGTCTTTATCTGATTAAAAAACTAAAATTTGATGATTTTAAAAAAGTACTTCAAGACATGGATCTCCTGGATCAGAATACCGACTTCATGGATCCTGAAGGAAAAGAGGCTTTGAAAACATTTATCCGGAATAATCAAGTCTCTCAGGTGATGATGGACTTACAAGAAAAAGATTACACGCTTTTTAAACAGATGATGCGGGAATGTTTTCTGATGTTTCCGGAAGGCTCACGGTCTGTTGTTGATCCGGACGGGTCAGTATCGATTAAATATGTCAATCCAATGTATTTAAAAGCCTATATGAGAACCGGTGACTATATCGTGCCGATTAATCTGGTGGGAGGCTCCGATATTGCCAGAGGATGGCGGTTGCGTCCTGCAAAATTGGGCATTTCACTGGATGAGCCGGTTGAGGTTACACAGGAAATGATCGATCATTATGAAACAGAAGGGTTGAATGTCATGCGCAGGATAGCGGCCCTCCCGAACATCAAAAAAGTGCATTTTCATGAAGACCTTTATGTGAGTCAGCGTGCTGCAAACGATGCAGAATGAGTTCCGCGTCCATGCTTGTCTTTTGGAAACCTTCTCTTGTTTTTACCCGGATGTTTTTCCCCGGTTTGACCCCATTTTTCTGTGAATGAACGGATCAGCCGGATAACAAGAAGAAGGCAGGATAAAAAGGAGAAGAAAAATACAGTCTCTTCGATGATGTATTCGGCATTACCCTGGCATTTACCTGGAAAGGAGCGGCGGTTGCCTCTGCGGTAATGGCTTTTCCCCTTCTATTGCGGGCTGTCAGGATGTCTATTGAAGCAATCGATTTCAACGAAAGCAGGGTGCATTTACCGTGGACGCTTCCTTTTCTGTTCAGGAAAAGGGCATTACCGCGTTGTTCGGGCCATCCGGTGCAGGAAAAACTTCCATCGTCAATATGATTGCCGGACTTGCCCGTCCGGATACCGGAAATATCGTTCTCAACGGGCATTGTCTGTTTGATTCGGACAAGGGCATCAACCTTGCTCCTGAAATCCGCAGGGTCGGGTATATCTTTCAGGATGGCCGATTGTTTCCGCATCTGTCTGTTCTCGGCAATCTGACCCATGGCATGCGGTTTGTGCCCAGGTCAGGCCAATATGTGACATTCGATCAGGTCGTTGAACTGCTTGGGATTGAATCGCTTCTTGATCGAAGGCCTGCAAAATTGTCCGGCGGAGAGAAACAGCGTGTTGCCATCGGCAGGGCGCTGCTGTGCAGTCCGGCCTTGTTTCTGATGGACGAGCCTCTGGCTTCATTGGACGACATGCGGAAATCCGAGGTATTGCCTTTCATCCTCCGGCTTTGCCATGAATTTTCAACTCCTGTTTTGTATGTCAGTCACTCCCTGGACGAGATTTCCCGGCTTGCGGATCAGATGGTTGTTCTGGATCGTGGAAGTGTTGTCGCTTCCGGACGACTGGAAGATTTGGCCGCCTTCATGCTTCAGTATAGAGAAGGAAGCGGTTACTGTACGGACTATAATTCAACCAAAGAGCGTATTCGTTGTTTTACCTGCTCATCAGAGTCTGGATTTCATCCGCAATTGTGGCTTTTTTTGCTGTCATAGTAAGGCTCCGATGGGATTGTGTTTCAATGGCGATTTACTAAATAACCATTTATTTATTGTTTCAAGAAAATTGATATGTTATGTCATTTGGTAATCAATTTCGTCATTCATTTTATTAAACACAAAAAAACAACATTGGAGCAACATGTCAAAGGTCTGCACACAACCATCATTGCCGGAAAAACAAGAAAAACGATCCAGTAAAGTCAGGCGGGAAAAGGATGAGACGTTTGATAACATTGCTGCGCATCTGGAGCAGAAACAGATACCGACAATATCAAAGCGTGGCCGGTAGCACACACAGGGGGTATGGTGAAATAGGATAACTTTTAATTTAAAAAGGGGGGGGACGAAATGAAAAGATTAATTTCCTGTTTTCTTGGACTGACGTTGTTTTTTTCTTTGTTTATTATGGCATGTGATGAAGGGGAAGTGATCAGTTTTTTACAGTATCAGGATAAAACTCAATGTAAAAAAGTAAAATGCCCTTCGTGCTGTAAAATTGAGGTGGTCAAATTACAAGGAAAGATAAACCATTTTGGAATGGATATTACACAGAATCCACCAACATATATTCCTTATGAGCAGACCGTTCCCGGCGTGAAAGTATGGATTGCGGAATATCCTTTTACAAAAGATTTGAATATTGTTACCGATGAAACCGGATGGTGGACCATTTATGTTATCAAATACAAAGGTCTTGATCTGGAATTCTCCTTTGTTTAT
Organism: uncultured Desulfocicer sp.; assembly: GCA_964437395.1. Lineage (GTDB taxonomy): Bacteria > Desulfobacterota > Desulfobacteria > Desulfobacterales > SURF-7 > QZKS01. The sequence continues at coordinate 4,749 of CAYTGW010000131.1, forward strand.
GAAAAAGACGGCTGGATTACGACAAAATCGAATGTGATAACTGTTGCAGATGAAGATATCGTGGATCTTGGTATCCAGTATATCGATCCATTGTATTACAATCTTGCTGTAAAACCGATGGTGGAAGCCCAACTGAAAATCATGTCCGGTGGAATGGATATTCCCATCATAAATGCTTTGGTTGTAACCGTAGGGAAATCCTGGTCCAGCATCCATAGTGATCTGCTCCCGCATGGTGATCCTGGAGCAACAGCCATTTTAACGCCTGCCGGAGGAGCAATGACTCCTGCTATCTATTTTAATGAAAACGTTCAACCAGATCCGACACGGCAAGCAACATCCGTTGATGGTGGCGTTGTCTGGATAAATCTGAATCCCGGGTCATATACTGCTACCGCTCAAAAAGATGATGTTGAATACAAAGAGGCACGATTTGAAATTTTGGATACGGATGCTGCCGATGGAATTGTTCTCTATATAGCCACACCGCCTCATTCCGTTGAAGGTACGAACGATTCGCCGCCTGGCGAGTATTAAAAATTAACTTTGATTCGCGACAACAAGGCCGCTTCATCACAATACGGAGCGGCCTTGTAATTAGAGGTGGAAAATCCCAGCATCCTGCTGCCCGGACTGACCGTTGACGATATGCGCCGGGGCGTCAGGAGTTCAGAGTTCCTCACGAGAGTTCCTCACTGGTCACTATGGTCAGGTCACTTGTCATACCAAGTTAACTGATTGAAAATCCATAAAATAGCTGTTAACCGTGCGGCTGTTCAGGGGCAAGTTAGACCAAACTAACAAATTGAAGTTGTATTTCAGGTCGGGTTGAATGAACCGATAAAGACGGCGTGAACTGGGCGTTGGCCTTGACAAGAGCTAAAATGCTGCATAAAGATGGTGTATATAGCATCGGAGGTGCGCCATGGTACGAACGCAAATATACTTGACAGAAAATCAGCGAAAAAAATTGGCTACTATCGCCAAGTCCGTCGGCAAGAAAAAAGAAAAAGGAACAGGCTTTGTGGCGGCGCAGTTCGATTGTTCGGTTATAAACAGGAGGATAAATATGAGAAAGGTTTCGGTCATGTTCGGAAAGTTGCTGGTATTGGTTTTCGTTCTGTTCGCATTTTGTGACAGCGCATTTGCTGCAGAGAAATTGACGCGGATTGCTGATGATGTCTATGCATATGTGGGCACAAAAAACAGTTCAAAGAATAATAGTTTTGGGGCTAATGCGGGCATTATTATTGGTAAGGATGGTATTGTGGTTGTGGATACGATGATTTCTGCCAAAGAGGCAAAGCGTTTCATTCGGAACATCCGAACCATCTCCCAAAAACCTATCAGATATGTTGTTAATACACATTATCATTTTGACCATGTGTTCGGCAATGCCGGATTCGTCAAACTCGGTGCGGTGGTCATTGCCCAGGAAAACGACAAGAAAGCAATGGAGAAAAGTGCCAAGGAGACACTGAAGAATATCGGGCAATACGGCTTTACACCTAAGGATATGAAAGGAACGACTCTGGCCTATCCTGTTTTGACCTATGGCGATAGAATGACAATTAATATCGGCGGTCAGCAGATCGAACTTATTCATGCCCGTGAGTCACACACTGACGGAGATACGCTGGTCTATCTACCCGGCAAGAAAATTCTTTTCACAGGAGATATACTTTTTACGAATTACCATCCTTTCCTTGGTGAGGGGAATATTGAGGAATGGGTTAAAGAACTGGATGATATCAAGTCAATGGATGTAGAAAAGATCATCCCCGGTCATGGCCCTCTCTCAGGGAAGAATGATCTGGATGATATGAAAGAGTATCTTCTTCTGTTTGATCAAAAAGCAAAAGAGCTTGCGTCCCAGTCGAATGACGTTCAAAAGATCGTGACCGCAATCCAGAGTGTCCTGCCTCAGAGAGCAGAGGGCGGGTGGCTTATTGAACCGAATATCCAGATGAAGTATTTGAAGAAGCAATAAACAAGAAGTCAACGTAAGAGTATCTCTCCTATGAGCCGGAGTGATAAATGAACAATGGATGAAACATGAGTCTTACCAGAATGATCTTACTATCTTTAATTTTTATTCTTCCTTCCAGTGTATTTGCTGTTGAAAACATCCGGAAGATTACGGTAACAGGGAAGTCAGAAATTGTTGTGGAAGCCCATTATGCCATCATCCAGTTGAACATAAGGTATGTCAAAAAGGAGATGATACAAAGCCATAATGAACTGCTGAGAACAATATCAGAACTGACAGGCGAGCTTAAAAACACAGGTCTGCCGGATACGGACATCAAGAAATCTCTCATACTTCAAGGGCAGGAATATTCATGGGAAGACAATTCACAGGTACTAAAAGGCTATTTTTCAGAATGTTTTATCGAACTCAACATCAAGGATATCAACAAACTTGATGAAGTGTATAAGGCATTGGCAAACTACAGGAGCGTAACGATTACAGGCACAGATTACCGGAGAAATGACGAATTCGAGGTCCGGAAAACAGAATTTGAAAAAGCCCTGCACGCTGCAAGAAAAAAAGCAGAATATATGGCAAACGCACTGAATGCAAAGATCGGCAAGGTTTATTCTATTCAGGAATCAAGTTCTGATGATTTTCTTGCCGTCAATACATATGCCAACGTAAGTGAAAAAGGAGCACCGGAGAGCAAATCCGGATACGGGAGTATAAAAGCAACTGCCATCGCGGTGGTAGAATTTGAATTGGAATAGATTCAATATAAAACAGGTGACTCTTCGTCTTGGCTCTGACGTTATTGATTATTTTAAAAAATTTATCTCATGAAACAGGAGTTCCATATCAGAATCTTATCAATCTCTATCTGCAAGACTGTGCTCATTCACAGAAAAAACTAAAATTCAATTGGGCCTCAAAATAAAGTTGTGAAAACAGAACGATGCTGGAACAAGTCCAGCATGATGTATTTATATAGATGAGAACGGATTAGAGGCGCGTTTAAATATAACCTCAAAACAATATCTTGTATTCCCGGTATTTTTACTGTATGATTATCTCAAGTAAAAAGCAAACCACGCCGAAAGGGTGGGACGCAAAGCCACTGGCCTAAATCGTTGAGTTTGATTTGTTTCTTGACCGGATGAATTTCTAAAAAAAGAGATGGCTACAGAGATGATTCGCGGAAAACAAGAATACAACATTAACAACAATAAAAAGCGAATCAATCGGGCTTGAAGTTCAATCTCTTACGAAAAAACGCATCTGACGAAGATAGACAAACAAGTATGACACGGTAGCAGGGCTGCCTTATTTTTCTTCAATTTAAAATCAGATCCCACAATATTTCTCAAGCCATCATGATGGTTTCGAAAAAACCGGTCTCTGCTTTTCACCGGAGCGAGTGCGGAATCGGGACTTTTTGCCGTTGTCATAACCAGGACGCACGATCAACAGGTCAACCATTAATGCTGAATAGATAAAAAATCCGGTCCATAAGGATCGGAATTTTTACTTTATTTTGTTGACACAAAACCATTTTCTATCCATACTCCCCTAACGGCAACATACCTTTTTTTATTCAATAATACAGTTACATAGGCAATTAACTTTTTGAAAATAAAATGGAATTGACTGATCCTGAAATAAAACAACTCCGGGATGAAATTAAAGATTTAACAGAGCAGGTGCGACAGCTCACAGGCAAGAATGTAAGCTGTCAGCGTATCGAGCAGACCCTGGCCTCTGAGCGCGCTCGATTAAAAACATTATATACGATTTCATCAGATCAATCCTTACCCTTTGAAAAACAGATCGAACTTACCCTGCGATCCGGTGTTGAGATGATGGATCTGGATACCGGTATTGTAAGCAGGGTGGATGGTGAAACCTATACCGTCCTCCACCAATATGCCAGAAAAAAAACGCCCGAGGAGAATCTGGTTTTTGTGCTGGGGGACACTTACTGTTCACTGACCCTGGCTGAAAAGGACGTTGTCGCTATCCATCATATGGCCGCGTCAAAATATGCCTCGCATCCCTGTTATCACGCTTTTTCACTCGAGACCTATATCGGGGTGCCTCTTGTTGTTCATAAAAAAATATTTGGAACCTTGAGTTTTTCAAGTCCAAACCCTGCCGAAAAACCATTTACTCAGTCTGATCTTGATTTTGTAAGGCTCATGGGGCGATGGGTGAGCAATGTTCTGGAACGTCAGATCTCCGCGGACAAACTGGATCAGAACCGTAAAAATCTGGAAACCCTGATTGAATCCCGAACAAAGGCACTCAATGAGACCATCAAAAGCCTGAACCTTGAAATTGCCGATCGGGTTGAAATTGAATCCTCTCTTCGAACCAGCAAAGACCGCTTTAGGACTTTGTTCAACAATGCCCAGGTCGGCCTGTTCCGGTCCCGCCTCAGTGACGGGAAGATACTGGAAGTGAACGATCTTTGTGCGCATCTTCTGGGTTACACAAGAGAGGAGTTAATATCCAAATGGAAACCGACTCAAAATTATGTCATCCCCGAAGATCGCGAAAAAATCCTGAAAGAGATGGAACAGAACGGACGTGTACGGAATTTTCAAACCCAGTTCGAGAAAAAGGACGGATCACGCATCTGGTTAAGTTTCACAGCCCGTCAGGTTCCGGAAGAAAATATTGTAGAAGGCGCCATCATCAATATCAATGAGCAGAAAGAAGCGGAAGCGGAATTGCGAAAGAGTGAACTGCTCAAAGGATCGATTCTGAAAACCTCTGTGGATTGCATTATTACAACAGATCATGAAGGCACGATCATTGAGTTTAATCCTGCTGCTGAAAAAACCTTTGGATTTGCAAGAGACGAAATTATTGGAAAAAAGCTGTCGGAAACAATTATACCGGAATCCCAACGGGAAAAGCATCTCAAAGGCTGGACTGAATACCTCAAAACTGGGAAGGCCCCAGTCCTGGACAAAAGAATAGAATTGACAGCCGTAAACGCAAAAGGCATCGAATTCCCGGTCGAAATAACCATCACCAAAACCACCCTGGAGGGTGAGATCATTTTTACGGGCTTTATCCGTGATATTACCGGACAGAAAGCATTATTACAGCAATTACAGCAGTCTCAGAAAATGGAATCCATCGGAACCCTTGCCGGGGGAATTGCCCATGACTTTAACAATATCCTGAGTGCGATTCTCGGGTATACCCAATTATCCCAGATGAATATTATGGAGGAACAAACCGTTCTGGGATATCTCGGTCAGGTTGAATTTGCATGCAACCGGGCCAAGGAATTGATCAAGCAGATTCTTGCATTCAGCCGAAAAGGAGAAATTGAAAAAAAACCGGTTGATATTGCGCTGATTATCAAGGAGGCGTTGAAACTGCTGCGCGCTTCTCTGCCGACAACCATTGAAATCCGGCAAAATATTCAATTTAATCTGGGCACTGTCCTGGCTGATCCGACCCAGATTCATCAGGTTTTGATGAATCTCTGCACCAATGCAAGCCATTCCATGAGACAGGAGGGCGGGATACTCAATGTTTCCCTGGAGGTCATTACCTTTGATCAGGATCAGAAAGTCTATTATCCGGACCTCAAACCCGGGGAGTATTTTAAATTGTCCGTGAGTGATACAGGTTGCGGAATACCGCCGGATGTTTTGCCCAGAATTTTCGATCCTTATTTCACGACAAAGGAGGTAGGGGAGGGAACGGGTCTGGGATTATCGGTTGTCCATGGGATTGTGCAAAGTCACGGAGGAGCCATTGATGTTAAAAGCCGGTTACAAGTCGGGACAACCGTTCATGTATACTTCCCCTGTCTTCATACAGAAAAAACAGAACCTCAAAGATTGAGAACAAAACTCCTGCCACGGGGTACGGAAAAAATACTGTTTCTGGATGATGAGAAAGATCTGGTTGAAATCGGGAGCAAGATGCTGAGCGAGCTGGGTTATTCCGTTGAAACCCGGCTCGATCCCTTAGAAGCGCTTGCCATTTTCCGGGACAACCCGAACCGGTTTGATCTGATCATTACCGATATGACCATGCCCAAAATGACCGGAGAAAAGCTGGCCAGTGAGATTTTGAAGATCAGATTCGATATTCCGATCATTCTGTGTACGGGGTTCAGGCATGAGTTAACAACCAGACAGCTTTCCGAAACCGGCATCAAAATGGTTATCATGAAACCGTTAACCGTAACAGAACTGGCCAAAGCAGTACGAAATGTATTGGACGTAAAATAATATGATGAAAAATAAACCTGTAAGGAGCGATCATGAGACCGAAATTTTTTGTCGTTTATCTTTCACCCAATGGGTCTACCCGATTGATAGCGGATGTGTTTTTGCAGCAGTTGAACCGTTCCGGTCAACAGGTGGCATCCCTTAACCTGGCAGATCATTTACTGGTTCCGGACTTTATCGAGGAGCTTACGGATACGGAAAATGTTTGCCTTTTGATCGGTTCACCGGTTTACCGGGATATGGCGGTTCCACCGGTCCTGGATTTCATTCACAGGCTGCCGAAAGTAAAAAATGCATGGGCCATCCCGTTTGTCACCTGGGGACTTGCCTGCAGTGGTATTGCTCTCTGGCAAATGGGAAAAGCGCTTATAGAAAAAGGGTTCCGGATTGCAGGTGCAGCCAAAGTTGCTGCTGTTCACGCCATGATGCGGAATCTGGATCATCCAATCGGAGAGGAGCATCCGGACAAGGATGAACAGAAGCAGATCATTCAACTGATGGATCTCCTGGTTTCAAGGTTTGAAACCAATGACATGAAGTCGCTTGATCTGGAAACCCTGGATTATCAGTCACCGGCAATGTCTGAAGAATGTAAATCCCGGATGGGAAAAGCCTGGATGATTATTCCAAAAAAGATCGATACCAATGCATGCACCCAGTGTGGTCTTTGTGAGGAGGAATGCCCGGTTCAGGCCATTGCCTTGAATCCATATCCGAAATTTACAGATTCATGTTTTGACTGTTTTAACTGTGTCCAGTTGTGTCCGGAAAATGCGATTCAACCGGCCAAATCGATGGAGGAGATTCAAACGAATATCAATAAACGGATAAATCTGATACAGGAAAAACCGCTGACACA
>CAYTGW010000132.1:0-2139 GCA_964437395.1 uncultured Desulfocicer sp.
TGTTCAGTTGTTGATGAACCACCGGTGGTACCATATCCGACACATCTCCGCCAAAACGCGCGGCCTCTTTAATGATGGATGAGCTGATAAATATCCACCGGAGTCCTGTCATCAGAAACACAGTCTGTATATCACGGTTCAACCGTCTATTCATAAGAGCCATCTGAAACTCATACTCAAAATCAGAAACCGCGCGCATCCCCCTGAGGATTGCATGGGCATTCCGTTTCACCGCATAATCCACCAGCAACCCCTCAGATGAATCAATTTCAATATTTGAAAATGTTTTTGTGATCTCTCTTAGCAGCTCCATACGCTCTTCAAGAGTAAACAGGGATTGTTTGGCTGGATTGTGCATAATGGAAACAATCACGCCATCAAACAGCTCTAACCCTCTTTCTATGATATCGAGGTGGCCATTAGTTGGAGGATCAAAGGATCCTGGATAAATTGCAATTTTCTTCTTCATCAGATGGATCTTTCCTTTTCTGCTGGTTGTTGAACATGTAAAAAAGAAAAATAAGTTCTGCCGTATCTTCTCTGGTCCGTCATTTCAAATCCAAAAAATTTTTCAGGCACCAGTTCCTCTGGTGAATGTTCCACAACAACAATCGCCTCATTCGTTACTGAATTGCTTTGATAAAGATTTGCCAGGGCTTTTTGAACAAAGCCATGATCATAGGGCGGATCCATGAACACCATGTCAAATTTTGGTATCCTTCCCTCCAGACACTTTAAATTTATGGCAATATTCCATTTCAAAACCCTTGACTGCTTTCCTAACCCGCATATCTCTATATTTCTTTCGATTATGGAAAGAGCTGTCTTTTCTTTATCAATAAAAACGGCTGATGTTGCACCACGACTCAGAGCTTCAATCCCAAGTGCACCGGTCCCGGCAAAAAGATCCAGAATATGTGACCCGATCACCTGATTCGACAGAATATTGAACAGGGATTCACGCATCCGGTCTGCGGTTGGGCGGGTATTCATCCCCTTTACTGTCAACAGTTTTCTTCCCCGTTGGTTGCCGCTGATAACACGCAATCCCATTTTTATGATCTCAAGTTGTCCAGCTTCTTGTCCAATTGATTTTTTTCAACACCCAGCCTCCTTGCTGTCTTTTTCACATCATTATTGTTTTCCATCAGTTTTTTCCGGATAAATTCTTCTTCAAATGCTTTCTTCGCTTTCTTTAAGCTGTTTATGGAAAACAAACGGGTATCCAGTGAATCTGGTTCTTTTTCCATTTTAACATTGTAAGGGTTCGGAATATGGTGGGATTCAATTTTTTCCCCCTCGACCATAATCGCCAGCCTTTCCACAAGGTTTTTCAACTCCCGGACATTTCCAGGCCAGGTATACCTCATCAGCATATCCAGAGCCTCCTGGTCGATCGACTTTTTGCTGCTTTGATACTGGGTTGCACATTTTTCAAGAAAGGTATCTACAAGTGCGGGAATATCCTCAACACGATCCCGCAATGCAGGAATTTCAATGGGAATCACATTGAGACGAAAAAACAGGTCTTCCCTGAAATTCCCTTTTTCAATTTCTTTTTCGATATCTTTATTGCTTGCCGCAATTACGCGGACATCAATATTTAAAACTCTGCTTCCACCAACTCGCTGAAACTTCTGTTCCTGAAGGACGCGGAGTATTTTTGACTGGGTTTTCAGACTCATATCCCCGATTTCATCTAAGAAAATCGTCCCTTTATTGGCCAGTTCAAACTTCCCCCTTGATTTTGCCTGGGTACCGGGAAAAACACTTTTTTCATGACCGAACAATTCACTTTCAATAAGCTCATCCGGTATTGCAGCGCAGTTGACATCAATCAACGGATGCTCAGATCGATTGCTTAAATGATGAATGGTTCGAGCGACAAGTTCCTTACCGGTTCCATTTTCACCGGTTAGCATGATCCATGCATCGGTGGGTGCTGCAACTGAAATCTGCTTTTTTAATATTTGAATCGGAGGGCTGTTCCCGTCAATTGAATTTTTCTCAAGGGTCTTTTTTCGAAGGTAACAATTTTCCTCTTCAAGTCGTCTGAAATTCAACGCATTGTTAATGGCCACAATCACTTTATCGATGGATAATGGTTTTTCAATAAAATCAAACGCACCAAACTTGGTT
>CAYTGW010000132.1:2149-11743 GCA_964437395.1 uncultured Desulfocicer sp.
TTCAATTGTACCATGCCCCGTGATCATAATAACCTGCAGATGAGGGTTCTTTTTTTTGATCTCCTTCAAGGTTTCAATTCCATCAATTCCAGGCATCCATATGTCCAATAACACAAGATCCGGAGACTCTTCATCGATAATTTTCAACGCCTCATACCCATTGGATGCCATGATGACCTCAAACCCTTCATCCAGAAGAAGCCCGCTCAACGATTTCAGGATGGAAGGTTCATCATCAACAATCAATATTGTTGGAAACATTTTCTACATACTCCTTACTATTTATGATAAGCTTCACTCTCTTTTGTATTTTGTTTGTTGCTGTATTGAAAAGCCATTAACATGATACACTATCCACTTTTTTATACGGGAATCTCAATAACAAACTTTGCCCCCCTGGGATGATTATCCTGAACGCTGATCAAACCATTATGATCTGTGATGATGGTACTGACAATCGTAAGACCAAGGCCCATACCTGTTTTTTTGGTAGAAAAATAGGGCTCAAACAATCTGGTTTTTTCCTGATCGGAAATACCTGTACCTGTATCGCTTACCTCCAGCCTTACAAGATTCAAAATCGGATCATGCATCACCGATATGGTAATGTCTCCCTCAGGGGCGATATGCGTTATCGAGGCTATGGCATTGTCTACGAGATTGATCATGGCTTGTTTAATCTGCTGACGATCCAATTGCAACTTGGGTATGTTATCTGAAATATGAATATCAAAATTGATATTTGTATGGCCCTCCCGATACAGAGCAACTGTTTCGTCTATAATCGGAGGTAACTCGCAGGGTTTTGGATTGGCGCCTGGAAATCTTGCAAAGGTTGAAAATTCATTCACCAGGTTACGAATCAAATCCACATGATCAATAATGGTTCGGGTGCATTCGTCAAATATCGGATCCGCCACGCGGCCGGAATATTTTCTTTTCAGACGCTGTGCAGAGAGTGATATGGGAGTAAGAGGATTCTTCACCTCATGAGCAATCCTTCTGGCAACCTCCCTCCAGGCTGCCATCCTTTGTGCTTTTTCCAGCTCCGTCAGGTCATCGATCACCAGAACAATCCCCATATGCCGGTCCAGATCATCCTTTAAAGCATTCAGATGCACCAGGAAACTCCTGGATTTTCCGTCAATGGTCAGTTTGTGGGGTAGAACAATGCTGTTATCGCGGGAATTGGTCATTTTTTCAATTGTATCATTGGCAAGATCAAGGAATTCCCCTTTTAACAGATTTTTATAACTCTTGCCTATGATCTGTTCCGGTCGAATGCCGAGCATTTTTTCAGCGGATTTATTGATCGTGGTTATAAATCCGCCCTTGTTCAAAGAGATTACTCCGGCAGATACATTCTTAAGAACAATTTCCATGTATTGCCTCTGTTCCTCAATCTCATCGTTCTGCTCATGAAGCATTCTTGCGGAAAGTTCCAGCTGCTCTCTTCCTACCCGGAGGTCTCCTGTCATTTTATTGAATGAATGTACAAGACTCCCAATTTCATCATCTGCGATCTGTTCAATATTAAAACTCAAATCACCTTCGGCGACCCGGCGTGTTCCTTCTGCCAGCCTCATGATCGGTATGGTAATGGACTTTGCCAGATAGAAGCCAAACCACACAGCACAGAATAACACCAGAAGCGCCACAATGGATAAACTGATATAATAGGTCGTTTGAATGGGCCGTTTCAGCATTTTAATCTGCTGATACTCTTCAAACCCCCTTGAAATAGAAGCCATGTTGCGGGATAAATCTCTTGAGATGATGGTGCTGATTACAACATAACCGATTGTATCAATCCTTTTTGCCCCATAAGGGATAGAAACCACCGTACGAACCAGTTCTCCAATGTTGATGTCTTCTGAAATGGTTTTAATATTACCGTTTAATGTTTCTTTTAAAATTTTTTCCGGTGCCAGAACCTCCAATCCCCTTTTTTCCAGAAGCGGAGACAATGCATAGGTCAGCCTTTTTGCATTGGCATCATAAACCTCTACAGCATGATGGTTGAATTCACGCTGGACAACCTGAATGTATCGGGTGAATGTTTTTTGCTTGTCCGGACTCAGTAGCTTCTTTGTGCTGATCTGATATGCTGTTTTCTCAAGAAAAAACAGATTGTTCTCCTCTACATACTGGTACAGGCTTCTACCAACTGATAATGAATTCTCGAGTGCCTTTTCCACCGGCACATTAAACCAGAACTCAATACTGGTCGTGATAAAATTCATAGCAAAGAAAAAAAGAACAATTGTTGGAAGCAGGGAAAGGGAAATAAATGCAATGACCAACCGGGTTCTGAGCTTTGCACCGGTGACTCTGCGTCTCCGGTCATAGAGCAGTTTTACAAGATTTCGAAAAACAAGAAAAATCAATAAGATCAATAACAACAGATTGATGTTGATCAAAGAAAACATCAAGACTGTATTGGAGATCGGGAAGTCGGTTCCAAAATAGATAATGCGGGTTTCAAAAAAGGTGAGAATAGGGAAAAAAATGATAATCCCAAGGATGATAAGATATTCCCGTTTTCGTCTTTTGATCTCATCTTCTGAGATGGATGGAATGACTTTTCGGCGGTTTTTACGGGTCAACATCTTTTTTCGGGAGCCTGATTTGGGTTGTCTGTTATGGTATTTTCTCCATGTGTGCTAGTATATAAAGTCAACCGTATACCAGTCTGTCTCAAAATCCCATAATGACACGAAAAACAAAACATAATGGAGATAAAGAGGCAATGTCATCTTGCTGAGTTCGGCTTTTGCTTTTATTTGATATTGCATCCCTTTTGTCAGCCTTGAGAGGGATACAACATGCATGCCTTTAATCTCACACATAAGCTTTTGGGCTTCTTCAAAGGATTTTGTTGTCACCTGGGATTCGGATTCCCAAGACCGGCTGACCGTATACTCCTTTTTCAGGTTATCATATTTCATGGTGTGCGTTACTTCGATATCTGTTATTTTTTCATCTAACCAAAATCCTCGATAGCGAAACAACATTACGTAAAAAGAAAAAGAAGCAGGAACCCCACTTATGATTGCCTTCTTCATTTTTTCCCGGAAAGCACCTTCAACAGCAAGATACAGCAGCAGATCATCTCTAGTATTGTTGATGATAATATTGTTCAGAGCTGCATCCTGGGCAATACCATTTCCCTGTATGACAAAAAGGCCAATGAATATATAACATATTATTTTTGTAAAATTTTTTTTTGTAAACATCGCTTCCTGTAGTATGGTCTTTCTTTGACGCAAAATCCGATTCCATTCATAAAATCTATCCCGATCTTCCATAGACTTTCCAGCAAACTATTGTTTCCAAATCTAATAAGCTTGATTCATAACGAATCGTCTATGAAATGGCAAGTGATTTCGAAGAAAGGGCATCATTGCCTGAAAAGCCTTCGATAGGTCGGGTATCCCAGGAGTCTTTATTATCAAAAAAGGTTTGTAAAAAAGCATGATTAAACGCATGCCCGGATTTATTGGTGACAATATGCCCAAGAATCGGCATTCCGAGCAGAGAGAAATCCCCGATACAATCGAGAATTTTGTGACGGACAAACTCATCTGCAAAACGTAAGCCTTCTTTATTCAGAATCTTTGTTTCATCAATCGCAACACCGGTTTCCAGAGATGCCCCCCTGGCCAACCCGTATCGCTTAAGATATTCAATTTCATGCAGGAAGCCAAAAGTTCTGGCCTTACTGATTTCCTGTTCAAAAACTTCGTCTGTCAAGGTTAATGAAAGGGTTTGCGTCTGGATCAGGGGATGTGGGAAATCGATTGTACAGGTGATTTTCCGTGTGGATGACGGATAAGCAATAACCGATTTATCATTTTCTTTAAGTTCAATGGGCTTGTTAACAATAAAAAAGTATCTGGGCTCAGGAAGCTCCTGGATACCGGCTTCTTTAATCATTTTTGCATAAACAGCCGAGCTGCCATCCAGAATCGGCATCTCATAATTATCCAGTTCAATCAGGGCATTTTCGATTGAAAAGCCGGCCAGGCAAGCCATCAGGTGTTCAATTGTCGAAACGATTGCACCTTCATTTCCGATAACCGTAGCAAGGCTTGTATCAACAACCATATTAAACAGCGCTGGAATCTCAGGAGAAGCCGGCAGATCTATTCGTACAAACTTTATACCATGGTTTGCAGGTGTCGGCTTTATTGTAAGTGTTACCTCTTTACCAGAATGAACTCCTACCCCGGAGCAGGAAATCGGTCTTGCGATCGTTCTTTGATTGTATTGCATCTTACTTCCAAACGCCTTTCATGAATCAATTGATTTCAATCCGGCATATCATTATTTAGACCCAATCTGAAAACGTAAAATCAGATATTTAAACCCATTTATCACAAATTTGAATAACCATAAAGAGAAAAGGGAGACCCCATCTTTCCTGTTGTTGAATTTCCATAACGAGGGACTACCATATCTATTGAATGCCCAATCCGGCCCGAATAAAACAGGGAAACGACGATTTCATGAATTGATTCTTCAATAATATGTTGACTATTTGAGTTTATTTCAATTATCTTACTCACCATTGATAAACATGAAAATCATTACGAAATATGGAAAATCATATGCTTGCAAAGGTGCTCAGCAGCGCGGTTATCGGAATAGATGCTTGTCTTGTGGAGGTTGAGATTGATATTTCTCATGGACTTCCATCATTCACAACCGTAGGACTGGCTGAAACCGCAGTAAAAGAGAGCAAAGAGAGGGTAAAATCCGCCATCACAAACTCCGGATACACCTTTCCCCATGACCGTATTACCGTAAATCTTGCACCCGCAGACTTAAAGAAAGAAGGAACCGGATTTGACCTCCCGATTGCGCTGGGTATCCTGTCCGCCACTGGATTGATATCCCAAGAAATTTTGTGCCGGTATCTGATTCTGGGAGAGTTGTCGCTGGATGGGAGAATCAAACCGGTCAAGGGTTCTCTACCCATGGCCCTTGCTGCCAAAAAAGCAAACTATTCCGGAATCATGGTTCCCTGGGAAAACCGGAAAGAGGCAGCTGTTGTCAGAGGGATACCGGTTTTCCCTGTCCGAACCCTATATCAATCCGTTGATTTTTTTCAGGGAACCACCCCCATTCAACCGGAAGAAGTGAATCCAATCCCCCATAAAAACGTTACCCATATAACAGATAATGATTTTTCCGAGGTTGTCGGCCAGGAGCACGCAAAAAGAGCACTGGAGATTGCAGCAGCCGGAGGACATAATTTAATCATGACCGGACCACCCGGCTCCGGAAAAACCATGCTTGCCAGGAGGCTGCCATCCATTTTACCTCCGCTGCTGTTTGACGAGGCAATTGAAACCACCTCCATCTATTCTGTCACAGGGGCGTTGAAAAATGGACAGGCACTGGTTACCGAAAGGCCCTTCCGGTCTCCCCACCACACCATATCCGATGCAGGGCTGATCGGAGGCGGGCACACCCCGAAACCCGGCGAGGTAAGCCTGGCTCATAATGGTGTTCTTTTTCTGGATGAGCTTCCGGAATTTAAAAAACATGTTCTGGAAGTGCTGAGGCAGCCCCTGGAAGACCAGCAGGTAACCATATCCAGAGCGCTTACAACCATAACCTATCCATCCAATTTCATGCTGATTGCGGCCATGAATCCCTGTCCATGCGGTTTTTTTTCCGATATCCGGCATAAATGCAAATGCACCCATCATCAGATTGCCAATTACCGTGCCCGTATATCCGGTCCGCTTCTGGATCGCATTGATATTCAGATCGAAGTCCCGGCGGTTCCATACAAGGATCTTCTCAATCAGAAACCCGCTGAACCCTCTGAATTGATCCGGGAGCGTGTGGTCAAGGCCAGAAACATTCAGAGAAACCGGTATCAACAAACAAAAATCTACAGCAACAGCCGCATGGGCAGCAAGCTGGTCCAGAAACATTGCCGGATTCAACCGGATTCAGAAAAACTGCTCATGACCGCAATTGACAAACTGAATCTCTCTGCCCGTGCGTATTACCGCATCCTGAAAATCGCCCGCACCATTGCCGACCTTGCGGCTCAGACCGATATCCAGTCAAACCATATTGCAGAAGCCATTCAGTATCGGAGTTTGGATCGGAGCAGATGATCTATGCCGAAAGCTATTAAAAATAGATGGAAAACAGCAAACGTCCTATCGGAAAAAACATCGCAATAAAACTCTCTAAGGCACTCAATGTGAGTTATAAAGTTTTCCTCTAAACAACAAAAAATCTATACCGATAATGCGTTTTGATTTCAAACTGTTAAAACAGTTTAACCAACACCATAAACCCGCGATCAAACCTTATTCATTGGAGCGGGGCTTTATTTTTTTCCAGCTTTAATTTGCAAGATGGCATCATCCAGAGATAAATCACCAAGCCACTTCTCACGCTCTTTTGTATAATCTCCTCGGCCTATCGAGAACTGATTCAGAAATCGAATGGTGTCAACTACACCCATCTCTTTAAATAGAATGTGGGTTACTCGACGGCTAATTTCAGATATCGGTCTTGTTTCTGTATTCATTTGTCCAACTCCATCACCAATTCGGTGGGAGATACCACCTTGGTATTTTATTTTTTGAAGCTCTTAGCTTTTTTTAAAAGTTTATCGTCACGTGGGGAAAAATAATCAGCTTTAGAAGCGGAAGCAAATGCCAAATGCAAAGCGTCCAGTGGCTTCAATCCTGATGCTCCCAACCTTCTGGCCAGAGCTTCAAGTTCCGGTGTCAACTCAACCGTTTCCTTTGCTATTGTAAGAATTGCCAAAGCTTCATCCTTGCGATCCTGATCTGGAATTCGACCAATCTCGAATAGCAGTGCATCTGATGAAATAAGTTTCAAAGCTAAGCTGCATGCAATAGGAACTCCACTTTAACGGCTTCGAAGGGAAAAACGATATGTCTCTTGTCAGTGCGTACAAGAATTCCAGCATTTAGAAGTGCTGTAACATCGCCGTGAACTGCTTTTACATCACGTCTAACACGCCGCGCTGCTTCGCGAATTGATACAGGACCTGCCCCGCAGAGAACTTTAAGCAATTCCCAGCGTTTTTGGGTTAATAACCGCCAAAGCAATTCGGGCGATGCAAAGGAGATGCGTGCGGACTTTTGGGATTCTCCTGTTTTCCATGCCCTAACAAAATCCGCCATTGAATCGTCAGTATCCCGTACATCAAGAGTTACGGTTTTCATGGTTCCACCTTTTGATATCTTTCTGAAAATCAGCGATCAATTGTTCCGGTGTCGTAAACATGTAAGCACTTTCTTTTCCACAAAAATGCCGGTGATCACCCTTTCCGGTTTCATTATCATAGCGCAAAACGCATTCGCCACGTACGACATACGCAAGCCTGTACTTGAAATCGTGTAAAGACCCGCCCATTGGTTTTGGAAGCCGCCATAATACCAACTCCGCAAATGCCGATTCAAAATAAATAATACGCGTATTAATGAGTTGAACGGCTCTCATGTTGGACATAATAACAACACTATCAACCGTTGTCAATCACTCCAATAAAAAAACTCGGTTGTGATCATAAAGGCTGAACATCCAGTAGCACGGATGGCATGCTTTTCACCGGCCATTGCACCTGCGCGTTCGTTCATGCAGGCTTTTTCCATCAAAGCATCAGTTCGTCAAACGCTTTAAAGAAAACACCCCCTCTATGCCGTTGACGGCTTTTGGAATTTTTTCATTCCTGGATTGAAACAGATGTTGAAACCGCTGATAGTTCTGCCGGACAAACTCTTTGGAACCGATAATGCCCGAATCCGTAAAATAACGCGTCCGGTATCGAAACCGATCTGCACGGGTTATCCGGAAATTCCTTTCCCGTTCGTTTTTCAAAAAATCCGGATTGATTTGCTTGCCCTTTCCTTTGTCAATAGCACCGGTTTCATACACAAACTCCCGGTAATGCCGTAAGCGTTCCTTCTCGTTCATGAGCCCATACTCCTGCAAGCCCAAATCCAGCGACAGAAACCCATCCTTGTTTTTGGTCTGTAACTGATACCCGATGGAACTCCATCGGTATGCTTCGGGTTTTTCCACGATCCCCGCCCTTACCGGATTCAGATCAATGTAAGCCAGGCAGTTGATCAAAGTCTCTCCCCCTCTCGACAATCACGCTTTTATACCGGTCACCCCACAGTGTCCCCCTCCGGTTATGGCATTTGTTGTAGTAAGAAGAAAAGGTCTGTTTGATCTCTTTCATGTACTTCGGCAGGGTGGACAGCTTTTCCCGGTAATATCCCATCTGCCTTTCAGATAGTTGGAAATCATCCCCATAAAAAGACCGGCAGCGTTTTCGGATTTCATCATTAGAAAAGAATTGTTCCGGAAACACTTGCACCAGGAGATGAAAATGATTCCCCATGATGCAGTAGCCAAACACATCCACAAAAAACAGTTTGCTGAATTTTTGGATATTCTTGACAAGCGCATCCTTGTCCGCATCACCAAACGGATAACCGTCCAAGGCTGTTCGAGACATAATATTACTCCGGCAATTAAATATACCAATATTTGTCATTCCGGCGGAGGCCGGAATCCAGACAGGTACTGGATGCCGGATCAAGTCCGGCATGACGAAATTTTTGTATTTATTTGCCGGGTTAATATGATAAGCTGTCTTATCCTGGCCGTTGATCATTCTTGCAGTTCAGGGCATTGGATTTATCCTCCACAACAGATTTTTACCTGCCTGCAATAGCTATTCATTCCATTACCATTTAATGAAATCGGAATTAAGCATAAAGAGCCTGTCCCTTATTTTCTTATTTTTCCTCATCTACATGTTGCATAGATATTGCCGTTGACACACAAGTGCCTTTCCTTTATGTTCATCTACAAAAAAAGCAACATCTTATCCTCAGATCCGATATTGATAGCAGTGACCAAAAAGCATTGGAACTGTTACGTCAGCAGGTTAAACGGCATCGAGGTCCGGGATGGGAGGGGCTTCACTTAATGACAATGGGGTCAATATTAGGTTGTCGCAGGGGATCATTTTTAGGTTATCATTTCGAGCCTGCCTTGTTAACCTTTAGCAGAACTGAAAAACTCATTATATAAAGAAAGAAATTAATAAGAGGGATAGTAAAAATGGATAAAAAATTATTAAACGATATATTACTATTTTGTAAGGAGAATTTTCATAGAAAGAGAGCCGCCTTTGGGCTGGCCGTCCTGATAGTCGTGCTGATCGGCATTCCGGCCAATCCTTTCGCGGGCTGTGCGGACGAGTTTCTGGTAGAAAACAACACCACCGCTCCGCCAACTGTCGGCCAATCCTGGATGGCGACCTTCAGCGGCACGCTCCAATCCATAACCGTAAAAGCCGATACGCCGAACGACGGCCTGATGACGCTCCAGATTTACCAAGGTGAAAGCTTTGCCGGGCCTGACCTGCTCTCCACCCAAACCAACTTGGCCGCCCTGGTTCACGGGGAGAACACCTACGCGGTAGGTGGTGTGACGATCACGGCGGGTCAGCAGTATACGTTCCTGTTCACGAACGAAAGCGCCAATGGCATTAGATTCCGCTATGACACAACGAAC
>CAYTGW010000133.1:0-11604 GCA_964437395.1 uncultured Desulfocicer sp.
GTCAAACAACCATCGCGGGTTTGTCAGGGTCTTCGGGGGGATGAACGATTGTATTTTGTTCATTCCTATCATGTTGTTCCAGATGACAATGCCGTGGTGTTGACGACAACCAATTATGGTTATGAATTTGTCAGCGCTGTTCAGAAAGGAAACATTATCGCTACCCAGTTTCATCCGGAAAAAAGCGGCCTGGCAGGTCTTTCTGTGCTGAAAAATTTTCTGAATCTGGAGATCCCGGCTTTATTTCCTGAAAAGGTTACCCGGAAAACAACGCTTTCCAAAAGGATCATCGCCTGTTTGGATGTCCGCTCCAATGATCAGGGAGATCTGGTGGTCACCAAAGGAGATCAGTATGATGTAAGAGAGGCCGGTGATGTCCGGAATCTGGGCAAACCAGTTGAACTGGCAAAGCGGTATTATGAGGAAGGGGCGGATGAGGTCACTTTTTTGAATATCACCGGTTTCCGGGATTTTCCCCTGGAGGACATGCCGATGCTGGAGGTTTTGCAGAAAACATCGGAAAAGGTGTTTGTGCCCCTTACGATTGGTGGTGGAATCCGGGATTATACGGATAAGGATGGCCGGGTTTATACTGCTCTTGAGGTTGCATCTGAATATTTTCGTTCCGGAGCGGATAAAATTTCCATCGGCAGTGATGCAGTTCTTATCGTTGAGGAGTATCTGAAAACCGGAAAGAAAACCGGATGCAGTGCAATCGAAGAGATCGCAAGGGTTTATGGCAACCAGGCGGTTGTTATTTCCATTGATCCCAGACGGGTATATGTAAACTCCCCTGATGAAGTCGCACATCCTGTTATTAAATCCCGATTTCCCGGTCCGGACGGGGAACAATATTGCTGGTATCAATGCACGATAAAAGGTGGAAGGGAAGGACGTGATCTGGACGCATCAACGCTTGCCAAAGTTTGTGAAGAGCTTGGGGCAGGGGAGATATTGCTGAATTGCATTGATCAGGATGGAACCAACTCCGGATTTGACATTGAGTTGATCAATCTGGTTCGCAATACCGTAACCATTCCGGTGATCGCATCCAGCGGAGCCGGATGTGTTGAACATTTTTATGAGGTATTTTCCCAGACCAAAGCAGAGGCCGCGCTTGCAGCAGGAATTTTTCATCGACGAGAGGTTCCGGTCGGGGATGTAAAGAAATATTTGAACGGGAAAGTGGATGTCAGGATGTAAAGTTTTTTTTCAAGGTTCTTATGGATGGCATAGAATAGGGTAATCCGACCAATGATCCATAAACAGCGTAATCGTAAAAGTATCCTGACTGTGTATATTGGACTGATGGCCAACTTTCTTCTGGCAGCCATGAAAACCTCAGTCGGAATAGCAGGTCACAGTCCGGCCCTGCTTGCCGATGGCATCAATTCGACCTCGGACGTGGCATACGGTATTGTAGTGAGCGTGTTCATGAGGCTTTCGAACAAGCCTCCGGATGAAGATCATCCCTATGGACACAGCCAGATGGAAAGTATTGCAGCGGTTGTCGTGGGCGCTTTCGTAATCACCACAGCCATTGCCATTTTCTGGGATTCGATAAACAGCGTATATGACATCTATTCCGGAAAAGCGGATGTTAGTGTTGCTGCTGAAATCGCCCTGTGGGTTGCATTATTTACTGTGGCCATTAAACTGCTGTTGACGGTATGGACACTGGGTATCGGTCGCCAGACCCAGAACGCCGCTGTGCTGGCTTTGGGATTTGATCACAGAAATGACGTATTCTCAGCCCTGGCCGCAACCATCGGCATCTTTTTTAGCCGATTCGGGTATCCCTGGATTGATCCACTGGCTGGGGCAATCGTTTCATTGATTATTCTTCATACAGGAGTTGAAATATTACGCGAATCCACGTCGGACTTGATGGATACATTACCAGGAAAAAATCTGGCAAAACAGATCACCGGTTTTGTGAAATCGGTTCAGGGTGTAGCCGAAATCGAGGAAATTCAAGCCCATCGATTCGGCCCGTATCTGGTTGCCAACTTGACAATATGCGTGGATGGGAATCTTTCTGTGACCGAAGGGGATAAAATTGCCACCCGGGTGGAAAATATACTGATTGAGAACATTGAGTTCATGCGCAAGGTTCATGTTCATTACCATCCTGTGAGTTCCGATGCCTTGAAGGGTAATTTGGGGATGTAAAGAAATACTTGAATGGAAAAGTGGATGTCAGGATTTGGATACTTTTACAGGCTTCTAATGGATGGTGTAGGTTGTTTTATCCGGAATAATGCTGGCCTCAAGATATTCAATAAAAAGTGTGAGACCTTTTTCCATTGAGCTGAATTTGGTGATCAGTTCCTGTTCGGTGTACTTGCTTGCATCTTCAATGATAAACATGGCAATGGCCGCATTGATTGATTCCTGGGTGGCCGGATCGATGTTCATGCAGAGTACGGACCGTAACCCCTCCTCAAGATATTTGAGTAAATTCTGTTTTTCCATTTATGGTTCCTTTTTTAATGGTTGTTCAATCTGAATGCGGTTTCCGACTTTTCCGATCGAACCAGATCATTTAATGCCATACACTGTTGGCTTTACATACGATTCTTTTAAATACATCCCTTACATCCGAGAGATCGCTGTCTGCATAGGCAAGGTAACGGGGTCGCAATGAATGGGCCTTGGTCACAATTTTTTGTTCCTGATCCGGCAGAATGAGGATAAAGGGAATTCGTTGAAGCTGATCCTGGAGGGCAACCAATTCATGCAGCTCTTTTTCATTTTTAGCAAAAATAATTGCTGCAACAACACCGTTCAGGGGTTGACGAAGGATTTTAACCAACTGGTCCATATGTCGGGCGATGATGATATTTTCACGCAGGACAACCGTCTCCACCAGTGACTGAAGATATGTGCCTGTATTTTCGATTGGATGTGAATATAATAATATACTTGGTGTAACTAACATATTATTTTTCCTTAGGGGAGATTATTCAGGGTAGCTTGATTTTAATGAAACAATAATACAAAAATCAGGCCAATGTGTAATGCAAACGATTAAAAAGAAAGAAAGTTAAATAAAACAATGTGTTGATTTTGAATATGACAAAAGGAGCAGATTAAGTGCCTTGAAAAATAGAAAAATCGTATTGCGCAACAGGACATACGTCCCACTGGGATAGACATGAACGCCAATTGGTTTTTATTGTCAATATGATATGGCATATTTACACCATATCATATTGACTCTCTGGTTTGATGCTCAATCGTAAGAAACACGAAAAAGATGAAGAACCTTGTCCGTTACATGTTATTGTTTGTCACATGTTTCCAGGACAAGCCATATGGAAATGATCTGATTTAAATCGTTTTTCATATATCCCACTATGCTGTTCGGCGTTATCAGTTCAACCGGCATATTATTGCCTTCCGGAGTATGATAGGTCAGTTCCGGTGACAGGGGTTTCTGTGAATCATCAATGACGACTTTTTCTTTATCAATGCTCATCAAGCAGCCATACCCGTCAAACCCATCCGGGTAATGGGGAGGCAGTTTCCATTCTCCCTTTTTCCCGCGGGCATCGCAGATACCGGCTGTAACCAGAAACGCACAGGCGATGATCATGAGTATTGAAATATTTCGTTTTATCTGCTGGTGTTTCATCTTATAAACCTCCTTGTTCAATGTGGTCAGTCTTCCCTGCAAAAAGTTTGTTTTTTTGCAGGGAAGTGCGGATTCATAGTGTTATTCTTGTTTTTCAAACCAATACCGGATACCAAAAGTCGGTCCTTGTTCCAGCACTGTTGTGATATTCTGAGTCGCTGCATTGGCAGTAGAGGAACTCATGATTTTCAATTCTTCTCCTGGCCCTATGGTCGCGATAGCCGGCGACATGAGCCTTCCTGCTTTTTTGATTCTGGACGGAGCGACAATGGAATAATCGTCCGGATTGGCATTACGCGCTGAGACCGTACCTCTGGCTGTGGTTGAATCCGGAGCTGTGGAATTATAGATCAGGTAATCCCCTTCATGGACCAGATTGCCATCACTGTCATACTCTGGTTTATCAAATGTGCCGTTTTCGTCAATATCCCATGGCGATTCATCCAACCTGGCGCCAGATGCTGCATTGATTTCATTGATAACCGACTCGCCACTTGCGCTGCATGGGGTGATATCGGGAATATAAGAAATTACAATGGCATTGCCACCCCGGACAAGAGGATCAGTGACAACCCGTTCACCGGAGATCGGAAGATCAAAATACCAGCCCGCATGATGGGTCGGGTTGGGTTTATAGTCCTCTTCCGTGATCGGCGTGATCGGATTGCTAAACATATTATAATTGTTGGTGGTTCCTGCCACATCATCTACCGTGTCCACTTCTGTTACGTAGTCGATCTTATGTTGTGTGAGTGATCCGACCGTATACGTATCCACATTGATGATTTCGGTTTGTTCCAGAAGACTTACGGTTGAGGGTTGGTTGCTCAAGGGTGTCGCACCCCGGGTAAAGGAACCGAGATATTCCTGGTCATCCGAGTCATCTCCATAATCCCAGATCCCGTATATGGTTTGGGTATTGTTATTACTGGTATCAAGGTCTCCGATGTATCTGCCGGTGGCAAACAGGATCAGGTATCCATCCTGATTGGCCTGTTTCATGCTCATGACATCCGGTCTTGTGGTGATGGGCTGTACGGTCGTGCCATCCGGACCGATGGCCTGAAACAATGGCTTGAGTGTTCCCGAAGTATTCTTGTAAGCAGAATCCCAATCTGAAGGATCGGAACTGGTCAGGTCAAATTTCCAGAGATTTCCCTGGAGGTCCCCGGCATATACATAATCAACCCTGGAGTCATTGTTAATGTCAATGGCTACCGGTGTTGACAGGCCATTACACTTCGGGGAACCGGCATTGGCTGCACCAGTATCGATTTTCCGGATCACGGAACCGTCTGCAGGATCAAGAATGAACAGAACTGCATGACCAATCTCGCTGTTGTATCCATTCCCAAAGAGTACAATCCAGTTACCGGAATTGTTGGATTGCAGGATGTTGGGCATGCTGTAGGTGTACCCAAGGTAATCGCTTTCCGAATAGGTTGCCGTTCCTCCGGATGTATAGGCTCCATTTCCGATTGAACCGTTCAGGCTGAATGATCCGGCATCGATGACGGTTATGATCCTTTCTCCATTGGCTGCCGTGTTTCCAAGCACACCTGAAATTTTAATGATATCACCGGTTGAAAAACCATGGGATGCAGCAGATATCACAATAGGGCTGGTGTTGGTCGCAGCGGTAATGGTTTTGGTGATGACGGTTGCGCTTGAATCCGGGTATTCCCACAATACTTTTCCAGCCAGAGTGGCTTCATCTGTAATCGTGGGCGGATGGTTTGGATCATCCGGATCCGGTCCTGACACGTTCAGGGCATAATATCCCTTGCCGCCGCCTCCAAGACCACCGACCAACAGGGTTGTAATCCGGGTTGCGCCAACCAGAAAATCCACATCCACTACTTTGGGCGTAAGATCAACATAATATTGATGGGAGTATGTGGTGCTTGTCAGCTTGTAGAGATCGCTAAACACCAGCTTGGGAACGTAGGCAAAGTATTCTTCTCCGCCATTGATTCCGTTGGTGTCATCATCTTCTGAATACAGAGCGTGCAGCATTCCGTCATTTCCGCCAACATACAGGATTCCATGTTTGTAGGTAGGGGATGAATCTACAATATCACCTAGTTTGTAAAGGCGGTCCCGGAATGTTCCGCCCGATTTGACCTCACGGGTATTATCACCCCGGACATAATTGAGCGTATTCTGGGCAATGGTTGCATTTGTATCCAGCATGGTTTTCATCGCTGCTGGAAGGCTGTCGTACCGGAACGGGATTCCGGATGAGCCGTTGTATGTGCAGATGATCCGGCCTGTATCCCAGTTCTGATTCTGGATTTCATCCCGGGCATGCCAGAGTGGATTGCCGGTGTCCACTTCAGGGGTTGGGGTGTTGATGATTCTAAAGGCTTGAACATTGCCGGACCAGTTTTCACTGTCATAACTGGACTGGAAGATCCGAAGATTTGTGTTGATCTCTTCATACAGCTCATCACCGTTTACGGAAACCGATGAAGCAGAACCAATTCTGAGTTCAACGTCTTCCAGGATTTCCAGCAACGAATCGATCAACTCATCTGGATTGGATGCACTCAGGAACAGACCGCGGCCGTTAAATGCAGCATGCATGAGATCGTCAATCTTTTCCTGGTCTCCGCTGGTTGGATTGGGCCAGGTTGGATACACCGGATTATCCGGGTCCAGGGGATCGTTATAGTCATAGTCAAAGGCTGCCGGGTTTTCCGCCCTGGAAACCAGGTTTCCTTTAACCCCGAAAGATACCCCGTAAGTGACCATGTGCTGGTGTGTGGCTGAATCCATGTCATTGCCCTGGATGCTGTTGTCCAGGCCATTGCAAAGGTCTTCCTTGTAAAATTTCATGGCCACATCGGCAAGGGTATTGGAATAGGCGTCTGCATAGGGTGCTCCGGCATAGGTCGGTGTGAGGCCGTCTGCGATATCCTGGTTTCCCACACTGGGAGTTCCACCATTATAATATCCGTCTGTCATGGTAATGGCAAATGCCTGTTGACATGCGCCACCATCTGCAGCAGCGGCAAAGGGAGAGTTGTTCCCGGCACCGCCGTTCAGCTTGATGTTGTCATCTTGGTCATAATACCGTCCAACATCCCTGAGGCCGGTTGTCAATGGGGTTCCCTGTGCGCTGATATTCAGGTTGTAGAGCAGGTTCAGCAGATCGGATGTCCTATCTATGCCTCCAGCCTTGATACTGAGAACCGTCTGCTGAATATTGTGGTTAATGGTGTTGATGCCCACATACACACCCTGCATCTGGGAGATGGTTCTGGAAATCGCGGCTGTCGCTGTGAGTTCCCGTTTTCGGTAAAAGGAATACCAGTTGGCAAAATTCTGACGTTCATTGATATATGTTCTGCTGGTGGTTACGTCTGCAGGAGGCGAACCAGCCACAAGATTGAGTTCTCCAGGTTCCACTACACCGTCTGTTCCGGTTGCCAGTTCATTGACTGCATAGTACTTGATTGTGCTGGTGCTTCCGTCCAGTATCACCAGATAGGGTTTGTTTGCAGATTCCGACCAGACATAGTAATGGGCGTTTTTAATGGTAATGGTTGACGTGGCCGCGGGTAACAGTCTGATGGCATCGGCAACGGCAACCTTGTTGTTAACCGCACTCTGGGTATGGGAAAGGGCGATAAAAGAGCTGGCATCCAGGGTGAATGCTCCGGCTCCAAGCTGTTGCCAGGTTCCGCCGTTTACTGTCTGATCAACTGTAAACGGTGATAATCCACCCGTATGTTTGACCATATAACTGACAGTACTGGAACGGTCTGCTCCGGATACCCATCTGGCATAGATGGTATAGCTGCCGGCAAGGTTGGGTACCCATGCTGCTGCATAAGCGGGATAAGTGCCGTCCGTATCCAAAGGCGTCCAGTAATAATCATCATCATAGGCATTTGAATTGGAGGCAGTTTCCCAGTGATCGCCCGTTGGAATGAACTGGACAGCATCGGCAACAGCCCGGTCACTGCTGCTGGTCCGGTTATGGCTCAGGGTTACGGTTCCGGAACCCGCCAGTATCGGAATATCCGAGGCAATCTGTATCCATTCGCCTCCACTGGTACTCTGGTCAACGGTTCCAGTGGTTGTTACGGAACCTCCCTGATCAACAGTATAGGTTACTGCTGTCGAGTTGTCGCTGTCCGCATGCCACCTTGCATACACATCATAATTTCCGGCTGCCAGGTTTGGCGTCCAGGTTGTGATATACTGGCCATTTACATTGGTGTACCGGTAGGTGCTATTCCAGGCCTCGGCAGAGTATTCCCCGATTCTCAAGGCATTGGATGACGGTTCCTGTACTACGGCAAATCTTGTATCCTCGTTATCAATAATAATGGGTTCATTGTTGGGTGTTTTGGTGAACTGGGAAATGTTTTTGTCGTCAATGACGACCGCACCGGTGTCAACGGTGTCAAAGCTGTTATCCAGGTTTAAGGTGTTTCCTGCAATTCTCGGATGGGATTGGGGGGTGTTCGGGTCTGCATTGGAAAGGGTGGGCCAGGGAACATATTCCACATCCGGATTATAGTACAATTTGTTATAGCCGGCCCATTGGGTTTTCCATGTCTTCCGGTCGGTTCCAGTACTCAGGATCTGGCCACCGTAAACATTGTCTCCAGGATTGTCAAAAATGTAATAGTGACTGCTGCCGCCAACCCAGAATATTCCGTCATTTTCTGTGGTTATAAATTCCCAGTCCATGCTTCCGGAGTCATCCAGTACAAACATGATATTGGCTGGTGCTGCACGGAATCGGGTATCCAGGGGTACATCGCTGATGTCTGTGCACAGAGAGGCTGGTACCTGAAATGTGGCCTCAATAGAGTGATCGGCAGATACGCTGTCGAAGGAATAATTAGATACCGCACCCTGGGAAGCCCCGTCCACTATAACATCGTATATCGTATGTCCGGGACTGGGGGTTATCGTAAAGGATTGGCCAAAGCCGTCAGTGACTGTAACGGTTCCGGTCGGAGAGATTGTACCGCCAGTGCCTCCGGTAACGCTGGCAGTGATGGACCATGTCAGGGTGCTGACGAATTCGACATGGAGATCATAGGCGCCGGTGCTGTTGTTGCCATTTTCCTCTACAGAGTAATAGTAGGTTCCGGCAGTGACATCTCTCTGAATTTGAAAATTATTGCCGGGTCCGGCATCATTATCGGATCCTTCTTGATTACATAAAGTATTGTAGTACCGGCCAAAAGTATCTGTGGTTCCGGTTGTGTATACCTTGAGATGACCCTGCTGAGGACTGGGAATAATGATTTTGAAATAATCTTTATCTCCATTTATTTCGATATTTCCTGCAGTGACCGATGTTCTTGCAACTTCTGTCAAATCCGTACAGTTGTTTCCATGATCATCTGCAATAAATGCAACCGATAGAGTGTAGTTGCCGGTGCCAGTGCTAGTATTATGTTCCACATTAATATAATAGGTTCCTGCTGCATTGGTATTATAGGATATCAGAAAATTAGAGCCTGCTCCAAGATCATTATCTTCACCTAGCTTGCTGCAGCTTTGTTCCCGAAGATAACCATAGGTATTTGTACCTCCGGTTGTCTGAACCGTCAGCCGGCCTCTGCCCGGAACATTGATCGCATAATAATTTGTTGTACCGGCTGGAGATATGGAGCCTGCGGTTGAACTGGGTACAGCCAGGGTTGTTGTTGTATAGCAGTGGATACCACCCCGCTCATCTCGTGCATGTGCATTGTGGGAAAGCAGGCATACCATCATCAGGCACACCATGATTATCGTTGAAAAAGTATATTTACGTTTCATTTTCTACCTCCGGTATATTGACCGTTGCTATTCATATTTTAAAAAAACCTAGAATGGTTTTGTATAGCCGATACCCACGATAACATCTCCTCCGTAATCATCACTCCATTCCCTTCCATACACCACGTAGGAATGTACCTGGGCTTCCCCCATGGCCATAGAACTTCCTGTCTGTATTCCCCGTGTAACCGCAAGATATCGCAGAAAGGTTTTTGTCGGTACCGCAATTAAGGAATCCTGGCCATTGGTTTTCCATAAGGCCGCTTCCGGCAGTTCATTGTCATCCGAAACCGTACCAATGGGCATCAGATAGAGTGGAGGAAAAGAGTCAAGGTTAATCTCATCTTCCAGGCGTTGTATTGCCTCAATGGCTGCTGCCTCTGCACGGAAAAAGCTTGTTTTGTAGCCGGTTTCATTTCGGACAATCTGGGACTCACTGATGGATGTATTGCTGGCTGAGATTCCGATCACTGTGAGCACTGCCATCAACAGCAGAACAATCGCGATCAGGGAACCTTCTTCGTTGTTGATTATGGGCAATCTGTTTTTCATAATTTTTCCCCTTAGCATAATACTGGGTTTTTATGAGCTATAAATTCATATCTGCTTTGACGGATGTTAATGTAATCGTCTGTGTCCCGTCTCTCCAGGTAACATTTACAGTTATGGTTACGGTATTGGGTGCTGGGACCCCCGGAGCGGTAACAGACCATCTGGTCGTGAAATGATTGCCTGAACCTACATTTTGTGGTCCCAGATTTGGGTTGAACACCGGGTTCAGTAGATTTGTATAGGAATAGGTCATGAGCCTTTCCAGTTCCGCGGTTCCATGGCTGATCGCTTCTGTCGTTTCTCCTGATTTTCTTGCATTGGAGGTAGAAGAGATCTGCATGGAAATGATGGCAAGGACTCCAATGGAAAATATGCCAAGGGCGATCACTGCCTCGATAACGGAGTACCCGTGGTTATTTTTTCCCGGGATTTGGATGGGTTGCTTCATATGCATGATCTGCTGCTCCTTCTTATTGTTATAGATTCAGGTTCCTGCAATACACTCTTGTTTGAATCGTCCGGCTGATCGTGCCATACTTTCCGGCCTTCTCGAAGCGTGTACCTGCCCACTCGGATAGTGTAAGGTTGATGATCACCGACCGGATATCCGTCAGGTTGGCTGCAGGTATCGGGTCGCCGGCAATTACACTGTCGTTGATGCCACGGTAAGTAAAGGAGGAAGGGTTGGCAACATTATTCAGTATGGTTTGTGTGCCAGGAGTACCAGCAAGCAGATTTTGCCGGGTGAGTGTTCCAGCAGCGATATTTAATGTGTAAATAATCCGCTCATCCGGACTGGTCTGGGTTTCATCAATTCCAGCAGTGCTCAGGTCATCTTGTGCCACAAGACCATTAAAATCGTTATCCGAGGTAAAGGTGAAGGATGTACTGCTTGCAGCCGTAAATCCTACACCAGTGGTCAATGCCCGTGGATTCAATCCTGCGGACCGGATATCCAGTTCCATAAAGGAGATTCCGGCGCGGATGTCCTGTTGGATTTCTGTGGAAACGGTTTGAATGGTATTAGTACGGGTATAACTGGCAAATAAGGTGAATGCGGCTGCAAGGAGTAAGGATCCAATGAACATGGCGACCAGAAGTTCAACCAGTGTGAAACCATTCTGACTTTTTGCAGGTTCGGTTTGTTTGCGATGTTGAGTCATATGATGTTTTTTCATGATTCCGTTTCCTTCGTTATTCCCTAATTGATTCGAATCGATCCGATCATACTTACGCTTACTGTTGTGTTTCTGCTGCCATTGGATAAGGTTACATTGCCAGTGTTGTCGGCACGCCCCCTGGAGTCAAATGTGGTCGCATCCCCGGCAAGGGTGGTGTTGATTGATGTGCCGATTAAACTCCGGGATACAGTGGGGACACTATCGATGGAATAGCTGTTATTTCCCGTATCAAAGGTAATAGTCACAGGGGTATTATCCCGGATGGCCCTGGATCTTGCAAATTCAAAATCCGCCTTAAGGGTTCGGGTGTCGCCGCTCAGGGAGGCGTTTTTACGCCATGAGATGATACTCGGTACTGCGACTGTAGTCAGTATTGCTATGATTACGATCACAATGACCATTTCTATTATGGTGAAACCCTTGTTGTTTTTCATTATTTCCTGC
>CAYTGW010000134.1:0-11565 GCA_964437395.1 uncultured Desulfocicer sp.
TCTGCATTTTCCCGCAAAACTGCTGGATCGCCGCCAGATAAATGCCGTCAGACTCGTGCCGTCCCGGACCGGGTTACATGACGATACCATCCGGCTGCCATTGTTCAATCTCTTCAATTGTTGCTTTGTCATTTCGGATCACATTCACTTCAGCTCCAAGTTGACCGAAATATTGTACAAGGTTGTATGTAAACGAATCATAGTTGTCAATCATTGCAATCATTCTGTGACCCTCCCTTCCGGCCCTGCATTGGCCTGTACCAACTGTAATGCCCGCTGTATGGCCATTGCCTTGTTAACCGTTTCGATCCGCTCTTTTTCCGGATCAGAATCGGCCACAATACCGGCTCCGGCCCGGACAATCATCTGGTTGTTCTCGATGCAGGCGGTTCGGATGGTGATGGCCATATCCATGTTCCCGTTAAATGAGATATAACCCACCGCGCCGCCATAAGGGCCTCTTGGCTCTTTCTCCAATTCTGCGATAATTTCCATTGCCCTGATTTTGGGTGCTCCGGAAAGGGTTCCAGCCGGGAATGTGGCTGCCAGCAATTCCCATGCATCGCACTCGGGTTTCAGATCGCAGTGGATATTGGAAACCAGATGCATCACATGGGAATACCGCTCCACGATCATCAGGTCGGTGACCTGAACGGTTCCGATTTCACTGATCCGCCCCAGATCATTTCTTCCCAGATCAACCAGCATTAAGTGTTCGGCACGCTCCTTTTCATCTTTTAACAGCTCATCTGCCAGGGCTCTGTCCTCCTGTTCATTCCTTCCCCTGGGACGGGTTCCCGCGATGGGTCTGAGTGTGGCGACTCCGTTTTCAAGCCTTACCATGGTTTCAGGAGATGAGCCGACAAGGGCGATATTGCCAAGATCCATGAAATACATATAGGGAGAAGGATTGATATACCGCTGTGCCCGATACAGACTCCACAGATTCGGCGGGGGATCGCAGAGAAAGGGTTGTGAGATCACAGCCTGAATAATATCACCGGCTTTGATGTATTCCTTGGTTTTTTCAACGTGGGTGCGAAATTGCTGTTCCTCAATCATTGGTGAAAGATGATACTGGTTCTTCTGCTGTTCGATCTTTTTTTTTCACGGATCGGACTTTTCATGATGGAGAGCATGCTGCTGATTCGCTGGAAAGCCTTGTCATAGGTCTGATCCGGGGATTCTGTTGAATCCTTCGTAAAGGTGATGACCATGGCCTTGAGTGTATTTTGTATGTTATCAAAAATAATGACTTCATCCGGGATTATAAAATGTGCCATTGGTTTGCTTTCCGGCCATTGATTCGGGATTTTTTCAAAAAAGGAAACCATTTCATAGGTAAGATAACCGACCATTCCTCCCCAGAATCTGGGTAAATCATCAATGATGGCAGGGGTATAGGATTTCATGAGATTCCGCAACACGGAAAGTGGCTTTCCATGATGAAGGATTTTTTCTGTCTCCTGGTTCTGAATAATCTCAACATGATCCGAAAAGATCCGGATATGGGACCGGGCAGAGGTACCCAGAAAACTGTACCGACCCCACCGCTCGCCGCCTTCAACGCTTTCTAACAGGAAGACCGGGCCCTTCCCGTGGAATTTATTCAGAAGGGAAACCGGTGTTTCCGTGTCGGCCAATATTTCCATGCAGACCGGAATCACATTGTATTGGTTTGACAATTGACAGTATGTTTCTTTATCCGGAAATTGTTTCAGCAACATGATCAACTCCTCCATAAATAGAAAAAGGGGTCGCGGTGTTTTCCACGGCCCCTGAAAATGAAAAACCGTGGCATTTCTTGGAAGTGCTCACGGTTTTGGATCTTTACTTTATCTTACTTTTCTCAGACTGGTATGGTCCCGCAGGCAAGCTTCCTGAAGCAGGTACGCCACCACCAGTGAAAACAAGTTACGGTTATGCCTGAGTTATGTTCCATTTTGTACAATTGCCTTTTTCTTTTATGGTAAACCATTACCCTCTGACAGGAACATCTGTCAAGTCTTTTTTTAATATGGGTTTCAAACACATGAGAATTATGGTAATGGTGTATCAGGATGAAGTTTTAATCGTCAGAGGCAACCCTCTATCATCTGATAAACAGATCACGTACATAAATTTTCTATCGGATTGAATACGATAATGACACTCAGGAACAGTCAGATGCCTTTTTTACAGCATGTTCAGAATCTGCTTGCCGGGCTTGGAAAGCGTCCCATAGAATGGGTACGTGAGTTGGGAGCTGTGGCTATTTTTTTTATCAGTGGCCTGGTTTATATTTTCTCCTATCCGTTTCAGATCCGGAAAATAGTCGACCAGATCCATTTTATAGGAGCCAAATCGCTGTTTGTGATCACACTGACGGGAGCCTTCACAGGCATGGTTCTGGGATTGCAGGGGTATTATACACTGGTTAAGTTCGGCTCGGAAGGGCTTTTGGGCGTTGTGGTTTCCTTAACCCTGATTCGTGAGCTCGGACCGGTATTTACGGCGATTATGATCGTCGGCAGGGCCGGATCGGCAATGGCGGCTGAAATCGGCATTATGAGGATATCCGAGCAGGTGGATGCGCTGCAAACCATGGATATCAATCCCATCCGGTTTATCATCAGCCCCAAGGTTGCGGCGGCAATCATCAGCTTTCCTTTGCTGACGGCGGTTTTTGATGTTGTTGGAATCTATGGGGGATACCTGACCGGCTGCGTGCTTCTGGGGATCAATCCAGGTGCTTATTTTTCAAGGATTGAATTGAATGTCATGATGGATGATATCACGGGCGGATTTATCAAATCCATTGTGTTTGCAGTTGTGGTCGTGACCATTTGCTGCTATCAGGGATATTTTGTTCATATGCGGGAAGAGGGTTTTGGCGCAAGGGGTGTCAGTATGGCCACGACGTCCGCAGTCGTGATTTCCAGTGTGCTGATTCTTGTTGTTGATTATGTGTTGACCTCATTTTTATTGTAAGGAATCATGGCGACTCCACTGATACAGTTTGAGAAGGTTGAAAAAGCCTTTGGATCCAATCGTATTTTAAAGCAGGTGGATATACAGCTTTTCCAGGGAGAGATCACGGCCATTATTGGGAAAAGCGGGATGGGCAAGAGCGTTTTGCTCCGGCATATCATTGGGCTTTTACGACCGGATTCCGGCAGGGTATTGTTCCAGGGCCGCCCCTTGCTGAAAATGAAACGGGAGGAACTGCGCGTATTCAGGGAAAAGGTCAGTTATGTTTTTCAGGGAAATGCATTGTTTGATTCCATGACCGTGTATGAAAATGTTGCCATGCCTCTGATTGAGAGAACCCGTCTGTCCAAAAAAGAGATTCACGACAAGGTCCGGGAAAAACTGGAACAGCTTGAGCTTTTTAAAGTGGATGACCAATATCCGTCACAGATTTCCGGCGGCATGAAAAAGCGGGTGGCATTGGCCAGAGCCTTGGTAACGGACCCTGAGATTATTTTATTTGATGAACCCACCACCGGTCTTGATCCGATCCGTAAACATGCGGTTCACCATATGATATCCGACTATCAGAAACGATTCGGGTTTACCGGCATTATCGTGAGTCATGCCATTCCGGATATTTTTTACATTTCTCAACGGATTCTGATGCTGGATGAAGGAAATATCATTTTTGACGGAACGCCCGTGGAAATTCAAAAAGAGAAGAACCCAACCGTTCAGGAATTTATCAAAGGAATAAAAAGTGGTCAGGATCATGTAAACGGAATGGCGCTTCAGCAGACCCAGGGTGAAAAACGGTTTCATGAGGAGATGGATCGGCTTGAGCGGTACAATATTCCATTTTCCATTATTCTGCTGACCATTGAGAATATGGACGAGATCAGTCTTCGTATCGGACACATGGCAGCCCAGACTGTAATGAAGGATTTTTCCACCCATGTGCAGAAACATCTTAGGATTATTGACTCCTGCTCCCGGTTTGAGTTGAGTAAACTGATGGTCATTCTTTCCGGCAGCAATCTGGAAAGGGCAAAGATCGTTTGTACCAGGCTTTCTATCGAACTGAGCAGGGTTGAGATCGCCGGGGATCATCCTTTTTCTGATTTCTGTTTTTCCATCTCAGCCAGTTTTATCGGAGTTGGGAAGGGAGATCAACTGGCGGATCTGATCGCAAGTGCGGAGAAAAAGCAGGATATGAGATATGAGTTCCGGGTCTGTTAGCAGATTATGTCTGACCGGAATGAAAGATTCCCGGGCGAACATGATAGAATTGACCTGTGTTTTCAACAAAAAAATTCAAAAAAGTTCGGTTATCTGTTTCAGTCAAAAAGAAGAAATAAGGATTCCTGTTGTGGAGGAAATATGAAAAAAGCTTCAGTCGAAATTTCGGTTGGTTTGTTTGTTCTTGCCGGAATCATCTGCGTGGGGTATTTGGCCATTAAGCTTGGGAAAATGGAAATAATCGGGGAAAATACCTATACACTGTATGGTCAATTTGAATCGGTTACCGGTTTGACCAGAGGGGCCAGTGTTGAAATTGCAGGCGTCCAGGTAGGGCAGGTTGCCGATATTCATCTTGATCAAGAGTCTCAGGAAGCGGTCGTGACCATGAAAATCGGGAAAGAGGTCAAGCTGAGCGATGATGTGATTGCCTCTTTAAAAACAGCAGGATTGATCGGAGATAAATTTATCAAACTTACCCCGGGTGCTTCGGATATTGTTCTGAAGGATGGAGACAGGATAACGGAGACAGAATCCGGTGTGGATATAGAGGAATTGATCAGCAAATATGTGTTTGGAGGGGTTTGATAGAACAACCTGAAGTGAATGGAATGATAATTATGGAGGTGTTATGAAATATGCGGCCCGGTTGATTTTTATTCTTGGTTTTTTCATCCATGTGTCTCCATTGTTTGCGGCAGAGCCTATGGAAGACCTCAGGGGCCCGGTAGAACAGGTAGTCCAGATTCTGCAGGATCCGAAATACAAGGACAAGACACAAAGTGAGGCCCAGCGGATCGAGATCATGGCCGTGATCCGGGGGATTTTTGATTTCGAGGAGATTTCGAAACGAACCATCGCCCGTCAATGGAAGAGGTTTACGAAAGATCAGCAGCAAGAGTTTCAGGATACATTCGCTGATTTTCTGGGCCATACCTATTATCAGAAAGTCAAGGATGCGTACCAGGGAGAGAAGGTAGTCTTTTTATCACAGGAGCAGTTAAAGAATGGCAAAGCAATTGTGAAAACCAATATTCCGAGGCAGAACGACGCGATTCCTCTGGATTATAAAATGGTAAACGGGAAAAACGGCTGGCGTATTTATGATGTTGTCATCGAAGGTGTAAGCCTTGTGAATAATTATCGAACTCAATTCAGCAAAATACTGGGCAAAGAAACCCCGGATCAGCTCATTGCCCGGCTGAAAAAGAAAATATCGGAACAGAAAAAGCAGGATGTTTCATCTTGATTCATGAGCCAATTTCAAAACTACTAAAAAGCGTCACACCGGCGAAAGTCAGTGCCCAGAAAAGAGCCGAAAATACTGGATTCCGGTTTTCGCCGGAACTACAACAACAGACTTTTGAAATTGGCTCTCATGATTTCCATAAGACAGGGATGAAAAGAGTATTCCTGTTTTTCTTGATGGTATGTTTTTGGTTTTTCAGTGAAGTAAACATCTCTTTTGCCCAATCGGATTATCCATCAAAACTCGCTATCCACTCGTCGTCCGTCCAGCAACAATCTGAATCCGTCGATGATCCGGTACATACCGTTGGAAACAATGAAAACATGGCGGATGATGAGGAGTATGATGACGAAGAGGATTTTTCAGAAGAGGATGAGACAGCAATCGAAATACCGGATCCTTTGGAGCCTTGGAACATGTTGATGTACCAGTTTAACGACAGGCTGTACTTCTGGGTATTGAAACCAGTCAGCCAGGGGTATGGGTATGTGATGCCGACGGTGGTGCGTAAGGGCATATGGAATTTTTTTACAAACCTTGAATCACCGCTTCAGTTTATCAACTGTCTTCTTCAGGGCAAGGGAAGTGATGCAGAAGCAACCTTTGCCCGGTTTCTGGTCAACACAACCATTGGATTTCTGGGATTTGCTGATCCTGCCGGTGATTTCCCGGTATTAAAAAAAACGGATGAGGATCTTGGACAGACGTTTGGATACTGGGGGATTGGCACTGGATGGTATTTTACCTTGCCGGTGCTGGGCCCTTCCACCATTCGTGATTCAATAGGAAAGGCAGGGGATATGTTTTTAAAACCCACATATTATATTCACGCGATCGAATTGTCCCTTGGGTTTCAGACAGTTGAAACCATTAACACGACATCTTTTCGAATCGGGGATTATGAGACGATAAAGGGTGCAGCTCTGGATCCATATGAAGCCATACGGGATGGATACCTTCAACTGAGAAAAAACAAGGTGGCTCAATAAACCATGAAAGCAGTGATTCTCTCCACGGGTGATGAAATACTGACCGGTGCCATTGTTGACAGCAATGCAGCCTATATCGCAGGAAAACTGGTTGAAGCAGGGATCTTTGTATACCGGAAGTATTGTGTCGGGGACAATCTGGATGATCTCATCGAAGTTCTTACAGACATCGGAATCCGGTCGGACATCGCAATTGTCACAGGCGGGTTGGGACCAACCGGGGATGATCTTACGGCAGAGGCGGTTGCCAGAGCAGCCGGTGTTCCGCTGATATTCAGTGAAGAAGCAGATCGATCCATAAAGGCGTATTTCCGGAAAAGGAATCGCCCGGAACATGCTACGGATCAAAAACAGGCCATGCTGCCGGATGGTTCAATATGTTTGCCGAATTCAGTGGGTACCGCTCCTGGTTTTATTACAAAAATCGGCAAGTGCCATGTGTTCTGTATACCGGGTGTTCCTTCTGAAATGCAGTATCTGATGTCCCATGCTGTTCTGCCGGAGATCAAAAAGAGATTTGAACATGAAAAACAGGTTTTCCGGATTAAAAAAATGTCTTTGTTCGGGTTGCCTGAATCGGTTGTTGGAGAGAGGATTGGCGGGTTGTCCTCCCATTTTCCGGAAGTAAAACTTGGGCTCAGGGCGCATTTTCCAATGATCCAGATCCGTCTTTACGCTGCCGGAAACCAGGATGCCAGGATTCGTGAACAGATGGAAAAGGCAGGCGAATGGGTGATGGAGAGGCTTGGGCAATGGATTTTTTCCAAAGCAGGTATTTCCATGGAGGAGGAGATCGGCATGCTGTTAATCCGTAAGAAGGCGACTCTGGGTGTTGCGGAGAGCTGTACAGGCGGTCTGATTTCCCATATGCTGACAAACATTCCGGGCAGTTCCTCTTACTTCATGTTTTCCGGTGTTACTTATTCAAACCAGGCAAAGATTCAGGTTCTGAATGTTTCCAGGGATTCCTTGGATTCATATGGGGCAGTCAGCCGGCAGGTTGTCCGGGAAATGGCCAAAGGGGTCCGGGATGTTTCCGGAGCGACCTATGGGCTTGCAACCAGTGGAATTGCAGGCCCGGATGGAGGGACTCCGGAAAAACCAACGGGAACCATCTGCATCGGTATCGCAACACCGGATAAAGTTTATGCAAAAACGCTTCAGCTTTCTTTTGAGGATCGTATAAAAAACAAAACCATTTTTGCCATGGCAGCTTTGGAAATGCTGAGGAGAGAAATTACGGGATATGCGGTTTCTTAATCTGCCATAACACGTAGTATGGTTTGATAAACCGTGTTTAATTTCTTGACACGCGTTTTATTCTAACATAAGACAATAAATGTACCGAATGCATGATGCAGTACCACACAGCACAGCAGCCTCTCACTGGCTGACAATCGTTGGGCTGTTAACTACGTTTTCTTTAAAAAAAATGTTTGTATAATTTGTAGTTGCCAGGATCTGAAAAAGTTCAGTTCTGGATTATTGCTATTTTCAAAAGCTTATCTAATATTATAGCTTGTGAATTCAAAGTTTAAAATAAAGATTGGTTTTTTGTACTGAGAGGGTTTGGAATTTATTATTAATCAATTTTTTTGCACAGGTGGGAGAGATCTATGGGAACATTGAGTGATTGTAAAAATTTACTGGAATGTGCATTACACTGGGAAAAGAACGATCCAAATCGGGTATATTTTACCCAGCCAATGGGTGGCGGTGACGCTAACGTAAAGACATGGACATGGAAAGAGGCAGTCGGGGAAGCACGTCGCATGGCTTCATATCTGAAAAGCCTGAATCTACCGGAAAAAAGCAATATCGCCTTGTGCTCCAAAAATTGCGCTCACTGGATCATGGCTGATCTTGCCATCTGGATGGCAGGTCACGTCAGCATACCGATTTTTCCGATTCTCACAGCCGATATCGTCCAATACACCCTCGAGCATTCTGAATCCAAACTCCTGTTTGTGGGCAAGCTCGATCCGATCTGGGATGAAATGAAAAAAGGGGTAGCCGCTGATCTTCCAAAGATCGCTTTCCCTCTGGCACCAAAAAATGACCATGATCAGTGGGATGCGATTGTCGCAAAGCAGAAACCGCTGGCTGACGTGGCAGACCGTTCTCCGAAAGACCTGGCCACGATTATTTATACCTCGGGCAGCACCGGAAAACCAAAGGGTGTCATGCTCAGCTTTGAGTCCATGCTCCGGAGCGCAAAAGGTATCACATCCTATATGGAGATTAAAAAGGAGGACCGAACACTGTCATACCTTCCTTTGTCCCACAGTTTTGAGCGATTCGTAGTTGAATCCGTCTCCCTCTATGTGGGAGGTTCGTTATGGTTTGCCGAGTCGTTGGATACATTTTTACAGGATCTCCAGAGAGCGCGTCCAACTTTGTTTATTTCTGTGCCGCGGCTTTGGCTGAAATTCCAACTGGGTGTTTTCAAAAAAATGCCGCCTGCAAAACTCAATCGCCTGCTGAAAATTCCGATCCTCAAAGGTATTGTGAAGAAGAAAATTCGAAAAGGATTGGGCCTGGATCAGGTCAGATTCGCCGGTTCAGGATCTGCACCCATACCCAAGGAAATTCTGGAATGGTATCGCGGGCTGGGCCTTGAACTGCTGGAAGGCTACGGGATGACCGAAAATTTTGCTTACTCTCATTGCACCAAGCTCGGACAGGTACGTCCTGGTTATGTAGGGGCACCTTATCCGGATGTTCAGCAGAGAATAAGCCCGGAAGGAGAGATCCTGGTCAAGAGCCCGGGTACAATGATGGGGTATTACAAAAATCCGGAAGAGACCAAGGCATCGTTTACAGCAGACGGGTTCCTGAAAACAGGGGATCTTGGTGAGATTGATGAGATGGGCCGTTTGAAAATTACCGGACGTGCAAAAGAGCTGTTTAAAACCTCAAAAGGCAAATACGTTGCTCCGGCTCCTATTGAGAATCTGATTGCAAATCATCCGCGGATCGAAGCTTGCGTGGTGACCGGTTCCGGATTTCCTCAACCCCATGGTGTGGTAATGCTGTCCGAGGATGCACAGGCTGCAATTAAAAATGGAGCAAGAGAGACCATTGAAAAAGAATTGGCCGAACACCTCAAAGAAGTTAACAAAAAGCTGCCTGAATACGAGCATTTGTCTTTTCTGGCAGTAACCAACGCTACATGGATGCCGGAAAACGGATTCCTGACGCCAACCATGAAAATCAAACGCAGCAAACTGGAAAGCACATATGGTCCTTCTGCTGACAAGTGGTACGGTTCTCGAAAACCGGTTGTATGGGAGAGCTAACATTAACGGTATCTTACGACGCATGATCGTGCATGATCGGTGTTCATAAGGTTGTCTAAAAAACAGTACGATAAAAACAGATGGGGGTCTTTTGACCCCCATCTGTTTTTAGTTGTAAGGGGGAAAAACAAAGGATGACTGTTCCATATTTTGTTTCTCCGGAGTGGCTGATCGACGGAACCGGTGCTGCCCCAAAAATGAATGTTTTGATGGGTATTCAAGGCAGTACCATTTTCTCGATAACCGATTCCACAGGAATTGAAAAGAACAACCAGGATAGTTCACGACCCAGCGTTTTGGATCTCACTGGTTTTACAGTATTACCTTGTCTGATTGACAGCCATGTTCACCTGACCATGTCCGGAACAGATGACCCTGAAATCAGGGAACAGCAGATCGTTTCCGGGTATGCGGAAACCCTTGAACAGATCCAGCATCATCTTCAGGAACATTTTCGACATGGCGTTCTGGCAGTCAGGGATGGAGGCGATAAGAACGGGTATACACTTCGTTACCGGGACACTGTGTATGATCCTTCCCGATTCCCATATCTTCATGCGAGGTTTGCCGGAAAGGCGTGGCATCAATCCGGCCGATATGGCAGTTTAATCGGCAGGGTTCCTTTGAAGGGCAGGGCGATTGCGGAGTCAATTGCCCTGGAAGGCGGGTCGTCAGATCTGGTAAAGGTTGTGAATTCCGGTTTGAACAGTCTTCAGGAATTCGGTAAACAAACTCTCCCTCAGTTTCATCTCCGGGAATTTGAAAATCTGGTTCATGCTGCAAGGCAGCTAAAAAAAAAAGTGATGGTTCATGCCAATGGAATAGAGCCTGTAGCCATCTCAATGGATGGTGGATGTGATTCAATTGAGCATGGTTTTTTCATGGGCAGAGAAAACTTGAAAAAAATGGCTGAAAAGGAAGTAATCTGGGTACCTACGGCAGTGACCATGAAGGCCTATTCCCAGGTTATGAAATCAGAACCCATGCTTTCAGAAGTTTCCCAACGAAATCTGGATCATCAACTGGAACAGATTCAAATGGCCCGCAAGTATGGGGTCAGGACGGCCATTGGAACCGATGCCGGAAGTCCGGGTGTTGATCATGGAAAGGCCATTATCCAGGAGATGAAACTGTTTATGGAAGCAGGATATTCTCTGGAAGAGACAGTGATGTGTGCCACTTCCGTTGGAGCGGAACTGTCGGGTTTTACAAAAATCGGGCGGCTGACTCAGGGAATGAACGCCTGTTTCCTTGCTGTTCCGGGCACTCCGTCAGAACTGCCGGGCAGTCTGGAATTCATCGAAAAGATCTGTATTGATGGCAGTATGGTATATGAAAGACAGAAAGGAACAGCCTGTTTGGAATAAAAGTGTCGGAGTCCATTCGGTGATAGAAT
Organism: uncultured Desulfocicer sp.; assembly: GCA_964437395.1. Classification (GTDB taxonomy): domain Bacteria; phylum Desulfobacterota; class Desulfobacteria; order Desulfobacterales; family SURF-7; genus QZKS01. Next base: position 11,125 of record CAYTGW010000134.1, read on the forward strand.
CACCGAATGGACGGATAATTTTTATCAGGTTAAGCTGCTTTTCGAAGAGAAGGTGATACAGTAAAAGGATCCTTGCCTGGTAATGAAGGCCAGGGATCACTACTGGTTGTTTCAAGATCCCGGGTCATCCAGCCGTTTTTATGAGGAGTCAGCAGCGCATAAAGGCTTATCCAGGACAAACAGATCATCCAGTAGTAACTATAAGGAAATGCCCAGATCGCCCTGTCGTTTTTATAACGAACAGCATAGAAGATACCCGGAGCGCATGATGCAATAGCCGCTCCTGACAACATTTGCGGGCCGACGACCAATGGCAAGCAGGCCAGCAAGATCATTGTAGCAAAATGCATTACTTGCCCTAAACTCATGTCCAAAAGGCTGACCAGGACATTGATTCTGAGTCCGAGTGCGCTTTCATTCCGGAATTTTCCAAATGCAAAG
>CAYTGW010000135.1:0-11516 GCA_964437395.1 uncultured Desulfocicer sp.
CAAATAACATGACACAAATAATCAAAACTGTATTTTTCATGGTTTGCTGCCTCACTTATGCAGTTAAGAATGGATGATTTTTTAAAGAATTCAGATCATCCAGGGATAAAACAAAAAAACAAACAATTTTTTAATGGCACGACATACATGTTTAAATTCAAAAACACTGTTAAGAATTTAAATAAATAAATTTTTTTCCTGTACTGTGTAATACATTACACGCAAATTTAGAAATTTACTTCACTGTCCCTTTTAATATATTCGTGCCTTTTGTCAAGTTCTTTCAAGAGGGGTTTTTACCTGTCCGGTGTTTTTTTCTTCCGGAGTTCCCTCCATTTATCAAGCCGCTGTTTAATAATCTTTTCATATCCTCTCTGGGTAGGAACATAGTAGATTTGTTCCTCCAACTCTTTCGGCAAATAGGTTTGTGGTATAAAACCATCCTGATAATCGTGAGCATACAGATATCCTTTGCCATAACCCAAATCCTTCATCAGGTGGGTAGGTGCATTTCGAATGTGGTGGGGTACAGGCAAAGAACCGGTTTTCCGTACAATCTGGGAAACCTGTTTTTCAGTTTGATACAAGCTGTTGCTTTTTGGAGCTGTTGCCAGATAAACAGCCGCTTGCAGCAATGACAAATCCCCTTCCGGATGACCGAGGAAACGGAAGGCATCCACCGCGTTAAGCGCTACATTCAACGCATTCGGATCTGCATTTCCCACATCCTCTGATGCAAACCTGACCATCCTCCTTCCGATATACAAAGGATCTTCGCCGGCCTCTATCATACGAATAAGCCAATATGCGGCAGCATCCGGATCACTGCCACGAAGACTTTTATGAAAGGCGGATATCAGATTATAATGTTCTTCCCCATTTTTATCATACCGCAATGCTTTTTGCTGAAGCGCCATTTCAAGATCCTGTAAACAAAGCGTAACAGAATCATCCATTAAAACATCATCTGTCTTTTTCCTGGAAACCACCAGAGAAGATACTGCCTCAAGATTGTTCAGCGCAGTTCGAACGTCACCATCCGACACGGCAACCAGGTGGTCCAAGGCCTGTTTTTCAATCCGGATAGATCTCTTTCCGAGCCCTCTTTCTTCATCCGATAATGCTCTTTTGATTATTGTTGAGATATCCTCATATGAGATTGGATGTAAAACAATTACCCTGCAGCGTGATAGCAACGCAGGGATTACCTCAAACGATGGATTTTCAGTTGTTGCTCCTATCAGGGTAATCAGACCACTTTCCACATGTTGTAAAAAAGCATCCTGCTGGGCCTTATTGAATCGATGAATCTCATCTACAAAAAGAATCGTTTGCTTACGAAACAAAACTCTCTGTTTTTCCGCATCCTCAATCACCGACCGGATCTCTTTCACACCGGATAAAACAGCAGAAATCTGGATAAAATTGGAATGGGTACTCCGGGCAATAATGGAAGCAAGACTTGTTTTTCCGCATCCCGGAGGCCCCCATAAAATCATTGAAAAAATCTGATCGGTCTCAATTGCATGGCGGATTATGGTTCCTTCCCCGGTGATGTGTGATTGGCCAAAAAACTCATCCAGATTTCTCGGCCGCATACGATCTGCTAAAGGTGCCAATCCATCAGTGTGTTTTCCTGCATGAAATTTAAAAAGATCCACATCCTGTCCTATCTTGTTAGAGATATTCATTGACATTCATCATCCCATCTTTCAACCTCATTTCCCAAGCCTTGAAAAAAATCTTATCATACACACCGTCAGGAACATAGGAAATAGTTGCGTCATCATCATCATTCGGAAAAATCTCTCCGTAAAAAACAGAATATAAAAAATCTGTCTTGACTTGGCATGATCGAACCATTTATGGTAATTCCATCATATGCTGGAAGCAAACGACAACCCAATAATATCCTCTTAAAGGTTGAAGAATGGCCTCATTGTTACAATATACAGACAACCACAATCAGTTCAGAGAAAGATTACGCTCCTTTTTAGCCAAAGAAATCCAACCCCATGGCCCGCAATGGGAACAGGATAAAATTGTCCCCAGAGCCATATGGGAAAAAATGGGAAAACAGGGGTTCCTCTGTACCGGCATTGCAAAAAAATATGGCGGACTTGGAGGTGATTTCCTATACTCCGTTATTGTAATTGAAGAGTTGTCACGGATATCCGAATCCGGTCTGGCTGCACCCCTTCACAGTGATATTATTGTCCCTTATATCAACACCTATGCAACGGAAGCGCAAAAACAAAAATACCTTCCCGGATGTGTTTCCGGAGATATCATTACGGCTGTCGCAATGACGGAACCGGATGCAGGAAGTGATCTTGCATCCATGACGACCACCGCTGTCACAGATGGTGATGAAATTGTGCTGAATGGTTCCAAAACCTTTATCTCCAATGGTATCAATTCAGATCTTGTTATTGTTGCTGCACGGGACCCTCTTATTGAGAATCCTCATCAAGCCATTTCTCTTTATCTGGTCGAATCAGAAACTCCGGGTTTTCAAAAAGGACGCCGGCTCAATAAAATGGGCCTTAAAAGTCAGGATACCGCTGAATTGTTTTTCAACAATTGCAGAATACCCAAGACCAACCAGCTTGGAGAAAAAGGTTCGGGTTTCATCATGTTGATGGAAAAGCTCCAGCAGGAAAGACTGGTCTGCGCTGTTATGGGTATCGCTGCAGCAGAAAAAATTCTGAATTCCACCCTGACTTTTTTTCAGGGGAAAAATAATACCGGTAAATTCCATACCAAATCTCAGGTTGTTCAGTTTACACTTGTTGAGATGGCAACTGAAGTCAAAATCGGCCGGACATTCATCAATAAACTGATCGCTGACCACATGGAAAGACAAAATGTTGTCATCGAAACCTCCATGGCAAAATACTGGACAACAGATCTGGCCAGAAAAACGGCTGAAACAAGTTTGAATCTGCTTGGAGAAATCGGAACCCTGGAAAGCTGCCCGGTAGTGAAAGATTTCAGAGATGTCCGCGTCATGTCCATATTCGCCGGAACCAATGAAATTATGAAAGGTATCATTGCAAAATGTATGGGGCTATAGGAATTTTTTCAATAACATATTCATTTATTGAGGAGAATCAGCATGTCCAAAGACGATCAAAAACCCTGGTTACAGCATTATGATAATCATGTATCACCGGAAATCCAGATCCCTGAAAAAACCTATGTTGATCTTCTTGAAGAAGGACTTTCTCATTCCCCGGAAAGACCGGCTCTTTATTACTTGGGCAAAATGCTCACTTTTTCCGATCTGGACCGGTTGTCCCGGAATTTTGCATCCTTTTTAAACCTGAATGGATATGGCCCGGGTTCTGTTGTTGGTATAGACCTTCCCAATATACCGGAATACCCTATCGCTCTTGCCGGGGCATTGCGGGCAGGTTGTGCGGTTACCGGGATATCCCCGTTACTCACACCCAAAGAGATGGCCTATCAGATTAATGATTCCGGAGCGGGTTGCATTGTTATCATGGATTCACTTTTTGAAGAACGGCTCTTGAAAATACAGGATAAAATTCCAAAAGCAAAACATATCCTGCTTGCCAATGTCGGGACATATCTGCCGGCGATCAAACGGATACTGGGCAATCTTCTGAAAAAAATTCCCTCAGGAAAAATGATACCGATCCCCGGCAAAGAAGTTATGCTGTTTAAAAATATTGTGTCCGAATCCTATTCACACGCTAATCAGCCAAAAATCGTACCGGATGATACCTGTCTGATCCAATATACCGGCGGAACAACCGGATTGCCCAAAGGAACGGTTCTGACCCATCGAAATCTGGTGGCCAATAATGTTCATGCCAAAGAATGGACAGGCTTTGAAATCGGTAATGATATTCTTTGTTCAGGTTTTCCTTTCTTTCACTTGGCCGGCCTTGCTTTTGGAATGCTTGCTCTATGTACCGCAAATACCCAATGTCTGATCCCGGATCCAAGAAATACAAAACATATCTGCAAAGAAATCGCTTCCAAAAACCCAACCGTAATGGCATACGTGCCGACCCTTTATAAAATGCTGATGGATGAACCTTCTTTCAAGACCCTTGACTTTTCGTCCCTTAAAATCTGTGTTTCCGGAGCTGCGCCATTTTCCATTGAAGGCATCCATGCGATCGAAAAAATCATCGGCAAAGGAAAGATAATGGAAGTTTATGGCATGACGGAAGCCAGTCCGTTGCTTACCATGAACCCAATTCATGGCAAAAAGAAAATCGGTTCGGTGGGAATTCCGATTCAAAATACCATGATCAAACTGGTTGACCTTGAGGGCGGCAGAAAAGAGGTCAATATCGGGGAAGAGGGAGAGTTGATCGCCAGAGGGCCTCAGATTATGAAAGGCTATCATAATAAACCGGAGGAAACCGGAAATACTTTAAAAGAGTTTCAAGATAAAGCATGGCTCCATACCGGTGATATTGCCAGGATGGATGAAGATGGTTACCTGTATATCGTAGACCGATCCAAGGATATGCTGATTGTCGGGGGCTACAAGGTATTTTCAAGAGAGGTTGAGGAAACCTTGTACCAATATCCGGATATTGAATTTTGTGCCATTGTCGGCGTAGAGGATAAAAAACGCCCTGGAAATGAGATTGTCAAAGCCGTACTCCAGTTGAGGGAAAAAGCCAGAAAAAAAGAACCCGAGGCTATCAAACAAGCGGTAACCGAATACTGTCGTGAAAATATGGCCCCCTACAAAGTTCCCAAAATAATTGAAATTGTGGATGAGATCCCACTGACTGCAGTTGGAAAGGTTGATAAAAAAGCCCTGAGGTAGCCAAATCCATGGAACCGGAAAAAATAAAAGAATATTTTCATGAAGATCTGAATCAGGAGGTTCAGGCTATCGGCGGCCGATATGTGTTAACCGCTGAGAAACAGCTCCTGTATAATGATCAGAAAATCCTTTATCTGACCGGCCATGCAGTTTTTGACTCAACCTGCTGCGGTGCCGGTGGTTGTGTTTACGCGGTTGTATACGGCATCATCGTCCACTGGAAGCAGAAAAAAAAGAGTAATGGAAGTGATATCTCTGAGATCATACCCATCCGGAACGAAGCGGCTAAAAAAACAATTCAACAGGAAATCATGGAAAAAGAATCCATTCATCAGGTTATTTTTTTATGAACGATCTTATTTTTTCTTTCTTTTTCCGGAATCTTTTTGCGGGTGCTTTTTATCCGAAAATTCAATTCGACCGGTTCTGAGCCTGAAATATAAACGGATCGGGGTTTTATCCAGGCCGGTCTGTTCCCTGATCTGGTTCATCAGATAACGCTGATACGAAAAGTGAACTGCATCGGGATAGCTTGTAAATACAACAAATGTGGGTGGTTTTGTTGATACTTGAGTCGCATAATAAAATTTGAGGCGTTTACCCTTGTGAAGAGAAGGCTCGTTTTTTTCAATTGCCCGCTCAACGATACGATTTATCATTCCCGTACCGATATGTGTACTATATTGTTTATATACGGTTTCAACCAACTCAAATATTTTTGAAACCCCAAGTCCTGTCAAGGCTGAAATCGTAATCACCGGAGCAAAAGACAAAAATTTTGCCTCCATCCTTAATTTTTCATAAAATAAATGGGTCGTTTTTTTATCCTGTTCAACCAGGTCCCACTTGTTTAACAAAAAAATGCTGCCGCAACCGCGATCATGAGCATACCCTGCCACCCGGATATCCTGTTCTGAAATTCCTTCCGAAGCATCGATCACAATCAAAACAACATCACAGCGATCCAGACTTTTCAGCGCTTTCATAATCGAAAATTTTTCAAGCTTCTCGGAAACCCGTCCTTTCCGTCTAATCCCTGCCGTATCAATAAGACGATATTGTTTTCCGGATATCTTGCACAGGGAATCAATTACATCCCTCGTAGTGCCAGGATGTTCGCTGACCAGATGCCGATCTTCCCCGAGAATTTTATTGATCAGCGATGATTTACCGGCATTGGGTCGGCCAATAACCGCTATACTGATTTCTTCTTCCGCTGCTTCTTTTTCCGTTTGGACGCAAGGCAGTACCGGAACCAGATTATCCAGAAAGTCTGGTACCCCATACCCATGCTCCGCAGAAATTGGATATAAATCATCCAGACCCAGATGATGAAATTCGTAGAGTAGCGATTCTTTCTCCTCTCCATCAATTTTATTTACCACATAGAATACAGGAATGGTAACCTTTCGGAGGATATCAATAAGCTCAGAATCAAATGGCGAAATTCCGCCTTTGCCATCAAGGACAAGGATGGCTGCATCTGCTTCATCAATCGCCAGATGAACTTGAGATCGAATCAAACTCGAAAAATCATCTTCCTCATCCCCTGCAAACCCACCTGTGTCAACAATGGAAAATTCAACATCATTCCATTCAGCATCGCCATAATGCCGATCGCGAGTCACACCCGGAAAATCATCGACCAGGGCATCCTTTTTCCGGGTGATTCTGTTAAAAAGGGTTGATTTCCCGACATTCGGTCTTCCAACGATCGCAACAATAGGTTTCATGATTTTTTTCTTTCCCCTTTTTTGATTTCATCAACTCCGCTGAAATCAGATCTGTTTTTCAGTACTTTTCTTTATCTTCTCAACAATAAAAGGCAGCGCATCACCCGCTTTCATAGGGATATAGATATCTGTGCAATGCTTAAAACCATTTTCCGTTGGATTAATGACAATAACCTTAGCCCCTGCCTTTTTTGCCTCCACCGGAAACGATGCAGCAGGAAACACTGCCCCGGATGTTCCCAGCACCATCATAACATCTGATTGAATAGAAGCACCAAAAGCTTGCGGCAAGGATTTTACAGCCTCACCAAACATTACGACATCCGGTCTGGTCAGAGAACCACATTGATCACATTCTACTGCGAGGCTGATCAGTGCATCCAGATCATACACCGATATTTTTAACAACCGATTACGAGTAATCTGAACATATTGTTTCCTATCAACTTTCTTTTCCCATCCACAGGATAAACAAAGCATTCTGAAAAGATTTCCATGTACTTCGATTAAACCGTTTGTCCCAGCTTCCTGATGAAGATTATCAATATTTTGGGTGATTACTGTTTTTAAAATCCCCATTTTTTCAAGATGGGAAAGAGCCACATGCCCTGCATTGGGTTCTGATTTTTCAAACCGATCCAGCATGGTCATCAATATGGGAACAATTATATCCGATTTTTCCTGGAACGTCCGTAAAAGACCCCTTGCTGTCCCAGCTTCCATGGGATTAATCTGATCCCAGAGTCCTCCGGGATCCCGAAAAGTCGGGATACTGCTTTCCGCTGAAATACCTGCCCCACAAAAGGCAGTTGCTCTTGTTGCCTTTGACAAGACCAATGCAGCTTCCTCCAGTTCCTGTCTCCATTTACCCATTGCGCAACTCCTGTTCATTCTATCGATAATTCATAAAAAATCCCATACTCACAAATTCAAAATTACGTATGATCCCAATTCTTATCGAATGGAATCATGTTTTGCTGTTAAATCAAAATGGGTTACCTATTCAAGATACCACTTTCCCTCAGAAAATCCGTGAAACCCTTCCGTTCTAAACCTAACCCATGATCAAGGGTACCGGCACTTCCTTGTTCAATAAGGGTTTTCACAATCCCAAGCATATTCTGATTTACGGAAGCAATATCAACTGCAATTTCCATACATCTTTTCATAAGCTGATCTTTTGGAACAACCTCGTTCACAAGACCTGCTGCAAGCATCTTATGAGCAGAGTAAAATGTACACGTAAACGACATCTGTTTGGCCATGCGCACTCCAACAGCCTGTTGCAGAAGCTGAGTCATTCCCCATCCCGGATGAATACCGACCTTGGCATGGGTATCTGCAAAAGAAGCATTCTCCGAGGCAATCAGAAAGTCACAATTCAGGGCCAGCTCGAAACCACCTGTGATCGCATGGCCATTGATTACTCCGATGATGGGTTTATTCACTTTTCTCAAGATATCAAACAGATCTTTGCCATCACCTCTTGGATCCATCAAATTATCGGTTGTTAATTTCGAAAGATCAAGGCCTGCGCAAAAAGTATCCCCGGCGCCGGTTATGATACCAACCCGGATCTCCGGGTCAGCGGATATCTTTTCAAGATTATTATATAACTCGATCAAAAGGGATTGACTGATTGCATTTCTTTTTTCAGGTCGATTCAGTGTAATGATCGCAATATGATCTTTTATTTCAAATAATACAGGTGGTGTCATTGAATTGGTTCTCCTTGTGAGTCATTGTCGGGTATGTTCAAATGATAAATGCAACGATATTGTACCCTTTTCCCATAGCGGATCATCTATCAAATTTTCAATATAAATTTTTCAATATTGAAATCTTTTCAGGTAGCCTATATACACTTTATCGAATCAAAATAACAATTATTGTGAGGGATGCACACAAACCATGTCAAAAATAGTCAATCCTGCTGATCCTGTGGCATGGGTGTGGAAAATAGCCGAACAAAATTTCAGTCATGCCAAAGGAAGTCATGACTGGGACCATACATTACGGGTAATCCGGTTATGTGAACATATCGGTCCTATTGAAAATGCAGACATGACCGTACTTCTCATCGCTGCCTGCCTCCATGACATCGGCCGATACCACCAGGACCAATCCAATGGACAGATCTGCCATGCTGAAAAAGGTGCAGAAATGGGAAAGGACATTATTCAGGATCTTCCTTTGTCCAATGAACAAAAAATAAATATTATTCATGCCATAAAAACTCACCGTTTCAGGGGAAACAATGTGCCTGAAACCATTGAAGCAAAAGTTCTGTTTGATGCAGATAAACTGGATGCAATCGGTGCAGTGGGTATTGCAAGGGCCTATCTTTTTGCCGGAGAACTCGGAGCAAGACTTCACAATACAGATAACAATATACAAAACACAAAACCCTATTCAAAGGAGGATACGGGCTATCGGGAATATAAGAAAAAACTTTGTAAAATAAAAGATAAAATATTGACCGCCGAGGGATACAGAATGGCTGAAAAACGCCATAACTTCATGGTTATTTTTTTCAATCACTTTCTTGAAGAATACAATGGAAAAATTTGAAACATATCCCTTCAACTGCTTGGGCAAAACCGATACCTCCTCTTGTATTTACTTTTTTCTTTTATTATACTCTCTACGAATTATAAGAATTCATTGATTTTTCAATCACCACGTCCTCTCCACCATATTATCAAAAAATGGTGAAGGGGGCGTCTTTTTATGATATGTATAACAAATGAGAACCATGATCAAACAACGGGGAAAAAAGAGTACGGGCAATCAAACCAATCCGCAAATCAAAACATCTTTATGCACTCGTTGTGGCATTTGTTGTAAAAAAGGAGGCCCCTCCATCCATTTTGAAGACAGGGAATTGATTGAAAAAGGCAATATCCCATTGAAATATCTATTCACAATTCGACAGCATGAACCATCGTTTGATAACATTAAAGAAATCGTAGAACCTGCAAAAACAGATATTATAAAAATCAAAAACAAAAAAAACAGTCATGAGTGTATTTTCTACGATCCAGGTCATTCCGGCTGTCAGATCTATCAAGATCGTCCTGTTGAATGCAGAAAACTAAAATGCTGGGATACAAAAGATATTTTATCTTTTTACAATACAACCAGAATCAACCGGAAAAAACTTATCTTTTCGATAGACGAATTATGGAGTCTGGTTCAAAACCATCAGGACCAATGTTCTTATCAAAAGGTTGCAGCACTTGCATGTCGGATAAAAGAAAATAAAAATAATCATACGGCTTTACAAAAATTAAACAATATCATTCAATATGACAGCAGCTTGCGCCAATTGATCATCGAAAAAAATCCAATGATCTCCGAAATGCTTGAATTCCTTTTTTTCAGATTTTTTATTTTAGCGATTTCTTTATATGGATTAAAACAATAATAAAAGTTAAAAAAAGATCCTGCAACCAATTACATGACATGAAACAACTCTTGCTTCTCATTTTAATCCTGTGCCTACCCGGAGTAGCATATTCTGGTGAGACAGAATCCAAATTTGTAATTGATCAGAATAAGCTTCTGGCTTATGAACTTCAAGTTTTTGATTACACAATTGCAAGGGATGAAAAAAACAATCAAAAACAGGTTTATGGAATTCTTTTAATTGACGCTTCTCCAAAAGAAGTTTGGGAAGTGATAAAAGACTGGAAGTTTATGGCAGAACTTGTTCCTGACGTTGAATATTATAATACGATCGCTGCATTGAAACCGATTCAAAAAAATTCAATTGGACAATCTTTTATCGAGTGCAAAGTCAGCATTCCGTTATATGATTTTTTATTTACGCTTGATGTTCAGTTTGACGAATCCCGCTATCGGCAGGAATGGCAGCTCATCAAACCAGAAGATGTGAGAATTTACAATCTGATCGGGATACCGGTCAAAGACCCAACCGATACGATTAAAAACATTGAAGGGTTCATGATTGCCGAACCATTTGAAAACGGCAAGAAAACCGTTTATCAATTCTCCTTAATGATAGAATTTTCAACGGTTCTGCCGGAATTTGTTGAAAGTTATATGGTGGAAAAACTGTTAACCGAGCACTTGAACGGTGTAAAAAAACGGGTGGAATCTCATGGACTGTATCTGCCTCCCAAATTGTTTGAAATGCCATTTTGAGCCAATTTCAAAAGTCTGTTGTTGTAGTTCCGGCGAAAACTAGAATCCAGTATTTTCGGCTCTTTTCTGGGCACAGACTTTCGCCGGTGTGACGCTTTTTAATAGTTTTGAAATTGGCTCATTTTAAAATGGAAATAAGTCATCCCTTCGATTGGGCAGAAAATAGCGCATCCGGTGGTTTCGGACTTTTTCCAAAAGCCCGAGTTTCAACTCTGTAACCACCACCCCCTCCTTACCTCTGATATCCTTTGCAATCAATTCTCCTGAAGGATCGAAAACCATTGCAAGACCTGGAAAATCAAGGCCGGCACCATTGTTGCCGGTCTGATTACATGCCACAATAAAAAGACTGTTATCATATGCTCTTGCCGGCAAATGCCGCATCCAGGAACAATATTTTTCTTCCGGAGTTCCCTTTGGGGATGCATGAGGCATAAAAATAACATCCGCACCGTTTCTTGCCATATGAGAGGCCAATTCCGGAAAATGCGCATCATAGCAAAGCTGAATCCCAAACTTGATATTGCATGCCTCAAAAATTGGAATATTTGAAGCCTGAGTGAAAACATCCCTTTCCGGAGGTGCCAAAAAAAGCTTCCGGTATATCCCGATCTCTCCATCCGGTTTTACAACCGCGTGAGCGGCAAAGATATGACCTGCATCATCCATTTCCGCAAACCCGGATAAAATGACCATTTCATTCTGCCTCGCCATGATGGTGAGCTTCTGTAAAATTTTTTCTGAATCAATAATGGTTGGCGGAAAGATGTCAATTCGAGTGGAATATCCGGTGATATTCA
>CAYTGW010000136.1:0-11470 GCA_964437395.1 uncultured Desulfocicer sp.
AAAATATTGAAATTATTTTTAATTTTATGGAGAAAGGCTGGATGTCAAATCATTTGTTAGACCGATTATAATCCAATTGGATGTAGTTTACAACTGGATTCAGGATGATAAAGGAAATTAATATCAACGAAATGGCAATACACGTCTTGACTTGGAGCAAATCCGGATGATAACTCTTTGTTCAACAGGGGGATAAATGAAACATTTCCATGATACAATTGTTGAAAGTCTTTTATTCGCCGGACTTCCACAAGACCAGTTGGAATCGATACAAAATATTATCGTCGAAAAGGAGTACGGCAAAGGGGAAACCATATTTTCAGAAGGAGATGCGGGGGCTGGTTTTTATGTTGTATCCCAAGGGATGGTCAAAATCTTCAAGGTCTCCCTGGAAGGGAAAGAACAGATTATTCACATTTTTGGATCCGGAGAGGTTTTCGGAGAGGTTCCTGTGTTCATGGGGGAAAATTATCCGGCAAATGCCGTGTCCATAAAAAAAAGTCGATTGCTGTTTTTCCCCCGGGTGGCGTTTGTCAACCTGATCATGCAGAATCCGTCTTTATCCTTGAATATGCTTGCTGTTTTATCGATGCGGTTGAGGCAGCTTGCCGCCCAGATTGAAAATCTTTCTCTCAAAGAAGTGCCGGGCCGCCTGGCTTCCTACCTGATTCTGCTATATCGGGAACAGAATCAGACCGGTTCTATTTTACTGACCATATCCAAGAGTCAGCTTGCCAGTCTTCTGGGTACAATCCCTGAGACCCTGTCCCGGATTCTTGCAAAAATGAGCAGCCGGAATCTGATTGAGGTGAATGGAAAGGAAATAACATTGCTGGATATGGATGGCCTCGAAGATCTGGCAGAAAGCGGCAAAATATAATGGAAGAAGAGGACAGTATGGATTTTTCGGAAGAGGAAAAACAAAGATACAGCAGACAAATTTTACTGGAACCTGTTGGACTGAAAGGACAGCAGAAGATTTCAGAGGCAAGCGTTCTGGTCGTTGGTTCAGGTGGTCTGGGATCAACGGTACTGATGCATCTTGCTGCTGCCGGAGTGGGAACCATCGGTATTGTCGACAGGGATGTAGTCGATGTCAGCAACCTCCAGCGGCAGATCATTCATTTCACAGAAGATCTTGATAAGCCGAAAATTCAGTCTGCCAGAGAAAAATTGACCAGACTCAACCCGCATGTCCGGGTAAATACCTATCCTGAATTTTTACATTCTGATAATATATCAGCACGGATAAAGGAATATGATTTTATTATTGATGGAACAGATAATTTTCCATCCAAGTTTCTGATCAATGATACATGTATTGCAATGAATAAACCATTTTGCCATGCCGGAGTCCTGCGTTTTGAAGGCCAGATGATGACTGTCGTGCCAGGTCAGTCCGCCTGTTTGAGATGTATTTTTCCTGAACCGCCACCGCCTGATAGTGTGCCCGGCAGCGGTCAGGTAGGGATTTTGGGAACTGTTGCCGGTCTGTTTGGAACCCTTCAGGCAACGGAAGCAATTAAATATATTATCGGGCAGGGGGATTTGTTGACCAACAGGTTGTTGATCTGTGATGTGTTGCAAATGATCTTCCGGGAAGTGAAGACAAAAAAAAGGTTGCGATGTACGGCCTGCGGTTCCTGCTCTTCCGGAGTCATTTCATAAGAGCCAATTTCAAAAGTCTGTTGTTGTAGTTCCGGCGAAAGCCGGACACGAAGTAAAGCGTAACACTATCCAGTATTTTCAGTTCTTTTCTGGACATCGGCTTTCGCCGGCGTGACGCTTTTCAATCGTTTTGGAATTGGCTCATAAATTGTCTTCAATGGTATGATTTCTCAGAAAGGTTTCAATCCATTTTTCCTGATGATACGGCAGATCGTTAAACTGAAGGGCGCATCGAATTTTCTGGTTGACCGGATTTACAGAATTATCCGCTAAAAATTCTTTTTCTGAAATAATTCTGGTATGGAATTTATAAGAGAGGTTGTTGACATCCGAATCTTTTTTATCGAACAGAAAGATCATGTCTGTTGAATCCACAGACCTTGTTTTGATACCAGCATAGGTAAAGGAAAGACCGCCCATGCTGATGTCGATAACCTGTCCCAGTTTGCTGCACGCGTGACCCAGTACAGCAAAAATCCCGGTTTTCACCTTATACCGTTTATGTTTTCGGGACTCATTTTTTTTAGAGTTCTGCATATTCCGCATCAATGGCATTTAACCCTGCCTTTATTTGTGTAAGAAATTGATCCAGGCTTGGTAGGTGTTTGTTCTGTTTCTGGTATTGGTAAACAAGCTTATGAAAAAGATTGGCCTGCCTGAATAATTCCTGGTGACTATTTAAAATGTCTTTTTTGCTGCTATCGATCTGTCGAAGGTTCAGTGAAAGAAGCTTTTGTTTGCATCGATAGGATGCACTGGCAAAATTGGAGCAAAGGGATAAGAATTGTTCCGAGTTAATGAGTTCAAGGTACCTTTTTTCTGCGGATATCTGGTTGAGTTTCTGAATAAAAGATAGAAAATTCCGATAATCCTGGCATTGCCTGAAAAGTTCCAGACGGATTTTATCATTCATGTGTAAATCGGTTTTGGCGTGCCTGGTTGTTTTTTGAGGACCGGATTGTATGCCAGTCACATCTGTCAGGGTTTCCTGGACAGAGGTTTCGGGGTCACCTGCTTTCATTTCACGTAACGAATTGTTGCTCAGGGCGTTCATTGCCGCTTTTCCGGAAACCGGATTCAGGAGAAGAGCAAGGATCAGAATGATGTTACTTGTTCGTATCATAAAAACTTAACACTCCGGATATAAAATATTGATCTAATCATTTATTTCTTAATTCTGTTTGGTAATATTGAACGATATTTCCTTTCAGGAATACCCTGCCTTGAGCAGCAATCCTCATGCCATGTTTTTTTCTGCACAGGGCTTATCTGCAGGCTGGGTTGTTCGCCTGTGATGACCCAATAACCTTTCTATATTATGATCAAATTAAAAAACACATCCGGACTTCAGTTTTTTATACAGATCAAGATTTGGTGTAACGCAGTTACACTTTGTAACATGGCAGGTGTACCGATTTTGATTCAGGGAAACGGATTTTATGGGTAATGAAAAATCGGTTGGTTCCTTGTAGTAGGGATTGTGAGGGGATGTCACGGAGGGAAAAAATATTATGTAAAGGTCGTGTTACAATATGTAACAGTGATTTCTATATCCAACAAAATAGTATTCAGTTGTTGATCATATTGTACTTTTTCATTCTTCGATAGATACTCTGGCGGCTGACTCCCAACAGACCGGCAGTTTCAGTTTTATTCCAGCGTGTCTGATGAAGTGCTTTTAACAGGGTTTGATATTCATCATCTGCGCCATTATCCAGATTGAATTTTTGCAGTTCAACCGGAAGATGTTCAATAACGATAATATCCTGGGAGCACAAAATGAAAGCATGTTCAAGGCTGTGTTCCAGTTCTCGGACATTACCCGGCCAGGAATATCGCATGAACAGATCCCGGACATCTTCCGAAATTTCAGCAATTTCTTTTTCAAATTTTTTATTTAGTTTTTTGATAAAATGGGCGGTTAGCAAAGGAATATCTTCTTTCCGGTCTGCCAATGGGGGAAGGTTCAACTCAATGATTTTCAGACGATAATAGAGATCCTCCCGAAACCTTCCAAGCCTTACCTCTTCTCGAAGATCCTTATTGGTTGCCGCAACAACGCGTGTATCCACCCGAATAGGGGTTGGATCACCAACCCGTTCAAACTCCATTTCCTGTAAAACACGGAGAAGGCGAAGTTGCATTTTCGGAGATGTTTCACCGATTTCATCCAGGAAAAGGGTTCCGCCATTGGCTTTCTGAAAACGGCCGATCTTATCTCTGACCGCTCCGGTGAATGCACCGGTCACATGCCCAAACAGTTCGCTTTCCAGGAGTTCTTCCGGCAATGCACCGCAATTCACCTTAACAAGGGGTTTATTGCTGCGGCATCCCCCGAAATGCAGTGCATCCGCCACCATCTCTTTTCCTGTGCCGCTTTTTCCGGTAATCAACACGGTTGTGCGCACATCCACAAGCGCTTCAATCCGAGTATAGATTTCTTGAAAAGCCGGACTTTTTCCGACAATGTTTTGATACTGTCTTCTTTCTTTCAGACTTTTTTCAAGATCGGCAAGACGGGTTTCATCCCGGATCACCATCACAGCTCCGGTTGAAACATTTGGACGGTTTTCGAGAGGGGCAGCGGAAAGGCTGACAACCTGGGCTGGATGTTTTTCATGAAAACACTCAATCCTATATCGTTCCGTCGGTTTCTTCTGTGTAATTGTCCGTTTCAGGATATCGATGCATTTCCCGGCGCATCTGGGAGTCAAATCCTTCCATGATTTTCCCTTTGCATCTTTCTGAGAGATACCACAGATATTTGCGGTAGCACCATTAATCTCAATTACCCGAATCGAATCGTCTACTGTTATGATCGCATCTTTTACACTTTTGAAAATTGCCTCCAGATTCGATCGGTATTTTTCTTTTTCATCCAGGAGTAGCTTGTGGCGCAGGGCGGATTTTGCCACATGGATAAGTTCTTCATATTTTATTGGTTTTTCAATATAATCAAAGGCGCCCAGGCGGACGGCATCGGCTGCTGTTTTTAAGGTCGGAACCCCGGTAAAGATAATCACCGGGCAATGGAGTTTCATGCTTCGAATCTGTTCAAGAATATCGATTCCAGACTTTCCCTGAAGAATAATATCGGTAAATATCAGATCAAAATCAATGTTCGAGATCTGGAGTATTGCACTTTGATAATCATGGGCCGTGAATATCTCATACCCTTTGGCCTCGAAAAAAATTTTCAGGGTGTATCGGATATCTTCTTTATCATCGACGATTAATATTTTTTCTTTCATCCGCTAAATGTCTGGATAATCCTGAAAAAGCCTATGTACAGTCTGGGCATGCCATTGGCCTTGTTTTGTGAATGTCGGAATGTTTTCCTTTTCCAGAAATCGGGCGATCTCTTCATAGGTTTTTAGCTTTTTACGCATCCTTGTAATGATTTTTTTTACTCGCTGATGGTGGGAGTCCTCTGATTTTTTGAATTTTTTTCGAACAGTACTGGGATATAAATTAAGTCTTATGTTTTGTTTTTCAGATATAATATGATTTGTAAGTCTTGCAACAGATTCTGCAATTTTCTGATCCGCATCTATTATCCTTTTTTGATTTTCAGATAATTTTTTCAGATAGTCTTCTATGGAAGGAGTAAGTTCCTGAAGGATTCTTGCCAAAGACAGACTGGTATTCCCGTATTTTTTCACTTGTTTCTGATCAGCCTGATCATTTTGACACGGCGGTTTTTTAGAAACATTCATAAGAAATCCTTGTGTATAATTTACCTTATATGACTATGATCATTATTTTTAATGCAATCCATTGTCAATAGTCAAATTATCTAATTGTTTTCCAGCTTGAACTTCCATTCTTTTTTCTGTATGGTATAAACAATCTCATGAAATTCAGTGGCAGGAATCAGGAAATGACACCTGAATCATCTGTTCAATGATCCGTAACACAGCTTCATCGTTCATACCGCGACCTTAAAAAAGAAACGACAGCCCTTAGCCGTGTCCGTAATTTTTTGATGCCTGATCCATTCGTGTTTGAATCCAATCCGGAAATGGTGTTGCGGTTTCAATAAAATGAACAGGGGGGTGATGGATGGCAGATCAATTTGTATGGTGGCACGGGAATGATTACACCGTGCTGGACGGCAGCCGGAAGGGCGTTGATCGACGAATGTGTAGTGAAAGACGGGGTTGCATCGCAAGCGGAATTTTTGCTGTAAACGTTCTGGAACGGAGACGCAATGGGGAAAGAAGACAGATTCAGAACAGGCGGATGGGAGATAAGGCATCTTCAGCAGATCGGCTGGCAGATTTGACACGATCGATTCCCTTTGGAATTTTTTTATTGACGATCAGTATGATCATTCTGCTGTCGGGGATTACGATTTTTCCGTCAATCATTCTGGCTCTGGGGTTGTTGCTTGTCACGGCGGGGGCTTTTTTCATTTTCATTTATTTTCGGAAACGATTTCCCTGAAATGATGCATCAGCTCTTTTCTTTCGAGGATCATGGTGTACAGGAGGATCGTGTATTGAATTCCGTAAATAGCAGCTTCCAGTGTGAAAAATATGGTTCCGTTCTCTGTAAAGAGTAAAAACAGGGATAAAATCGCCGAAACCAGCAGAAAATAATACCGGTACCGGATCTGTTTCCTATGATTGTGCATCCGGATCAGGTCCGTGATTTTCAAAAAATAGAAAACGATAACTGTATTGGCAATGCTCCAGAGAATCCCCTGAATTTTTGTTAAAAGAAAATACGCGTCACGGCTGAAGCCGGAGCCGATATGAAGAAATATGGCGTCAATGGATTCCATGATCAGAACGAACTCTTTTTCAGTAAATGATAGGCTTTCAGACCAATAACCGCTACCACGCCTTCGATCAGAAACCAGAACATACCGCAGATTTTGATATAAAACAGATAGATGTTTTTCAGATTGCTTTTTTCCAACCCGAAACGATCCATGATTAAAAAAATTCTGTATTCATAAAAAAGATAAAAGGCAGCCACCGATACCACAAGAAGGGGAACCCCATACCGTGTTAAGGGATTCATTGTTCCAAATGGTTTGGATGGAATCCGGCCCGGACGCATTGATTTTTCCAGGATAATATAGGCATGAAGGGAATAGAACATGATACTCCCTTCCAGCACAACCCACAGGGTACAGAACAGATTCCATAATGCATACCGATAAAAATACAGGTTGATTTTTCTGGAAAAATCCAGATATCCGGAGAAAAAACTTTCACCCCAGAATGATGTCAGAAAGAGCATGATAAAGATGAGGCTGCAAAGAATCGTTATCCCCAGAAACTTTTTTTTCTTTCCTTCAACAAATGCAATGCCCTGACGGATGAAAATCAGGATCACCATTTCTGCAAATACCCAGAAAAGCCCCATTGATTTTATAAAATAAGAGTGCATCCATTATTTGTCTACCGGCTAGAAATCACGTCCGCCGCTTCGTCCGCCTCTGTCGCCGCCTTGTCCGCTACGGCCACCGCCTTGTCCGCCACGTCCGCCTCTGTCACCACCTTGTCCGCTTCGTCCGCCTGAACGTCCGCCTCTGTCGCCGCCTTGTCCGCCACGTCCACCGCCACGACCGCCACCGCGTCCGCCTCTGCTGCCACCATTTTCGGTTTGAGGTCTGGCTTCGTTCACCTTAAGGGTTCTTCCTTTGTGTTCTTGGCCGTTGAGTGTATCGATTGCAGTCTGACCTTCTGTTTTGGATTCCATCTCCACAAATCCAAATCCTTTGGATTGTCCGCTATGTTTGTCTTTAATAACGGTTGCGGATTCAACCTTTCCGAATTGTTCTAAAAGCTGCTGTAAGTCCACTTCAGTGACAGTGTATGGCAAATTGCCGACATAAATTTTCATTCAAATCTCCTTTTGTGTGATAACGCATTTTGAGCCAATTTCAAAACTATTAAAAAGCGTCACACCGGCGAAAGTCAGTGCCCAGAAAAGAGCCGAAAATACTGGATTCTAGTTTTCGCCGGAACTACAACAACAGACTTTTGAAATTGGCTCTTTTGATTTATCTTTCTTGCATTTTTTAAGGTCAGAGTAAAACAGTTTTTCATCTGAGTTTAAAATATTCTTCAGATACCGGCACGCATCAATGCCAGAAAATCTGTGAATTTTTTTGTATGAAGAACCCGGTCGGACATTCGTGGATCACGGAAAAGTTTTGCGATTTCGGAAGCAATCTCCAGTTGTGCACTGGGATCTTCGGTGGGTGTAAGTACCAGGAAAATCACTTTTGCCAACTTGCCGTCCGGTGCATCAAAATCGATCCCTGTCTCAGAAATGCCGACCACTACCATGGAATCCTTCAGTCCGCTGATACGGGCGTGTGGGAGCGCCACTCCGTTGCCTATACCGGTGCTGAGCGCTTCCTCACGCGCCCAGATAGCCTTTTCTATGGCTTCTGCATCCAAACCTTCCATATCAGCGCACACCATCACTGTCATTTCGTGGATGGCTTCACGACGGGAGTTTGCTTTCATACCCAGCAGAAAAAGTTTCGGGGATAAGATATTCCGCAGCCTCCGTTTTGTTTCAGTGCGGAGAATCAGGCGCATGGAAGGGCCGCTCATCAGTGATGTGACAATTGCCATAATGACCAAGGCGACAAACAGTTGTTCATGGATGATTCCTGTTTCCAGGGCGATCATTCCCAGGATGATCTCCATCGCTCCCCGGGAATTCATGGCAAAACCGATTGCCCAGGCTTCACGGTGGGGCATTCCTCCCCACCGGGCGCCAATAAATCCGCTGGCGAGTTTGCATACACAAGAAATCGAAAGTACCGTCAGAACCAGGGGGAAGTCGAAATGGGTCAGGAAATTCACCTTAAGGCCTATGCTTGCAAAAAACACCGGGGCAAAAATGAACGAAACAAACTTATCAATGATAACCCGGCTTTGCTCGCGTAGGTGGGATGAGTCGCCGACCGCTATGCCCACGATAAAGGCGCCGAAAATCGCATGAATCCCGATCCATTCGGTAAACGAAGCTCCGAGCAGCCCTAATATCAGCGCAAAACTCAGCTCACCGCCTGGCCAGCGGGTGTAAGCCTGCACAAACGGTAGCACCTTGTGAACCAGCCAGCGACCGAGCGTAAGCATCGTGCCGGCAAAAGCCAGCGTCAATGTTATGGTCAGCATGATATGGTTGCTGTTCCCGGTTGAGTTGCCAATAAGACCTAAAACAACGGCAAAAATGATCCAGCCGATCAGGTCGTTAAAGATAGCTGCACTAATGACCACCATCCCCAGATCACTGCGGTAAAGGTTCATGTCCATAAGTGTTTTAGCAATGACGGGCAGGGCGGAAATCGATATGGCAATGGCTAAAAACAATGCAAATATCAACGGGTCAGCGTCCAGATGACGACCCAGTGCCTCAGGTATAACCAAGGCAGCGGCCAATGCGATAAAAAATGGAATGACAATACTGGTGATCCCGACCTTGCATCCGATCTTGCCCTGCTTCCACATTGTGGACAGGTCGACCTCCATCCCAGCCACCAGCAGGAACAACACAATTGCCAGAGTCGCAATCGTTTCCAGAGCAATGAAGTTCAAATCTTGCAGGGGAAAGAGGAATTTATTCAAATCAGGCGCCAGGCTGCCCAGGATCGTTGGGCCAAGCAGAACTCCAGCGATCAGTTCTCCCACCACCGCCGGCTGATTAAATCGCTGAGCCAGCTCGCCAAGAACTCGGGCCACAAAGAGCAGAACCCCCAAAGAGAGAAACATCACTGTGATATTATGCGATGTCAAGGTTTCCATATTCGTTGAGGGTTTTTCCTGTGCAGGAATCACTTCCCGCACATGACTTGAATTCCTTGTTGGGCTACGATCCAAGTCAATTCCGAATCTGTCATCCTGGACTCAGATCCAGGACCGGTATGACGAAATTCGGTTATTCTGCTACCGGTTTAGTCTGTTATGAAAAAAAGCATATCAGAACATACCGAAAATTACTCAATTTAGTAAAGAAAATAATTTGATATCTTGAAAAAACTGATTGGGGTGGATTGGCAAAGATTTGTGGGGGAACCTGGCAAGTCGGATCAGCGGGGTTTTCTGTTCATCCGCAGAGGTTGGGTTGAATAAACATGAAACCCAACACAGGCTGTTTACGGGGTATATCGTCTCCTTATTCCTGCAAATCCGATCATGCCAGAACCCAGGAGCCAGATTGTGTCCGGGATAGGGCTGACGGTATTGGTTCCCGTTTCCCAATGGCTGCCCGCCAAACCCTGGCCATAATTCGGAATAACCAAACCCCATTAACGTTTTTTTCTTGTAACTACCATCATGAGTCCAAAAACACCGGAGCCCAGAAGTAGGGCAGAACTGGCAATAGGGATAGGAGATACAGCATCATCCGGTATCAGGGTCAGGAAAGACACGTGTGGAGAATCAGACCAGCAGATCGATAAGGAACTGTACCAGTCTTGATTCCCTTTTATGCCGGCACCGTCAAAAGTCACATCGCCTCCTGTATCGCGGATACCATTAACATCAATGCGCAAATAGACCACTCCGGTATAAGATTCTGCATTTTTATTAAATTCCATGACTGTAGATGACCAGTCAGACCATTCTGATCCGTTATAACTCCAGTCTAGATTCAGGTCAAATGGCCAATTAAAGGTATTGCTAATCCCAACACGGTTGTCATTATTGGTATCCACTAAATAAAATTTGACAGGATCCATCGTTGCAGCCTGAACTGATAGGACAGAACAAGTCAGCATTGCAACGAATAATGTGATAAATAGTCGTGTCTTCATAATAGCCTTTTTTATCGATAAGGATGTTGGTAGATATGGGCTCTTTTTTATAGATTATTGAGCCAGTTTAATCGAAATTTAACAGTTAAGATATCTTATACAGAAACAGACAACAAAATCAACGTAAAAAAGGGAAAATATAATTTTTTTCAAGGCAGGGTTTTGTTTTTTTCAAATACTGATATCGCATAAGCATTAATTTTTTCACTGGTATGGATTGTTATTCAGCTCTTTTAAACCGGATTTTTTTTTATTTAATACAAAACCAAGAAATTTTTCTTGTGGAAGCAGGGACACTGCTTTTTTAATATCCTGCATGGACGTTTTTCCCTCTTCAACAACCATAATGATACAATCCACAAGAGGGGAAAAAGCGATTACATCTGCTTTGCTCAGGACAGGCGGCACATCAAACAGAATAATCCGGTCTGAATAACGGGTTTTCATTTCCGTCACAAGGGATCTCATTTTTGGGGAGCTGAGAATTTCAGCACTGTCCTTGATGGTCCTTCCACCGGATATCAACGTCATTTTATCAATTCCCGGCCATACAATGATCTCGTTCAGTTGGTGGTCATCATAAAGATGATCGATCAGTCCCATTTTGCCGGGGATTCCAAGGTATTTCTGAACCGACTGCTGCTGAAGGTCACAATCAATTAAGAGCACAGTCTGATTGAAGGTTTTGGAGAATGTGAGGGCAAGGTTGATGGATGTGAGAGTCTTGCCTTCATTGGGATTTGCGCTGGTGATCATGACCGTATTCCAGTGATTTGTCGTCAGGGCTTGCTGAATCTGTGTGCGGAGCACCTTAAAAAAATTAATTTCCGGAGAATCCGGGAACATGCATACACATCGGTTTTCTTCCAGAAGGTCGGGATTGAGAGCTACAGGTGTTGATTCATGATAGGTTGGTGCTGTCCAGTTGCCAATAGCTGCTTTGGACTCTGCCGGGATAGATGATGTCACAGGCCTGTCCGGGGGGGTAGTTCCCTGTCTGTCTTGTTGTGCTTTATC
>CAYTGW010000137.1:0-11400 GCA_964437395.1 uncultured Desulfocicer sp.
TCTGGGCACCGATTTCGCCGGTGTGACGCTTTTTAATAGTTTTGAAATTAGCTCAAAAATTAAGATTAAATGATGAAATCATCTCTGGAGAAACCAAAATGCGTCAAAAAAATGAGCCCATAGAGATCAAGTGCCCGAAATGCAACCACACTGAAATTATTTACCTTCCGAAAGAAGATTTTCCCAAGTGCCCGGATTGTAAAATTGAAATGGTGATCAAAGAGTTATTGGATGAAGGAAAATCCTGTTAACCATGCTGATAACCCGAAAAAGTTAAACAACTGGCTCCAAACAACAATCACGATATGAAACAATTGAGGAGGTAATGGTATGAAACGTTTACTGACAATCAAATGGTTTGCATTGCTCACCCTGGTATTATGCATATCTGTTCCGGTTTTCGCTGCTGATATTGAGCTTGCCAAAAAATCAACCCTGGAAAAAATCCTCCAGAGAGGAGAACTCCGTGTTGGTTTTGAAGCCGGTTATATGCCCTTTGAAATGACCGACAAAAATGGACGGTTTGTGGGATTTGATATTGATATGGCCATGGAGATGGCAAAAGCCATGGGTGTTAAATTTGTGCCGGTGAATACAGCCTGGGATGGTATCATTCCTTCCCTGATCACCGATAAATTCGATATTATCATGAGTGGGATGACCGTAACCCAGTCCAGGAATCTGAAGGT
This sequence comes from uncultured Desulfocicer sp., assembly GCA_964437395.1. Taxonomy (GTDB): domain Bacteria; phylum Desulfobacterota; class Desulfobacteria; order Desulfobacterales; family SURF-7; genus QZKS01. Next base: position 690 of record CAYTGW010000137.1, read on the forward strand.
CAATTTTGCCGATCCTTACATTATCATTGGTCAAACCATTTTGCTGAACAAGAAACATGAAGGAAAAATCAAATCCTATAAGGATCTGAACGATCCAAAATTCATCGTTACCTCAAAACTCGGAACCACCGGTGAAGAGGCGGTGAAAAAATATATCCAGAAATGTACGTATAAATCCTTTGAAACAGAAACGGAAGCAGCCTTGGAAGTGGTTTCAGGAAAAGCCGATGCCTATGTATATGACAAGCCGAATTGCGTTGTGTTCATGGCGGAACAGGGAGTGGACAAGCTGGTCTTTCTGGATGAACCCTTTACCTATGAACCCCTTGCCTGGGCAATCCAGAAAGGTGATCCGGACTTCTTGAACTGGCTGAATAATTTTTTACGGCAGTATAAAAATGACGGCCGGTATAAAAATACGTATAACAAATGGATCTTAAGCACGGACTGGTACAGAAACGTCAAATAATCCAATGTGATTCAGATGAAAAATTTCATGCAGGCGGAAGGTTTCCTTCGGCCTGTATAAATTCATGATAAACTCTTTTTTCAAAATCAAAACGTGAATTGGAATTCAACCACATGACGATACCGGGTAATCCAATAAAAAAATCCACCTATTTTCTGTCCATTGCTTTATTTTTCATAATGCTGATAGGAATTATCGGAGGGATCTATTTTGCGACCCTTCAGATTGACTATGTTTGGCGATGGTATCGCGTGCCTCAATATTTTGTTTTTCAGGACAAGATGGAGGTCAAATCCGAGATTCAGGGGGAAGTATCCTCCATACGCGCCTCTGGTGAAGAAACCTTCATTACGATTAAAGATACGAATCAGGAAACCACCTACTCGGTTACAGATGGAACCCTTCTTGTGGATGAAGGCAACATGATCTATCCTGGCGATACCCTGGCCTTTCAAAAAAAATGGAAAGCCGGAATCCTGATGCAGGGGCTCTGGCTGACACTGGAAGTCAGTTTCATCGCGATTATTTTCGGAATTGCGATCGGACTTTTTGCCGGTCTGGCCCGGATTTCATCCAATCCGGCACTCAAATGGTCAGCGATAACCTACATTGAACTGATCCGGGGTTCTCCACTCCTCGTACAGATCTTTATCTGGTACTTTGTTCTTGGAACCCTGATCAATACCATATTGGCCAAACATGACATGTGGCAAGTCCCTCCCCTCTGGTTCGGTGTTGCCGCTCTTGCCATGTTTACCGGAGCTTATGTTGCTGAAATCGTCCGTGCGGGAATCCAGTCCATCCACAGGGGACAAAGCGAGGCCTCCCGGTCATTGGGCATGACCTATGTCCAGAGCATGATACATGTGATTCTTCCCCAGGCGTTTCGACGGATCATTCCTCCTCTGGCAGGACAGTTTATCAGCATGATAAAAGATTCATCCCTTCTGGGCATTATTGCCATCCGGGAACTGAGCAAGGCCACACGGGAAGTGGTTACAACCAGCCTACAGCCTTTTGAGCTCTGGTTTGTCTGTGCAATACTCTATCTGGTTCTCACATTCAGTTTTTCCATGTTTCTCCAATATATAGAAAGGAGGACTCTTTCCCAGTGATTCACGTTGAAAATCTTTCAAAGACCTTTTTTGTTCCCCACAAGGTTAAAGCCCTGGATAATGTTAGTGTCCAGATCAATGCCGGCGAAGTTGTCGTGGTGATCGGACCGTCAGGGTCCGGAAAAAGTACTCTCCTCCGATGCCTCAACCAGCTTGAAACGGCAAACAGTGGAAAAATTCGGATTGATGGAATTGATCTCATGCACCCGAAAACCAATATCAACAAGGTGCGGGCTGAGGTCGGAATGGTTTTTCAATCCTTCAACCTTTTTCCGCATAAGACTGTTCTTGAAAATATCACGCTTGCCCAGGTAACGGTCCGAAAACGAAAAAAAACCGATGCCCATGATAAAGCCATGATTCTGCTGAAAAAAGTTGGAATTACGGACAAAGCAAATGTGTATCCGGATCAGTTATCCGGTGGCCAGCAGCAACGGGTTGCCATTGCACGCGCATTGGCTATGGACCCGAAAATTATGTTGTTTGATGAACCAACCTCGGCGTTGGATCCGGAAATGATCGGCGAAGTGCTGGATGTCATGAAAACCCTTGCCAGGGAAGGAATGACCATGGTTGTGGTGACCCATGAAATGGGCTTTGCCAGAGAAGTTGCAGACCGGGTAATCTTTATGGATCAGGGAGCCATCCTGGAAACCGGAACACCGGAACACTTTTTCACCAATCCGGAAAATGACCGGACAAAGCTGTTTCTAAGCCAGATATTATAGGATCGACACCTATTTTCTCCGAAAGTGTTCCTGCCACTCAACCCCGTTTTCTTTAAAGAACACATCCTCCTTGCCGATGTGTGTAATGATTATCCCTTCAAAATTATCCCCTTCGTGAAACAACCGGTTGTTGATCAGAACAAAACTGCTTTCCGGGTCAGGTGACCAGGCAATGGCCTGGAGATGGATCCTTTCATCTTTTTTTTCTTCAAGCTGGGAGGGCATTTTATGGATATTATCCGGGCCGGCAGCCGGAACTCCTGTTTTGATGGAAACTTCTGCTGTGGGAACGGTAACCGGGACTTCCGTTTCGGCGGAAACTTCTTCCGTGGGAATGGTAACCGGCACTTCCGTTTTGACAGGAACCTCTGCTATGGGCTGGGTAACCGGGGCTTCCGTTTTGATGGGAACTTCTGCCATGGGCTGGGTAACCGGGGCTTCCATTTTGATGGGAACTTCTGCCATGGGCTGAGTAACCGGGGCTTCCACTTTGACAGAAACATCTGCTATGGGTTTTTTGGTTTTTTTTGAATTCAGATCCAGAAGCTGTTTAGTGTTACTGTTTTTCGGTTTCTCACCAGCGCTGGTTATCTTTTTTGCAGAAGTCTCTTTTTGCGGCTCCTTGCTGCCGGTTCTGAAAGCATGCTGCCGGGAGGCATCCACGTATATCTGTTTCTTTTGAGTTTTAACCTCAATTTTTTGAAGCGGAACTTCAGAAGCAGGGCTTAAAAGAGTTTCAGCGGCAGGAGTTAAAGGAATGTCTGAGTGTAATGAATAGAACCATATTGAACCGCAAATCAAAACCAGTATGATGAAACCCAAAAGGATCTGTTTCTTTTTTTGCTTATTTCTCAGTTTTACATCAATCTGTTCTTTTAACTGGACAGGACCGGGCCATGTCAATGAAGGATCATGATGGTCTGATTCATTTGATTCCTTTTCGATTTTTCTGAGTGCCTTTAATATGGTGCTCAAATTCTATTTTCCTCTTATGCCATTCTCAAACAGTATGAAAGGGAAATCACAAGGTTTGCCGAAGGTGTGGAATCACAAGTGATCTGCTTTCATTGTAAAGTGCAATGATTGTAAGGGGTCCCACAATACCGTCCATACCCAGCCCATATCTTTTCTGTATATCCTTAATTGCATTACGGACAGCAGTATCATATGTTGGATTCAATACAATATCGGAGTAACCAATCTCCTGAAGATGCCTTTTTAAAATCATCACGGAATTGCCGTTATTTTGAACCTGAATCTCCTCTGAATATCCGTAAAAATTTTTCCAGATTACATAAAATCGATTTTTCCAGAACAGAAGCAGATCCTCTTTGAGTACCTGGATCAATTTCCCATCGTACTCAAAAAACAGATGATCATTTTCCACTTTTACCAGTGCCAGAAATATGGGTGCCGGACTCTTCTCGAAGTATAACTCCAGAATTGCAGCATAATTCAAATTTTTGACAAGTTCCAGATCGCCTTCAAACTTTTGGACATTCAATTGATTCTGTTTGGATGCCAATACAAAATAGTCCGGATGGTTTTCTATTTCCAGCAAAAAACTGTTCAACCCGACCTTTTCCTGCCAAAGGCCGAGAATGGATTTCATTGCAATATCCCTTGAAATTTTTGAATTGGTATTATGTAACAGCTTTTCCAGATCTTCCCTGTTCCAGATCACGGCCTATTTTTCCGGAACCGGAGGAATGGCCATGGACATGGGTTTTACGATGGTCTGATCAGCATCCGGGGTGCTGGTGCTGTTGGTTAAAGAAGGTTTCGGGGATGGCCGGTTCTTTTTTAGGATTTCTTTTTTCTGTGGAACGATAATTTTGTGAACCACAGGTGCATCATGACCTGAACTTGCTTTGCTTTCTTTTAAATATACAGGCGGATAAACAAGAAGCGCTCCCAGAACCATCAGCAGCATAATCAAAACAAAAACAGCTTTTTGATTCCGGTCTAAAAAGCCGGATTGGGGCCGCCTTTTCCCGGAAAGTTCCCGAATGGCTAATATGGTAATATTCCTTGTGATCTTTCTGGTATCGCGGCTATAAGCACACAGCAGCGCACGATCGCAAACAATATTGATCAACCTTGGTATACCGCCGGAATATTGAAAAATTTTTCGGATTGCGGCCTTTGTAAACAGGTTGTTGTTTTTATGAGAAGCGATTTGAATCCGATGGGAAATATATTCTCCGGTTTCTTTACAGGTCAATGGATTTAAATGGCAATTCAGCGTTATTCTCTGCTCCAGTTGCCGTAATTCAAATGAGTCGAGCTTTTCCCCCAGTTCCGGTTGTCCCACCAGAATGATCTGAAGCAGCTTGGCTTTTGTGGTTTCAAGGTTTGAAAGAAGTCGAATCTGTTCCAGAACCTCGGTGGACAGATTCTGTGCCTCATCGATGATCAGAATCGCTCTCTTCCCCTGTTGTTTTTTATCCATCAGAAAACGATTCAGGATATCGATCAGATCCTTTGTGTTTATCGGGGAAGAGTCAATGTAGAATTCGTCATTAATGGCTTTCAGAAGCTGCAAGGCATCCAGCTTTGGATTAAAAATATAGGCGGTTTCGGAAGAATCATCCAGTTTTTCCAGAAACATTCTGCATACCGTTGTTTTTCCGGTTCCGACTTCTCCGGTAATGACAACAAACCCGTCTCCCTGTCGAATCGCATAGTTCAGATGTCCGAGAGCATCTTCATGGCTTTGTCCCAGATACAGGTACGCCGGATCAGGCGCAAGTTTGAATGGTCTTTCCTTAAATCCAAAAAAGGTTTTATACATGATTTATACTATTCACCGGAACAGAATCCAAAGGTTGATCATCCTTTTCCAAATTCATAATCAATTCGGAAATAACTGATGTAACTATTTGTTTTATAAAAATTATATAACCCAATGATTGCTTTTTCTACTGACTAACACAATTTATGAAATCTTCAAAGCATTAAATACGGTAAAGGGTAAAAAAGCAACCGATTCAATATCCACCCCATGATATCCAAGGTAAGATGACAGGTTGAAATCCGGCTGTTGATACGATATAGGTTATGCCGGTATAAAAATGAAAACAAAAAATGGATGACTGCCAATGAAGTACTCTTTTAAATTTATGTCGTTATGGATGATGGTTGTTTTGTCGATTCTGGCTTCCTGTTCATCAGAACAATCAAAAATAGACACCTACCTTGAAACCGCAAATACCCACTTTCAAAAAAATGAGTTTAAGGATGCGGAAGCCCTTTATCAAAAAATCATCGCAATGAATCCGAATTCCATGGAAGCCAATAACGGGCTTGCTGAAACATATTTAAAATTGGGTAATCTGAAGTCCGCCCTCATCATCTTTAAAAAGATTCTTGCGGCAGACCCGGAAAATACGGATGCCCTTCTCAGGTTGGCCAGCCTGGATCTGTTTGGTAACAACATTGAATCCGCTATGCAGAAGATAAATATTGTCCTGAAAAAACATCCGGATCATATTGAAGCACTTTCTCTGAGCGCCGGAATTTTCGAACAACAAAAAAAGCTGGATCAGGCTTCCCAATCCTATGCGAAAATAATCAAGCTTGATCCGAAAAACAGCGCAGCACATGTGGCCCTTGCCAAAATTCAATTCAAACTCGGAAAATTGGATCAGGCCCTGCAAAATATGAAAAAAGCGATTGAATTAAACCCCGAATCCATCAAACACCGTATTACCCTTGTAAACTTTCTCTTAAGTCAAAAAGAGTATCCTCAGGCGGAAAAAGAGATACTGCATGCGATTGAGGCCAACCCGGACAATATCGATTTATACGCTATTCTGGGTAATTTTTATTTTGGTATGGCAAACAAAGAAAAAGCCCAACAAGCCATTCAGAAGGGAATTCAGCTCTATCCTGAGAATATCCAACTCTACCTGATCCTGGCCGGCTATTTTGAAACCTGGGGAGATTATCCGAAGGCCTTGGAGCAGTACGATAAAGCACTCGTCATACAGCCTCAAAACACAAGACTATTAACCATCAAAGCACGCTTTCTGATCCGTAATAAACAACTGGATCAGGCAGATCGGCTTGTTCAGAAACTTCTTGAAATCAATCCTAAATACCTTCCGGCGCAATCCCTGAGAGGCGAAATCTGCATCCAAAATGAAGATTTTGAAAAAGCGGTTCAAATCTTCAGCCAGTTATCTGAAAAAGAACCGGAATCCTACCAGATTCACTATCTCAAAGGAGCTGCCTATCTTGGCAAGGGAGATCTTGAAAATGCAAAAAAATCTCTGAACAAAGCGCTTTCGATCAATCCGAACAATCTGAATGCCAATCTTCTTCTAACCGATATCCATTTAAAGGAAGGAAACCTGGAGAAAGTCAAAAAAGACAGCCTGACTATTTTCATCTATCTCTCCCAGAACAATGAAGTCAGAAATATTCTTGGAAACAACGATACACAACGAAAACCCATTGAAAAAGGGTTAGAGTCTTTTGATTCCCTGTTTGAGCTGGCTTCGGAAAATCCCACCGGATATGTCAGTACCGGAAGTCCGGACAATATGAATAAAAAGTATGACCAGATCATTCAACACTCTGAAAAAATATTGTCTTACCAACCGGAACTGATCAATGTTTTTCGAAATATCATTCTTCTTCATGCACTTAAAAATGAATTCAGCGTTGCCCTTGACAAATGTGATCACCAGATAAAATTATTCGCCGATAAACCCGAGCTGGCGGCCTTTGTGTATAACCTGAAAGGAGGACTGTATCTTGCCAAAAAACAACTGAACAATGCTGAAAAGGCCTTTAGAAAGGCAATCAGCTTGAACCCGGATTTTCTTCAGCCATACTATTCTCTGGCCAGGCTTTATCTGATCAGCAAGGATGAGAATAAAGCCATCCAGCAATATCAAACCATCCTTGAAAAAAAATCCGATCAAACAGCTCCCCATATGATGCTTGGAACCATATACAACCTGCAAAAAAAATATGACCTGTCTGAAAAGCATTACCGTGAAGCACTGATAATCAATCCTGAACTTACACAAGCTGCTAACAATCTTGCATATTTATTGGCAGAGCAAGAACGGAACTTCGATGAAGCGCTTTCCCTGGTGTTAAAAGCCAGCCGGCAGAAACCCGATGATGCCTTCATCAAGGATACCATGGGATGGATTTATTACCGTAAGGGGGAGTATAACCAGGCTGTAAAATTATTATTGGAAAGCACTGAGAAGCTACCTGACAATGCAACATTGCACTATCATCTTGGAATGGCTCTCTTCAAAAAAGGTGATACGAAGCTTGCTAAACAAACTCTTGAGAAAGCGCTCAGACTGAACGATAAACTTTCAGAAGCAGACGAGGCACGAAAAATTCTGTCCGCCCTTTAAAAAATATTATGAAATATCTGCCATTAAAAATTATCATTTTCTGCATCATACTTCCACCGATTCTGCACCTTGTGACGATACAGTCCTTGGAAAGATATCTGAAGAAAATCTATATCGCAGAAATTGAAAACATCTATACCGGGGATACACGCCTGCTTTTTGATGGGAACCTAAGTGTCAAGGATGCTGTAAACAACAATATTGACAATTACCTCCAGAAAAACAAACTGATCCCATGGGGTGTGAAGCTCAATGCCCTGGTGATCACCAAAAGCGGAGCCATCATTTATCCATCTTTTGAAGAAGAAGACTCTCTGACTCCACCGAGTCGAAAGCAGATTGCATCTGAAAACTTCGCGATTCTGAATGAAGGATTAAATCTCCAGGTCGATATTTCCCTTGTAAGAAGTTCGGTTCTGGTCATATCGATATTTTCCTCCTACATCATGATTTCCCTGTTGACCCTGTCCTACTTGTACAGGAGAGGAGCAATGAAAGCAAAAATGGAAGAAATGCATCGGGAGAAAGAACTATCACGCCTGATTGAGCTTGAAAAAGAAAATCAAAAACGAATGAATATGTTATCAGAAGACAAAACCATTCTCGCAAATGAATTCAAACGGATTAAAAACATATTGGAGGACAGTAAGGTTACAACCCAAAAAAATGAAGAGGGCATGATTGAAGAAATTATTTCCCTGGAAGAAAAAATTACGAATATCCACAACCTCTATGATGAGCAGCAGGACGAGAATAAGGAATTGAAAGAAATTATCGGTAAATATGAAAAAGGGGAATTTAAAACCGGAAAACAGAAAGAAAAGGGTTCAAAACAAGTAACAAAGAGATTTAACTCTTTATATAAAAGTATTTCCTTTCATCATCGAGCCATCCTCGGCTTTATAGATTTGACCGATGATATGATGATGAAGGCCGAAGAAGTGATTCACAAAATGGATATCGATTCCAACCTGGTAAAAATAAAAAGAAAGGTGTTATTGAAAAAAAATCCTGAAGCGGTTTTTGAAATAACATTTTCCTACAATGGACGTATCTATTTCAGCAAGGGAAAGGATGGTAAAGTAAACATTCTCTCCATCGGTACAAAAAACACACAGGAAAAAGACCTCGCCTTTATTGACAGCTTATAAAACCATTATGGAGATGGAAAAGGCTATTTCCTCCTCTTGCTGAGCTTTTCGATTTTCATCTTATCATTTCGCCACAGCATGGTTGTGTTTCTGATTTTCTGTGTGAGTATCCAGGCGAAATTCTGCATGATCGTAAGTGCAACAGCCGGCTTATCAATACTGAATTTATCAAATTTTGCCTTGGAAAGAATCAGTACCTCTGATTTTTCGATGGAAACTGCTGAGGCGGATCTCCGGCAGCCATCGATAAACGAAAATTCTCCAAAAATTTCTCCTGGTTGTATGATCTGAATCATCTCCTCTTTTTTTTCCCGCCAGGTAGCCTTGATAATGATTTTTATACTCCCAGTGTACAGAACATAGAGATTATCGCCAAGATCATCTTCGCCAAACACATCTTCGTTTTTATCAAACGCTTCTTGATCAATGATCGAAGCGATATTTTCAAGGTCCTTTGGATGGATATCTTTAAACAGTTCAGACAATCCAAGGAATCGAATCAGTTCTTCCATAGTCAATCTCCTCTTTGTGAATCTTTAAAAACATGTCTATCCTAAGCCGATACGCTCAACAACAAATCGGCCGGCCACTTCACTGTGTGTTTCTTTGTTGCTTTTCATCATTTCCAATCTGGCCAAAGGCATTTTAGAAACCATCTTCTTCAATGTATCAATCCCATGCAGTTTATCTGTTTCTGCCCCGATCAGGATCACAGAGGTATTGATTTTTTCAAGTCTGTTCCACAGATTGTAATCTTTTATCGCATATGCATTTGCTTTTAACCTGCCTGGTTCAGCTGCATTAATGGTTCCTTCATATTTTTTTACCTGTTCAGGTTCATTCTTTCGATCCAGGTGAAAATATTTTAAATACCACTTCAATACAGGCTTGATAGCTGCGTAAAATCCAGCCGGAATAAAATTGATGACAAACAATAACCATATTGGAAAAGGAAACTCAGAAATCGGAGAAATGAGAAAAGACTCTTTTGGCTTTTTCTGATTCATACTTAAGTAATGAAGAATGATTGTTGATCCAAGGGAACTGCCCAGAAAATAAAAAGGCTGCTGATCCGATATTGTTCTCGATAAAATTTCTTCAATATCCAGGCTCATCCGATCAATAGAAAAATCAATTGATTTTTCGGAAGGCAAAAGAGCACTTTTTTTTTCTCTTGTTTCAATATAAAGCGTTCTGTAATTTTTTGAAATGACTTTCAGAACACTCTTCCATCCCTGCAGCAACGAAATCCATCCGGCAACAAATACAATAATCGGCGTCTGCAGCGTGTATCCTGGTGGAATAAAATCAAAGACTTTCAGTTGTACTCGATCCGAAACCTCAAAATACTTTTCAACTACGGATACGTTGTCCTCCAAAAAAGAAACATCCTGCATGCTGACCTGTCCTTTTTGTTATATTTGGTAAGCCTTGTCGGGAATGGTTATATTATTTTTACCGATATCATAACCCTTACACAATTTTTCGTATCATGGCAATTCTATTTCACTGAATGTGGACATACCTTCATTTGTATGCTTCTGGTTGAAAAAGTGAGCCAATTTCAAAAGTCTGTTGTTGTAGTTCCGGCGAAAACTAGGATCCAGTATTTTCGGCTCTTTTTTGGGCACCGACTTTCGCCGGTGTGACGCTTTTTAATAGTTTTGAAATTGGCTCAAGTGAAAAGAAATTTTACAAAACGACAGAATGTGACGGATTGTGAAATGTGTATCCGGATATTTTCTACTTGACACAGTTTTTTCATCATACTATCTGATCATCAACTATTTTTCATTTCAATAATCAGAAGAGCCAATTTCAAAAGTCTGTTGTTGTAGTTCCGGCGAAAACTGGACACGCAGTG
>CAYTGW010000138.1:0-11312 GCA_964437395.1 uncultured Desulfocicer sp.
AAAACTAGACACGCAGTGAAGCGTAGCGCTATCCAGTATTTTCGGCTCTTTTCTATGCACTGACTTTCGCCGGTGTGACGCGTTTTAATAGTTTTGAAATTGGCTCATTGGTTTTTGAAAGTTACCGGGTCAAAGTGATAATGGCCTGAGCCAACCTCAGGTCTTCCTGGGTTGTGATTTTGATATTATCCCGAGCGCCATTGATGACAAACACTTCATGGCCGGTCTGCTCCACAAGATAGGCGTCATCCGTTCCCCTATAATTTTGCATCCTTGCCATATCATGGGCCTTTTTGATTACACTATACTGAAAAGCCTGGGGCGTTTGAGCAAAACAGATTCCACCTCGATCAACTGTCCGGCATATACGGCCCTGCTTATCCACCTTTTTAAGTGTATCAAATGCTGAAATCCCCAGAATGCATGCACCGTTTTTTTTTGCACAGGAGATCAGGTCTCGAATCTGGCTTTTTCGCACAAAAGGCCGCACCCCGTCGTGAATCAGCACGATACCACGCTGTCCTTCTTCAATTGCTTCCAGACCGCAAAAAACAGAATCCTGACGTTCTGCCCCACCGGGAACCAGTTTTACTTTTTCAGCATGGTCAACCCTAGAAAGAATCTCTGTCTTGCAAAATTCGATATCATCCGGAGGGATAACAAGGATAATATGATCGCAAAGTTCATTTGTTGTAAAGATTTTTACGGTATGGCTAAGAATCGGGCGATCATGGAGAATCATGTACTGTTTCCGAACATGCTCCCCCATCCTGATACCCCTGCCCCCGGCAACAATGATTACAGAAACAGTCATACACGTATTGATCGATCTTGTGTTGCTTTCATTCAATAAATTCTGCTTTTCAATGGGATCGTCGATCCAAAAAAACCCTATTTATCTCAGATAATTCAACTCTCTTGGAAGTGGGATACCCTTTCCCATGGTATCCTCCCCGTAGTTAACATCTGCCAGTATCTCAATATCTTTTAAAGCCCTGGTATCTCCTTCAAAAGTTACCCGGGTAATATTTTCCTTATGAATCTGTCCTCCTGCCCATTGGATATCCAGAACACTGCTGGCATCGAATCGATTATCTCCGACACAAAGTTCTACCTGTCCTCCATAGTACTGAACGATTTTGGCAACCAGAAGACTGGGACGGCTATGAAAACCCAGCTTGACCGGAACCGGAACATCAATAGACGACCTTTCTATATTTTCATTTAGAATCTCACTGGCAAACTCTTTACCGTCTGTAAGGAAATGGCATACATAATAGAGTCCATAATTGATGGTTCTGTCTAACAACATTGCAGGGTCAATCAACTCGGAAAGATGATTTCGGGCTTTTTGATGAATTCTCTTGTGCCCCCTTTCAAGAAGATGACGTTCATAAAAATGCAGCAATCGGCCAACAATCTGCAAAATATGGAAAACAACTGAAAAATAGCTTCTCAACTGTTTCAGTTTCCGGTTACCATATCGATATCCGCCCTGAATAACATACGTATCAAACGATGACTGCAAGTTATGAACCAGCATTTCAAAGCGCCGGATTTCTACCTCATTCACCTTTTTCGGAACTATCTCCAGCATACCCTTTAAATCATAGGGCTCATAAAATCCCAGTTGATCGAAAATACCGGCAATGGCTAAAAACTCGCTGGCAATTTTGACGATCTTGCTCTTTTCCTGATCTGTATCATCATCAATATCAAACTCAAGCATCTCGTTGGTTACCACAGTTGGAAAATAATCCTGATCCCAATCCTCTTCTGGAATCGGAATTTGTAACCGCTCTGCCTCTTTGAGAATAAGTGGCGCCAATTTCATCAGAGAACCAGTCAAAAAATCAAGAGTAGCTGCACCCTGTTTTATAAAATCTTCCGTATTGGGAAGGTCATAAAATTCCATTCGGTGTAAAATATGTTTTTGCGAATATCCTCCCAGGCTCAAATGACGAACGGAAGCAGCATACTCTCTGTAGACATACCAATTTTGATTGTTTTTCGCTCCATGGAAATCCAGAAAATCTTCAAGAAGTTGAGAAGACGCAATCAATTGCGAAAAGAGCTTTTTTGTAAAAAAATTTTGTGTATTATTGAACCTGGATAAATACTTACAAGTTTTTAAGTAATCATAGGAATAGATCCGCACTTTTTCAGCATATGGAATATTGGAAACAAATTCATTCACTCTTTCACCTTATATTGGGTAATAACAAAACGGCCGAAGCAGTCCGTAAGCCGAATTCTGTTTCCGATCCAGATTACTCTCAACCGGACTACGATCATTCCTCTCTGGGTAACAGTTGCCCGCTACCTCTTGCGACCTACCCGGAAACTCGGACGAGCAGCCCTCAAACATTTCCCTATTTGGTCTTGCACCGGATGGGGTTTACAAAGCTTTTCCGGTCACCCGGAAAACTGGTGTGCTCTTACCACACCTTTTCACCCTTACCGGCAGAACAACAAGCACAAAGCTTGATCGATTCTGCCGGCGGTATACTTTCTGTTGCACTTTCCTTCGCGTTGCCGCGACTCCACGTTATGGAGCACCCTGCTCTCTGGTGTTCGGACTTTCCTCCGGATCAATCCAGATTGATCCGACGATCGTATAGCCTGCTCCGGCCGTATATTGATATTCCTCCAGATATTTGCTTCTTTATTTGAAAACAGATCATTCTCCCCAATAAATGATCCGATAACACCGTGGACAAAATTCAAGCTTGTCAAAGCGCTGTAGTTCATTATACATCTGAGGTGGGATATTCATATTACACCCCTGACAAATCGTATTTTTAACTGCTGCAATAGCACTACCATGGGTCTGTTCCCGAGCAATCTTGAAACGTTTTATCACTTCCGGATCCATGGTTTTCTCAATTTCTTCCCTGCTGGATAAAAACGCTGTTAATTTTTCTCGCTCTGTATCTCCTTTTTCATTGAGAACAGCAATCTCTTGAGCAGCTTCCTCTTTCAATCTCTCGAGTTCCGATTTGTCCTGAATGATCAACTTTTCTTCTTTTTCCAGATAATCAAGCTTTTGAAGAATCTCATCCTCAATAATGGAATTTTTCTTATGAAGGCCCTCGATTTCCTTCAATATTGCATGATACTCTTTATTGGTCTTAACAGATACAAGCTTTTCATTATTTCTTCGAATTTTTTCCTGATTGTCTTTTGTATCCGATTCCCGCAGACGGTATTCTTGTTTCAATCCCGAGATAATAGACTCTTTTTCCGCAATGGTCTGCTCAACGGCTTTGATATGCTTGTCAAACTGATCCACTTTAGGCTTGATGCCATTCAAAAAAGATTGAATTCGTGTACTCTCCACATCAATATTCTGAAGTTCTATCAAGACTGCTATTTGTTCTCTTGTAATACTCACCATACGCTTACACCTATTTTTCTTTTTAGGATGAATAAACAACAAAAGGATCTTTCTCAAGATCGCATGCCTCTATGGAAACATCCATTCCTTTTGCCAAAATTGCATCACGAAGTTTCTGAATCAGCACATTCACCACCAGATGTTCTGATCCAAAATGGCCAACATCAATAATACCTACCCCAGCTTCTTCTGAAGCCCTTGCATCATGATACCGTATATCACCACTGATAAAAACCTGTGCTCCTGAAGCGAAAAAATTTCCCAACAGAGATGAACCACTCCCGGAACAGACCGCCACCTTCTCAACCATCAACCCTGGATCTCCAACAACCCTGACACTTGTGAGGTTTAAAACCTTTCTTACCTGATCTGAAAATTGATCCAGCCGAAGCATTGCGGGCAGAAATCCTACACGGCCGAGCCCCTGCTTTCCTTTTTCCGGAATCAAGGGGTATATGTCATAGGCCATTGTTTCATAGGGATGATGTTTTTTCAAAAGAGCCACAACCTCATCCAGGTCCTGACCATTGACAATTGTTTCAATCCGAACCTCATCAGCATGGGATAGGACTCCGATACTTCCTGAAAACGGTTTTGCAGATGAACCAGGTTTAAATGTTCCTGTTCCATGGTTCCGAAACGAACAACAAGTGTATTCGCCAATGACTCCGGCTCTGGTCTGGAATAAAATTTCCAATAAATTCTTCTCATGATCCGCTGGGGCATAAAAAACCAGTTTATACTTTTCGAGCTGTTCCGGTTTCGACAGAACAGATAACGCCTTTAAACCAAGTTTTTCTGAAATAATATCATTGATTCCGCCGCTCGCACTGTCAAGATTAGTATGAGCAGCGAACAAGGCCAACCTGTTTTGGACAGATAGCTGAATCGTCGAACCAACAGAGGTTGAGAAATCAATTCTGGATAATGGCTTAAAAATAAGAGGATGGTGTGTAATTAAGAGATTTATCTTTTTCCGGCAAGCCTCCGCTACGATATCCGGCAACGGGTCAAGGGCAACCATAATCGATTTGACCGGCCAGTTTTTATCACCAATTTGTAGCCCTGAATTGTCCCAGTTTTCAGCGAGGTTCTGAGGTGCGATCTCATTCATAAGACGGATAATGTCTGATACTTTTACAGACATATCAATACCGGATCAGATCTTTTGTGTTCACGCCAAATAAAAAAGGCGTGGTGTAAAGCTACCCACGCCTTGACTGTCAATTTGACTATTATTCGTTTTAATATGATATCCCGCATTGAATTCATTTCCTCATCTTCCCCATATTCGCTAACCCAATAAGTGGCAAATGAGTGGGCCCACCTGGATTCGAACCAGGGACCGACCGGTTATGAGCCGGTGGCTCTACCAGACTGAGCTATAGGCCCTCAGCTCAAATGGATTTGAATTAGCTTATCTAACGCCTGTCTTATGATTTGTCAAGTTCTATGTATCAATAAAACTTTTGAGTTTCTTGCTTCTTGTTGGATGCCGCAGTTTCCGCAGCGCCTTTGCTTCTATCTGACGAATTCGTTCACGGGTTACTGCAAAATCCTTTCCCACCTCTTCCAATGTATGGTCTGCTTTTTCACCAATGCCAAACCGCATCCGCAAAACCTTTTCTTCACGCGGAGTAAGCGTTGCGAGAACTTTTCGGGTCTGCTCCGCAAGATTCATGTTTACAGCAGCATCTGAAGGGAGCATAAACTTTTTATCCTCAATAAAGTCTCCTAAATGGCTATCCTCTTCCTCACCAATCGGGGTTTCCAGAGAAATCGGTTCCCGGGCAATCTTGAGTACCCTGCGCACTTTATCCAATGGAATCTCCATTTTCTGCGCAATCTCTTCCGGAGAAGGTTCACGTCCAAGTTCCTGAACCAAATACCTGGATGTCCGAATCAGCTTGTTGATGGTTTCAATCATATGAACCGGAATACGGATGGTTCTCGCCTGATCCGCAATCGCCCTTGTGATTGCCTGTCGTATCCACCAGGTTGCATACGTACTGAATTTATATCCTCTTCGGTATTCAAATTTATCAACCGCTTTCATCAAACCGATATTTCCTTCCTGAATCAAATCCAGAAATTGAAGTCCACGATTGGTATATTTTTTTGCAATGCTGACAACCAGACGGAGATTGGCCCGGATCAATTCTTTTTTGGCAATCTTTGCCCTGATTCGTCCTTCTTCAACATTTGTAATGATTCGTTTCAGGGTCCGGCTATTGGCTTTGATTGCATTTGCTCTTTCCTGAATCTGATCCTGTACATCCTTCATTTCCATGAAGAGATCCGTCAATTTGTCTTTTTTAATGTCGCATTTTGTCTTCGCCCATTTGATAAATTCAGTTTTGCTAACCAGATTCATCCGGAATTCCGTCACCGGCATTTCGTGAGCTTCCGCGCTTCTGATGATCAACCGATTCTTCTCATCAAACCAGTTAATCTGGCCTTTAATCATATCTTCAATTCGATCAACCACACTGCTCTCAAGACGCCAGTCCTTCAGAAGGTCAAAAATTTTATTGATCCTGCGTGTAATGGCTCTTCTGGCTCGTCGCTGTTCTTCTGAATCGTTTTTCATCTGGAACAGATTGTCACGTAATTCTTGATTTTCTCTATCCAATTCACGGATAACCGCAGCAGTGGCCAGATAAGTTTCAACCTGCGCCGCTTCATCCACATAGCTGTCACCTTCATCTATATATCGAAGAACATGCTTGGCCCGTAGATCTCCAATTTCAATATTGTCCGCCAGCGCAAGGATACTTTCCGTCCCGATGGTGGTCTCCAACATTGCCCGAAGTACCTCTTGTTCCCCGGCCTCTATTTTTTTGGCAATCTCTATTTCTCCCTCCCGGCTAAGGAGAGTGACCAGTCCCATCTCTCTGAGATACATCTTAACCGGATCCGTGACCGTTCCAAAATCGGCTGTTGAACCGACGACAGCTTCATTTTCGAAAACCTTTCTTTTATCAAAAGTTTCTTCTTTCGGTTTCAATACCTTTGCGTCACTATCCAGAATTTTGATATCCATATCATCGAAAACCATTAAGGTTTCATCTATTTTTTCAGGTAGCAAAAGATCCTCCGGGAGCATTTCATATATTTCATCATACGTCAGTTGGCCTTGCCTTTTACCTTTTTCAATAAGCTTGTCCAGCTTTTTCTTTTGGGCAGCTTCGTTTGTTTTGGTAAACTTGGCATTTGTTTTTTTCTGTTTTTTTACAGATCCTTTTGTCATAAAGTTTTGCCTCCGGCAGACTCCCGTTTCTTCTGTATTTTTTTTTGATCACGTAACTGCTCCATTAAAGCAATCAGCAGTTTATCATCATTTTGCGCTTCCGCCGTCTTTATTCTCATAAGCAAATCATGGTTTCTCTTATTTTTACTCAAGACAAACTGTTTGATCAGTTTCAGACAGCCGGCATGATTCCATTTGTTGTTTTCGATTGCCAGCGATGCAATAAACTTTTCCTGTTCCGGGTTATTAACTCTTACAATTAAACTGGAAACAGATCGATTCCCTTTTTCATGTTGCTCTAAAATCAATACCCCTATTTTTGCTAACACCTTATTCTCAAAACATGACAAAATGTTCTGCTTGCAGATCTCAGGAAGAATTTCCGGATACTGTACCATCATGGCAATGATCTTTTTTTCCATCCGATCGGATTCGTTCGACAAACCAGTTTCGCTCATTCTTGTTGATTGCTGATCTATGCTATGAATGATTCCCGCACGATTATTTCCTGTTCTTTGTTTCTGTATTGTCTCCCTTATTTTTTCCATAATTGCGGAGTCATCGATATTGAGTCTCTCCGCCAGTTTTTTGATATATAAAGACCTTGAAACATGATCAGAGGTATTTGCCAGATAATCCTTCATAGAGGTGACGGTTCTGACCTTTCCCTCCAAAGACATCCCATTTTTCCGTATTGCAGACTCCATTAAAAATTCCATCGCACCCAGAGCCTCTTGAGCCATTGCCCTGAATGCCGCTTCACCATTTTTAAACAGATAAGAGTCAGGATCATGGCCATTAGGTAATACCAAAATCAAAGCGTTAAGATACTCTTTATTGAATATTTCAATACTGCGGGCAGCAGCTTTTAACCCGGCTTCATCTGAGTCGTACACAAGAACGACTTTCTCGCAATGCCCTTTCAGTATCCGAACATGTTCGGATGTCAGGCTGGTACCCAGGGTAGCAACTGCATTTTGAATTCCATGTTGCCATAAAGCCAGAAGATCCATATATCCTTCAACAATATAGGCTGTCCCTGTCTTCCGGCATTCCGGCTTGGCAATATGGAGTCCATACAAAGAACTGCTTTTGCTGTAAACTAATGTTTCTGGTGAATTCAAATACTTGGGGAGAGAATTATCCAGAACACGCCCCCCAAAACCAATAACCTGATTTCCAGTGTTGAAAATAGGAAACATAATACGATTGCGAAACCGGTCATAAAAACCGGTTTTTTGTTTATTTTCAACTACTAGACCGGTTTTTATCAACAGGTTCCGGGGTATACGTTTTCGAGAAAGATACTCTACAAGATTTTTCCACCCATCCGGAACATATCCAATATGGAACTTCTCAAGTGTATTCCTTGAAATCCCTCTTTCTGTTAAGTATTGTAACCCGGGTTTGCCGGAAAATTCCTGGAATAGCGTGTGCTGGAAATATTGCATTGCATGCCGGTTCACATCCAGTATCTGCTCTCTTTCACTCATCTCGATTTTTTGAGCCGGATTCATGTCTCTCATCGGCATCTCAACACCAAATCGTTTTGCAAGTGTCTGGACAGCCTCTGGGAATGATACGCCATCATGTTTCATCACAAAGCTGATAACATTTCCACCAGCTCCGCAACCAAAGCAATGAAAGATCTGTTTTTCCGGGTTTACAGTAAAAGAAGGGGTTTTTTCCGAATGAAATGGGCAGAGACCGATATGATTCTTTCCTGCTTTTTTTAAAAGCACCGACTCTGATACGATATCAATAATATCGGCAACATTTTGAATTTCTGAAATTTTTTCTTCAGGAATATAAAACGCCAAGGAGCAAAGCCTCCGTAATTTGGAATAAGAATGACTGAAAGTAACGCCACGTCGGCATCCGGGGAAAAAAACTTCCGTCAAACTTCACGGACTTGGCTCGGCCATACTCCTATATATAAATATATCATAAATCATATAGTTATGTATCATGCAATGATTTACTATAAAAATATTTATATTTATTTATTTTTCCCTATTCTGTCAACACTTTTTTAAATACATCCTTTGCTCGATCGTACGTCATGAATCCGTTTATCCAATGATACCGCTTCATCCAATGCGCGACCCAATGATTTAAAAACAGCTTCGATAATATGATGTTCATTTTCTCCATATTGAACATTGATGTGAAGTGTTATCCCGCCCCTGGTGGCAAAAGCCCTTAGAAATTCACCGGCTAATTGTATATTAAATCCAATGCCGGCATGCTGAATTAAAGGCACATTGTAGACCAAAAAAGGCCGGTTGGACAGGTCAAGAGAAACCTCTGCCAAGGTCTCGTCCATAGGAGTTATGGCATGTCCATATCTTTTAATTCCTTTTCGATCGCCCAGGACTTCATTCAACAAATCACCCAGCACCAGACCCGTATCCTCAACTGTATGATGAAAATCCACATCAAGGTCGCCTTTGGCCTTGACCATGAGATCAAAAAAACCGTGAACCGCAAACAATGTCAGCATATGATCAAAAAATGGAATCCCGGTTGAGATATTCCCGGAACCGGTCCCATCCAGATTAAGCTCCATCTGGATACTGGTTTCCTTTGTTTCCCGGATTGTTGACTTTTTCCGTTTCATATATTTATTATCCTTATTAAGATGCTGCTATCATGGATTTGACTATAATTTCTCCTGTTTTCGTATAACGACCTGATACTGAAAGTCAAGCCATTCCATTATTTTTATCATCATGCTCTTGAAAATCAATAACAAGGCGCATACAATCAAATTTATGTAAACCTTGAAAAGAAATAATTGGAGAAAAACCATGACCAATATAATAACGATGAAGGATGCCTTTAAAAAATTTACGCTGGATCAGGATAAAATATTTACACCGGAAGAAACCGTTCAACGGTTCAAAAAAAAAATAGAAAAACTGAACATCGATATCCTCGAACAAACCATTCGAATCGATAACGGAAGGCTGGATATACCGGTTTTTTTCAGCATCTGCGGACAGGATGCCAGACGAATAACCGGTACCAACAAACAGATGGGAAAAGGGGCCACTCTATCACAAGCGGAAGCCAGCGCTGTCATGGAATTGGCAGAAAGATTCAGCTTCTTCTCTTTCAGCAATAACCCGGATAATTTCATCACCGATACTTACAAAAACATGAAGGACCGGGCACTCCCTTTTGAGATGATTGCCAAATCGGTTCACGATGACTTGAATGATTTCCAAGCATCCAAGGCTGTTTTTGAAAACCTTCCATTGCAATGGACCCTTGGGTACAACCTGACCAGACAGGAAGAGATTTATGTACCTTTCACCTGGTTTTATGCCATTAACGAATTCAATGGGCCATCTGCGGGCAATTGCACTGAAGAAGCTCTGTCACAGGGTATCTGCGAGATCGTTGAAAGGCATGTGTCCTCCATCATCAGCCGCGGGAAACTGAATGTTCCGGCCATAAACCCGGAATCCGCAACTGACCCGATGGTGATTGAAATGATTAACAAGTACAAAAAGGCCGGAATCAAACTGTTTCTTTCCGACTTTTCTCTTGACACCGGTATTCCATCAGTGGGTGTCATGGCTTATGATCCGGACACGTTCCCCCAAAAAAGCGAGATCATCTGGACGGCAGGCACAACCCCCGATCCCCAGAAGGCTTTGAGCAGGGCTCTTACAGAAGTTGCACAATTGGCTGGCGACTTCAACACCGGATCAAATTATGTAGCAAGCGGGCTGCCAAAATTTACAAAACTGGAACAGGCCCAATTTATTACAGCTCCTCAAAAAATGATCGACATATCCAATCTCCCCGATATTTCGAACAACAACATCAGAATCGAGGTTGAAAATTGTATTCAAGCACTTTCCAGAAAAAACATGGAGATCATTTGCATCAACACCATGCACCCGCAACTCGAAATACCGGCATTTTATACCATCATACCCGGTGCCCATTTTCGAGAAAGAGCCCATGGAACCAGCGTTGGGATGTTCACTGCAAAAATTATCACCGAATCCTATACTCCGGTCAAGGCCATTCAAGAGCTGAAAAAAATTGAACCCCGTCTGCCAAATTGTTACTATCTGAAATTCTATATAGGCACTTCAACACTTTCAGCGGGAGAACCGGAAAAAGCGATGGACTTCCTTCAACAAGCCCTGGATCTTAGCCCAACGAAACAGGACATACCGAGTATTTATTCCTATATGGGTGTCTGTTTAAAGGAGATGGAAAAGTATGAACAAGCCCTTGACGCGCTATCAAAAGGGGAAAAACTGGATCAGGAAAGAACCGATATCTATAATTTAATGGGTTTTTGCAACTTTAAATTAAAAAGGCATGAAGAGGCCATTGCATGTTTTCAAAAGGTGCTTGAACTGAATCCAAACTCTGCCATTGACTATGCCAACATTGCCTCAAACTACCGGGACATGGGAAATAAGGAAAAAGCGATTCAATACTTCGCTATGGCGCTGGAACTGGATTCATCCATCGAATTTGCAGCAGATAACCTGAAAAAACTGAAACCCTCGCTGGAATGACATGGTGAATCTCGTGAACCACCGTTTCAACCCCGGAGCTAATTTCAAAACCATTAAAAAGCATCACACCGGCGAAAGTCGGTGCCCAGAAAAGAGCCGAAAATACTGGATTCTAGTT
>CAYTGW010000139.1:0-11285 GCA_964437395.1 uncultured Desulfocicer sp.
GCAACCCGATTTAACACAACCCCTTTTATTTTCACACTTGGATCAAAATGCAAACATCCAAGCAAGGCCGCGGACATGGTTCTTGTGGTTTTTGTACAATCCACACACATCACAACTGGCAGATCGAGAAGCTTGGCAATTTCCGCAGTACTGGTGTTTCCTTCTACATCAATACCGTCATAAAGTCCCCGATTTCCCTCAATCAGTGAAAAATCAAACAGCTTCGCATGTTGTATATAGGAATTTTTTAAGACATTGCTATCGATCAGAAAAAGATCCAGATTGTAACAAGGCTGGCCGGCAGCAAGTGCCAACCAGCCTGAATCAATATAATCCGGTCCTTTTTTAAAAGGAGCGACAGATTTTCCCTCGTCCCGCAATGCAGCGATGAGTCCAATGGAAAGAATAGACTTTCCGGCACCGCCTTTCAGGGCGGAAATCACCATTCCGGGAACAGCCAAATCCTTCTGTCGCTTAGAAGCTCTTTTCAAAATTAAAAAAATTCACGTAGACCCTGATTTAATCTTCGGTTTCTGCGTGCGCCTGTTTTCCGGTTCCGGGAAGACCGTACATGGAAGTACTCCCGCTTGACCAGTATTCAAGAATACCGTCTTCTACCATTTTATTTATATATTTTTTTGCTTCTCGTGGTTTCATATCCAAGATGCCGGAAAGATCATTGAAATAGAATTTGGATTTGGTTTTCAATTTCAGTTTCAAAGCCTCAACAATTTTTTCCTGTGCTTCTGCTTGATCCATAATACGTTCCTCGCTTTAAAAAAAGGGTTATGCAGGGAGTGGGATTATCCCTCTCCCTGCATATAATATATTCAAATTAAAATTTGAATTGAGTTGTCTGACGCCATGTATAATAAGCTGGATCACGGAAATCATCGATCAAATGATGGGTGAAATCTAGTTCACATATATCAAAGAATCTTTCCCATCCAATTCTTTCAGCCCATTCGCCAAGACGTTCGTACTTGTTGGCATGCTTTGCATAGGCTTCAACCATGTTTTTGATTACGCTTGTGGTCTTCGGCCATCTCGGAAGCTCGTTGGGAATAAACGCAACAACAACCTTGGAGAACTTGGGTGTGCTGATTCTGTTGGAAACCTTACCACCGGCCATGATTACAATACCGTCTCCATCTTTGTCTGCAAGCGGCATAGACGGACACATGGTGTAGCAGTTACCGCAGAACATACATCTGCTGTTGTTAACCGCAACACTCTTTACTTCCGTACCCTTGAAATCAATCTTCGCCGGTTTGATGGCTGCGGTAGGGCAGGCAGCAATCGCCAATGGAATTTCACACATTTTATCAAGGTACTCATGATCCAGCAACGGCGGTTTTCTGTGATATCCGAGAATCGCGATATCAGAGCAATGTACAGCACCGCACATGTTCAGGCAGCAAGCCAGTGACACGCGAAGGTGTGCCGGAAGGCGCATATTCTGGAAGTCTTCAAAAAGAACATCCATGGTAGCCTTAACAGGACCGGATCCATCGG
This sequence comes from uncultured Desulfocicer sp., assembly GCA_964437395.1. Classification (GTDB taxonomy): domain Bacteria; phylum Desulfobacterota; class Desulfobacteria; order Desulfobacterales; family SURF-7; genus QZKS01. The sequence continues at coordinate 1,516 of CAYTGW010000139.1, forward strand.
TTGCCGGTGTATGACAATGAATCCATCCCTGGGTATGAACAATATTGGTAATTCCAGCACCGGTTCCGCCAATGGGGAACTTGAAGCTGCCGCCGGCAAACTTGCGGCTCTGGAGATCTTGTTTCAGCGGAGCAATCTTATCTTCGCTATCCACCATGAACTCAATATTGTTACGGGTAGTGAAACGCAGTTTACCATCACAATGCTTATCTGCAATGTCACAAATTTCTTCGATCAGGCTCGTGCTCATCAAACGAGCACCACCACACCTTACCGTATAAACTTTGTCGCCGGATTCGGCAACATGAACCAGAATACCCGGTTCCAGAATTTCATGATACAGCCATTTACCCTTATTGTTTTTGATAACTTCGGGGTAAAATTCATCAAATTTCCTGGGTCCGATATCCGATATTCTGTTTTCCATCGGTTTGTCAGGATTATAACCTGAAGATACAAATGCCATTTTATTACCCCCTTATCTCATATGATCTTTTCTGAATGCGTCGATATCACGTTCCCATCCACCTGCAACCTCTTCCTCTTTCCAGAAGATGTACGGATTGGAGCGAGGTTCCTTAACATGTTGCGGTACTGGTTTGATTCCGGTTGCTTCAAGAAGCTTCTGGAACCCCTGGCGTTTAATCAACTCACCCAGACGCTCACGGTTTTTGCCTTCTTCCATCCACCAATCCCACACAGATTCAACCACATCTTTAATGGCTTGGTAATCATCGTCCGGATTTACTTCGATAAACGGAACCAGCAGGGAACCCATCTGTGCACCATCCAGGATCGGGGCTTTTGCACCAACCAAAATGGAGAGACCGGTTTCTTTACCGATTCTCAATGCTCGCGGCATTGCATTGATGCAATGCATGCATCGGGTACACTCTTTATTGTTAATTGTGAGCTTATTATTCTCGTATTTCATGCAGCCTGTGGGGCAGAGGCCAATCACTTCTTTCTGGATGTCAAATTTGCCCCAGTCACGACCGGCATGGGCACCACCATTGGGTTTGATTTCACCACCAACATAGGCTTTGACAGCTTCCGCATCAATCCGGATGTCGTCTTTCCATGCTCCGATAAAAGACATGTCAGAACGAGCAATAGATGCAACGCAGCAGTTGGGACATCCGTCAAATTTAAATTTAAATTTATACGGGAAGGCCGGACGATGAAGCTCATCCTGGTATGCCAAGGTAAGATTATAGCAAAGATCCTGCGTATCATAACAAGCAAATTCACAACGGGCCTGACCAATACAGTCAGCCGGTGTACGCAGGTTGGATCCGGAACCACCTAGGTCCTGATTCATGTTATGACTCATTTCAAAAAATATTTCTTCCAACTGGGGGGTTGTGGTACCGATCAAAATAATATCACCGGTTGAACCATGCATATTGGTGATACCACTTCCTCGGAAATCCCACAGATTACAAAGTTGTCTCAGGTATTCGGTAGAATAGAATTTACCACCCGGCTGAGCCACACGTACAGTATGGAAGTGTGCAACACCCGGGAACATTGTGGGTTGATCGTTATATCTTCCGATAACACCACCACCATAGCCAAATACACCTACAATTCCTCCGTGTTTCCAGTGTGTTCTGCCATGCTTGTATGAAAGCTCCAGAACGCCCAGAAGGTCTTCGACAACATCAACCGGAATCTGAAGTTCCAGACCCTTCTCATTTTTCGCCCTTTTTATAGCCTCTTGCTTGAGGTCGGACACAAAACTCGGCCATGGTCCTGTTTCAAGCTGATCCAATAAAGGGGTTTTATGCTTTGCCATTTCTAACCTCCATTAAATAAGAATTTAATCAACCTTGACACAAAAAAAACATTATCCTCTTTTTCAAGATCGTCAAAGCAACACAAACGACTAACTATCTAAAAATTTTAGAAAAAGGTCAACATCTGCCTTTCCCAAATAAAAGTCATAAAACTAAGTTGTCAGATATAAAATCAATCATAAGCTTTGTCAATAAAAAAGGCATATTTTCATGGTATTATCCTATTAACTCTCCCTGATGGAAAGCTCAAGACATACCTTATGTTGTGCTCATTAAAAAAAAAACATTATATATTGTGATATTCTTTACTATAAATCTCACAGATTCCTTTTGATTAATCCCAGTTTTATACCCGCAACATGTTCTTTAACGTTTTTCTGAATAATCTTCCGTTCCTCAGACATAATATGATAATTGTCAACAATTCCCGCTGTAACTTTTAAAAGATCTTTATCATCCATTGAAAAAAGATAGTATTCAAAACACTCTGCAAGAGGAATTCCTCTTGTTCTTTCCAATGGCAATTTATCCAAACCTTCAAAAAAACCATTCAGGATTTCTAGAACGGTAAAATCTTCTGCCCAAACAATTTCTTTCACACCATCCAGCCTGTCGATTCGCATCTGAATAGACAGGATAAGAAAAAACACCAGCATATTTTCCATAATGGATTGCAGGTTTGGATCAGCATTGATCGCATCAAGGGATGAATATCCTCTAACGGTTATCAAACGAAGATCTACTTTGGTGTCGCGCAAGCGGATAACAAAATCTCCGGCTGCATGATGCCAGGGAAAAATATGTTCAAATGTCAGGGGATGATAATAGCTCGTCAGAATCAATGCAGCCTTGTGATACAACTCCCTTGCCTGTCTGTCAGAGAGGCACTGGTTTCCGCGAACCATATCCCACACAACGATTTTTCTCTTTTTCCGTGATGTTTCAGAAAGATGAAATTCATGAAATCCTTCAAACCATTGCCCTATAAACATAGACAATATGCCGTGATCTGTTTTTACAGAACCTTTGCCATAAACCGCTGGTGTATAAGGATTTTGTGATTCCCGATAGAGTCTTCTCAGGATTGAATATTCTTGATCAATGATGTTACGACCGGTTTCCGATGCAGCGATGTTCAGGACAAGCTGAATTTTCTCTTCCGGAAACACAAGCTCGACTCGTGAAGGATGATAAAATTCACCATGTTTTTCTAAATAAATATTTCTGACTGTGGTCTGATCCAGTGAAATGTTCTTCCGGGATTGTTGGGAAATCGCGTCCCGTAAAACCTTTTGGTTATTTTCTTCCAGAAATGTTTTAGCAGCCTCAAAATACTCACCATAAGAAACAGTGAGCCCTGTACCTGTTTTCCGGCACTTCCTGTTTAAAGGCACTTCCTGTTTCCAAGCCTTGCTGTCCCTTGATACCGGTTGGTGTGTATCAGATAAAAAAAAATTGAAACATAGGCTGGTGTCAGACAGATTACCGATGATCGTCAATCTCCTTTAGGATTTTTGGATCAACCGGATAACCAAGCTCAACTGCCCGATCACAGTGTTCAATAGCTTTATCATAATTTTCCTGTTCCAGATAACAGATCGCCAGATTATTGTGTACTATCGAAAAGTTCGGTTCAATATCCAGAACTTTTAAATTTGTCTCAATGCTCTCCTCTAAAAGACCGGACATCAAATATGCATTGGCAAGAGTAGTAAATGCCTGAATGAATCGATTGTTGTATATAATCGCCTTTTTTAAGGCCCGGATCGCCTCCTCCGGATTCCCTTTCTGTAATTCTACAAACCCGATATTTCCCCATCCCTCGGCAAAGGCTGCCCTGGAGTGAACCGCTTGTTTATTATATTTCAGGCATCCATCGAGATCTCCGCGATTCAGACATATACCCCCTAATTGTACATAGGCTTCGGCAAGGTTTGGGCTGCAGTTAATCGCTTCAATCAGCGCTTGCTCCGCTTCATCATATTTTTTCTGTCCTAAAAGCGCTACTGCCAGGTTGTAGTGAGATGTTCCACACTCAGGATTTGCAGCAATCGCAGCTTTCTGCCTTGCAATATACTCTTCAGCGTTTCTCAATTTTTCCATATTGTTTTCCTCTATCCACAAACAGAGTTAAAAAATGCCTGATTTAAATTATCCGTCAACATCCATTATTTGTATTTACTTTAATCATATTTAATAATATTTACTTGAGTCAAATCAATAAAACGTTGCTGGTTAATATGATCAAATCATATTGTCAAGTAAAAACAAATCTCACAACTGCCTCAATAGGACAAACCGATCATCTATAATTTTTGTCCAAATCTCAAGCAGTTTGTGTGTTGCCAACAATTATTCCGGTTTTCTTCGAACACAAGGAGGAGGACATGATTACAGGCTCATTTACGGCGCTGATAACACCTTTTACAGAAAAAAATGAAGTCGATTATGACGGCCTGGAAAAACTTGTGAATTTCCAGGTTCAAAATGGAATCTCGGGAATTCTGGCAGTGGGGACAACCGGTGAAAGCCCGACGCTTGCATGGGAAGAACACAATGCGGTTGTTAAAAAAGTAGCTGAAATGACAAAAAACAAATGCCTATGCATTGCTGGAACCGGAAGCAACAATACGGCCGAAGCACTGATGGCCACCAAGCACGCACTTCATGCAGGCGTGGATGCGGTTTTGTTGGTAGATCCATACTATAATGGCCCAAGTTCCCTTGAAATTCGGAAAGAATATATTGAACCGGTCGCCAAAGCCTTTCCATCCCTTGATATTATTCCATATGTCATTCCAGGACGAACCGGAACGCAACTGTTTCCCGAAGACCTTGCGATCTTAGCCAATACTTATAAAAATGTCCGAACTGTAAAAGAAGCTACCGGCAACCTTACCAACATGAAACAAACAAAAAAATGCTGCGGTCCGGATTTCTCAATCATATCTGGAGATGATGGATTGACCTTTATTATGATGACGGATCCGGAAATCCAATGTTCAGGTGTGATCTCCGTTGTTTCCAACATTGCTCCAAAAGCGGTATCTGAAATGGTTCATTTTCTATCAGCAGGCGAGTACGAACCTGCAAAGATCATAAATGCTGCGCTTGAACCACTTTTTGAGCTAATAACCGTTAAAACAATAGAATCCACTTTTCATGGGAAAATAGAATGCAGAGCCAGAAATCCCCTGGCAACCAAAACACTGATGTCGATCATGGGCATGCCAGCTGGAAGATGCAGACAACCATTAGGAAAAATGACGAAAAATGGTATTCAAAAAGTAATCCAGGCGGCCAGAAAAATTCAGGCGGAAAATCCTGAAATTTTTCAACCCGCTGCTGAGTTTTTTAATATTGATATAGATGCCGGACTGAATTCCGACAATTGTTTGGAAGGTCTCTACTATTCTGAATATTAGGTTTCTGGTATTCTATTTCATATTTCAGGTATGCCATATCCTGATACTACCAGTTCATTGATAAAGGATTTTGCCGTATGAAATGCTTTCAGGCTGACTGACTGATGGATATAGCGGTCAGCCTATTTTATATTTTCTGAAAAACCCGCTTTTAAGCAACAAGACAACAAAAGGCCTTATTTTTTTTCCTCCTGCCTTTTCTGAACAGCTTCTGGATTGATCTTGAAATTACCGATCTTGAATAAAACCCATTTCAACCATTGAAATCCAAACATAAGAAGTGCAATCTCATCATCCTTGATTTTATTGATGGTTTCCTTATCGATCTGATACAAATTCAAAAATGAACTTTGAAAGACAAACTCTTTAAACTGATCAATATCATAGCATGCGGTAAAAAACATTTTTTTTGTTTTTTCTGTTAGTTTCACATTCGCCGGGAAGGATCGTTTTCGCACAACCAGATCTGTCCACCCAGCATTGATTTCATCTTGAATATCAACCCCCTGATCTTTCCTCCATTCAATAACCGTCCAGTCCTTATCCTCTTCAAATCCCAAACAGTGAGGCTCATTAACAAAAAAATAGAACCCTTCATCATCTGCACCTTCCTTATGGCTTAGAGATGCTACTCCCAGAGGATAATAACGACAGGTTGTGGGTCGATTTTCATAAACCAGACATCCGTCATCTCTTACAAACGGGCACGATTGCTGCTCATCATCCAAAAGCTTCAAGGTTACTACCGGAAGATCGGTTTTTTCCAGCAATTTTGGAACCGTATAGATAGCCAGGAATTCACCTGAAGTTATTCCCAGGCGGTCTTTTAATTGTATAATATCATAAGGTGTTAAAATAATATTGATTCCCCGGCAACATTTCGTAAAACACTTTACATCTTTATGACATTTAAATGTAAATCTACTGTCAGGTGCGAATCGTACCGGCTGAATGCCTGCTTCATTTCCTGGAAAGTCCATACTGCATCTCCTTTTTTTCACATATTCTGTTCGATACAAAGAAATCGTCATTCATATACAAGGATCATTCGAATGTCAAATATCATTAGACGGTTCAACTAAAGCCTATCTTGATTAAAACAAAACCTCGCCATGAATCCATACAGTACGAAAAACATCATTTTCATGTAATGGTCGGATTATGAAAGAATAAATTTCTTGATTTCACAAACAAATATTTATATTTTCAGTATTACGGTAAGGGTAGGAGATAGAATAATCATCGTCAAGAGGAATCCCATAGATGATCTACAATGAAATTAAACCTGAAAGATCTTTTATCGGCCGCTTATGCCACAATAAAGACTTGATCACCTCGATTGAAAAATTTTGTGTTCAAAATAAAATTGAACTGGGTTGGTTTTCTCTCATTGGTGCCGTATCATCTGTTACACTTGGGTATTATGACCAGAAACAAATGGTTTATGTCACCTCAAAAACAGATGATCACCTTGAAATCGCCTCCTGTTCCGGAAAAAAAAAAAAAAAAAATGGTCAACCCTTTGTTCATGCACACGCTGTACTCACCAATGAAAAAGGCCAAGCATCGGGAGGACATATTTTCTCAGAAACCATTATATTTGCAGGTGAAATATACATCCAAACCTTTTCCGGGAAATCCCTTGATCGTGAACATGACAACCAGACCGGATTGATGCTTTGGAATAAGCACAATCCTTGACCCATGACATGAATTGATTTACAAAAGATAAACGGACGATAATATAAACAGGGAGAATTAATGTGAATATTACCATAACAAAGACTGACCAGCTAAAACCACATCCAAAAGATATGGCGCTTGGATTTGGAACTGTATTTACAGATTACATGTTTAATATGGATTATGATCCTAAAAATGGATGGCATAATCCCCGGATTGAACCGTATCAGCCAATTATCATGGCTCCTTCCACAATGGTTCTACATTATGGACAGGCTATTTTTGAAGGACTCAAGGCTTTTCGAACAGAAGATGACCAGATCCATCTCTTTAGACCGCAGGAAAATTTCAAACGATTAAATCTTTCAGCCAGAACCATGTGTATCCCGGAATTTGATGAAAAACTGGCGCTTGAAGGATTAAAAAAATTAATCCGTCTTGAAAAAGACTGGGTACCGAAAACATTGGGAACCTCTTTATATATCCGTCCGACCATCGTGGCCATGGATCCTTTTTTAGGAGTGAGGGCTTCCTATACCTATCGATTCTTCATTATTCTGTCTCCAGTAGGTGCTTACTATGCAGAAGGATTTAACCCTGTAAAAATTTGGGTGACAAAAGATCACGTTCGAGCGGTGAGGGGAGGAGTCGGTTTTGTAAAAACAGCAGGCAACTATGCAGCGAGTCTGTTTGCCGGAGAAGAGGCACATAAAAACGGATATACTCAGGTGCTCTGGCTTGACGGAGTCGAATTAAAATACATTGAAGAAGTTGGTTCCATGAACATCTTTTTTGTAATCAACGATGAATTGATTACCCCGGCACTGAATGGAAGCATTTTATCCGGGATTACGCGCGACTCGGTCATTTCCATGGCAAAAAAACAGAACATGAAAGTCACTGAGCGTAAAATCAGTATTGAAGAATTATTCGATGCTCATGCTGCAGGGCTATTACAGGAGGCTTTTGGTTCCGGTACGGCTGCTGTAATTTCACCGGTCGGTGTAATAAAATATGATGACAAGGTGATAAACATTGGTGAAGGAAATGTGGGTCCGATTGCCAAGCGGTTTTTTAAAGACTTGACAGATATCCAATACGGAAAGGTGGAGGCACCAAAAGGCTGGATCGAAAAAATTACAGATTAAGACACGAATTACAGTTGAGGTATACACCTGTTGTGTATACCTCACCCTGTTTCCATCCATAAACGCCCGCATGATCAATAGTCGCTCAACTGTTTTTTATATCTTTCCTGTTTGCTCATTGTCTTCATTTTTTAAAAGTATATCAATAATTTTAGGCAGATAACTGTCTACCTTGCTGACATGAAACCTGCATGCCCCAGCCCCCCTGTGGCCTCCTCCTTCAAAATTTGAAAGCATCAGCCCGGCATTCACATTGCAGTTTCGATTAAAAATGCTATGCCCTACACTGACAATCACTTTTTCCTTATCCTGATTATCAAATCTGATTTTCATACTGACCACCGCCGCTGGAAATAAAGAATACACAAGAAAACGATTCCCGGTAGGTGCCTGATCAAAGGTACGAAAATCAGTTATGGATACATGTTGTTTTAGCACGGTATTCTGTAAAAGATGTTCTTTAAATACTCTGTTCTGATTCACAACAACCATACAACGTTTTTTCACTTCTGAATCTTCTAATACATCGTGAATATTATTTTTTCGAAGTAATTCAACCAGCCGATTCCAATATAATTCATCCATATTTTTTTGATTGGAAATCGTCATGGATAAAAGGACATATGGATAATTTTCCGGGTATTCAACCTCATCCAGGCTCAGATCTGCAGAGTCAATACGATCGGTCTCGTGAATCAGTTCGTTGAAATCTTTTTCTATTTTATCCTTATAATAACGATAGACAACTCCAGCTGCTGAAGGAGCAATATCAAACCCTCCTTCAAATGGTTGTGTTATTCGATTTGAATAATGATGATCAAACCACTGATAACAATTTTTATGATAAGGAAGATTGGCTATAATATCATGTCGTTGAATATTGACTTGATTTTTCTGCAGTTCACTCGGTTCTATCCATTTTGTCGGTTCCGTAATCGTCACGGCTTCAAACAAAATGACGGCACACACAATGCCATCAAAATCAGGACGAGTCACAATTCTCAGTTTATTCATCTATTGCTTACCCAATACAACAAAAATCGATCTTATTTATTTAACAAATTATAATATTCCATCACCTTTTTAACATAATTTTCCGTTTCACTATATGGAGGTATACTGTTAAACCTATCCACCACGGTCGGACCTGCATTATATGCAGCCAGGTCCAAGGGAAGTTTTCCGTCAAACCGTTCCATCATCATTTTCATATACTTTGTCCCTCCCATGATGTTTTCCCAGGGGTTGAACGGATTTTCTATTTTCAATCTTTTGTAATTATCCGGCATGATCTGCATTAATCCCTTGGCTCCTTTTTTAGATATCGCCCAGTTATTAAAATCAGACTCCACCTTAATCATCGCTTTCACCAGAGAAACATCTATCCCATGTGTTTCACACGCCTGCTTGATAAAAACATCATACTCTGAAGATAGGAAAAGGTCCGACGTTTTTTCAGAACTTTCATTATTATCCGGTTTTTCTTTAATATAAATTTCATAATCGAAAGATGTAGGCATATTCGTAAAATGGAGGACTCCTTTGCTATCAATATACTTATAGATATCTGCGTGTGAAACCTTTGCTGATGAAAATAAAAATAAAATTGAACTTAATAGAGCCAATTTCAAAAGTCTGTTGTTGTAGTTCCGGCGAAAAATAGAATCCAGTATTTTCGGCTCTTTTCTGGGCACTGACTTTCGCCGGTGTGACGC
>CAYTGW010000140.1:0-11248 GCA_964437395.1 uncultured Desulfocicer sp.
TGTATAGTATGACAAAAAGAAAAGAAAAAAATGCATTAATTGAACAGGAAAGGGCAGTTGCTGCTGCAGTGGAGCGAGCCAACCATGAATCGGTAAAGAAAATTGCTGCTGCAATAGAGAAAGAAAGACTTGGCAAGAAAAAGGCCATGGAAGCAGCAGAAAAGGAAAAAGAAAAGGGCATCAAGTAAAGTGCTGGAGGGGTCAGCCAAGGGTGCGGGCGCCTCCTCTGAAGTGAATAATGATAAAACAAAAACCATGGATGATAGGACGCAATCTGAGGAGAAACCCTGATGTCTGGAGAGATAATTACAGGAAAAAAAACAGTTATGACCCTCTTTAATGTCATTGCCGGAATGGTGGTTCTGATAGGGCTTATTATAACAGCTATTCGATTTACAAAGGGATTAGGGGCTGCTACAAATCTTTCGGATTACAACCCATGGGGAATCTGGATCGGTTTTGACCTTCTGGTTGGCGTTGCCCTTGCTGCGGGTGGATATGTTACATCTGCCGCAGTTTATATCTTTGGAATGAAAAAGTATCATTTTGCCGTTCGACCCGCAGTCTTGACCGGATTTTTAGGATATTTCTTTGTTGTAGTTGCACTTCATTATGATCTGGGGAGGCCCTGGAGACTGGCCTATCCTTTTATCGTGGGCTGGGGAACGACATCTCTTTTATTCGAGGTCGGCCTGTGTGTGGCTTTGTATCTGACGGTTCTGTTTTTGGAATTCTCACCAGCTCCTCTTGAATGGCTTGGGTTCAAAAAAACACGGAATCTCGCAGTCAGACTTACAATGGTTCTGACAATTTTCGGAGTTGTGCTCTCAACCCTGCATCAGTCCTCCCTTGGAGCGTTGTTTTTGATTGCACCATCCAAACTTCACCCGTTGTGGTATTCCCCCTATTTGCCGGTTTTTTTCTTTGTTTCAAGCATTATCGCAGGGCTTTCAATGGTCATGTTTGAAGGAATGCTTTCCCATCGAGCATTTCATGATAAAATGGATGAAACGCATCTTTCAGAATCCGATCCGTTAATCCTAGGGTTTGGAAAAGCCGCATCACTGGTTCTTGTCGGTTATTTTACCATCAAAATAATTGGAGTCGCTGCCGGCAATCATTGGAATCTTCTGGCGACACCATATGGAATCTGGTTTTTGGTTGAAATGATCGGGTTTGTTGCGCTACCGTGTTTTTTATATGCAGTTGGTGTTAGAGATAAAAATTTGAAATTGATCCGGTTTACCGCAGCTTGGACAGTGCTTGGTATTGTCATAAACAGGTTGAATATATCTGTCATCGCATTTAACTGGTATTTGCCAGCCAGTGACAGATATGTCCCTCATTGGATGGAAATCGGCATCTCTGTTTTCATTGTCACGCTTATCATTTTGTTCTACCGGTTTATTGTAACAAGGATGCCCATACTTTATGAACACCCGGATTACAAAGGAGAGGAGCAGTAACCAAATGAACGAGACCTTCTACACCCTTCATCATTTTCTATTACACACCGAGAGTGTAACCTATTTTTTAATGCTTGCGTCACTGTTGGGATTATTCGGATTCTGGTTTTTTTTAACAGCAAGGGATGATGATCAGTAATCAATTCTTGAGGAGATGGATATGTATAATATCGTGACCGGCCCGATGGCTTGGCTTTCGTTCCTGATTTTCTTCATTGGCATTCTGCTTCGATCCATCATGTATATCAAAGGCCTTGATTGGAGACTGGACAGGGTTACCTATACAAAAAATGTTGCTTATGGAATCAGGGGCGCAATCAAATCAATTTTTTTCTGGATCATTCCCTTTGGCTCACAAAGCTGGCGGAATAATCCGGGATTTACAATCCTTGTGTTTACGTTTCATGCAGGCCTTCTGATCACTCCTGTTTTTCTCCTGGGGCATAATATATTACTCCAGGAAAGGTGGGGTATCAGTTTATTCACCATTTCGGAAACTACAGCAGATATGTTGACAATAGCTGTACTGGTATCAGCCCTGTTTCTTCTGTTGAGAAGATTTTCCCTGCCTGAGGTACGGATTTTAACTACTTCATATGATATTTTATTGCTTTGTATCTCGATTCTTCCATTTCTAACCGGTTTTTTGGCTCATACACAGGTTCCGCCATACAATTTTTGGCTGATTACGCACATCATCAGCGGTGAAATCTGGCTGATTGCCGTACCATTTACAAAGCTTTCTCATATCATCCTTTTTTTCATGTCACGCGCGCAACTTGGTATGGATTTCGGCATTAAACGTGGAGGGATGAAGGGAAGCGGTATTACTTGGTAGTTGACCGTTAATCAATATTCATTAAGGAAATCGATATGCCTGAAGGAACCCTTTGTAACAAACAACCTGTAAATACCAAGGAGCAGCTTCATGCGCTTCTGGCCGATACCCGCGGAACCTTATATTATAAGGAGATGGAAAAGCTGGATGTCGACCGGGAAGTTTTGTGGGACAATATCCGGAAAACACTAAAGTCCCGAATGCACACCTGGCTTGAAATCTGCGCCCATTGTGGATTGTGTGCGGATAGTTGTTTTTTCTACCTTTCCAACCATAAAGACCCCAAGCAGGTCCCTTCCTATAAAATACAATCAACCCTGGGTGAGATTGTGAAGCGGAAAGGGGATGTGGATAATGCGTTTATGCGTTATGCCATGGATACTGCCTGGGGAAAATGTACTTGTTGTAACCGGTGTGGGATGTATTGCCCATTTGGCATTGATATGGGCGTTATGTTCAGTTACCTGCGAGGGGTATGTTTTTCGCAGGGATTTGTGCCTTGGGAAATGAAAATCGGGTCTGGTATGCATCGAATCTATCGTGCGCAGATGGATATTACAACCGAAGACTGGGTGGACACATGTGAATGGATGGTGGAAGAAAATCAGGATGAGTGGCCGAAACTGGAGATTCCGATTGATAAGGAAAACGCGGATATTATCTATACAGTCAATGCGCGGGAACCCAAACATTATCCGGAGGATCTTGGTGATGCAGCAATTCTGTTTCATATTGCCGGTGAAAATTGGACAGTGCCCAGTGAGGGCTGGGAAGAAACCAGCCTTGCCATGTTTGCAGGTGATTGGGAAGGGAGCCGGCTTCAGGTAAAATCGGTTTACGATGCTATTGAAAGACTGAAACCCAAAAAGATGGTTGTGACAGAATGCGGGCATGCTTACCGGGCAACGGTAATTGAGGGACCTTATTGGACAGGACAACAATCCGGAAAGCCTCCTGTTGAAACCCTGCATTATGTTGAATGGGTTGCCGATGCATTGCGAACCGGCAAGCTGAAAATTGATCCGGCCAAGAAAATAAAAGAACCGGTAACCTATCAGGACTCATGTAATTATATTCGAAATGCAGGATTACGAAAAGATGCCCGGGATATCATGAGTTATATTGCTGATGATTTCAGGGAAATGAAACCCTGTGGAGAACACAATTTTTGCTGTGGTGGTGGTGGTGGTTTAAATGGTATCGGGCGATATCGTGAACAACGAAATATCGGACAGAAGGTTAAACGGGATCAGATTCTGGAAACCGGAGCGAAACTGGTTATCACTCCCTGCCATAACTGCTGGGATGCGATTCGGGATCTTGAGGAAACCTATAAGATCGGTATCCGATGGTCTTTCATAAAACCTTTGTTATTGGGTATGGTTATCGTTCCAGAGCATCTGAAAGAGGAAGAATAATATTATTTCAGAAAATTATTTATTTGAATTGTCATTGAATGATTTTCCGGTAAGACTTTGTTTCTAAGTTACATTCAGTTCCTTTTTCTCTAAAGCAGGATGCAGTGGGGAATTGATGGACATCCATATCATTATTTGATTTTGGCAATTAATTTTGCTATTGTATTTATTAAATCACAAAATACAATCAAAAAATCAATTTTACAGTACCTTATCACAGCACCCTATTTCCCGAACCTCATTGATAAGTTTATAATATAGATAGATGGACTTATGATTGATATAAAAAACATGAGCGTACTGATCGTGGACGACATGGAGAACATGTGCAAGTCAATTCGCGGGATGATGAAGGTACTGGAGTATGGAAAAAAGTTTCGATTTGCCTATAACGGAAAGGAAGCATGGAATCTGTTGAAAAAAGAACCTTCGGATATTGCCATTACAGACTGGAATATGCCTGTAATGACAGGGGTTGAGCTTCTGGAGCGGATACGGGAGGATCGGGAGTTGAGGGATATGCCGGTGATCATGGTAACGGCAGAGGCGAATCGGGAAATTGTGGCAGAAGCCGCTGAAGCAGATATTGATTTTTACATTTTAAAACCGCTCACCGTAAAAACGCTTGGTTCCAGGATTGCCAACATGGTGGAAAGAGCAAATAATCCATCCCCTGTGGTTCGCCATCTGAAACAGGCGTTAAAAATCGAAGAAGAAGGTGACATTGATGGTGCAATTGTGGAGGTTCTTGCTGCCATGGATGCAGATCCGGAATCTTCACGTCCAGCTCGGGAGTTGGGCTATCTGTATTACAAAAAAGGCGATTTTAAAAATGCAGAAAAATATTATATCAAGGCTGCTCAAATGAACAAGCTTGATGTGATCGCTTTTCATCGTCTGGGTGAATTGTATCTTGAAAAAGACGACATTGATAATGCAATTAAATTTTTAGACAAAGCCATCAGTATCAGTCCGCGACATGCCTCAAGGGGGGTCAATTTTGGCAAGATTCTCGTTCAGAAGAATATGAAACAAAAGGCGGTTGGCATATTCAAGAAGGCGATCAGCATTTCCGATGATTCTATTGCTCTTCGCGAGGAAATCGCAGCTTTCTGTCTGGAGAACAACATGTATAAGCTTGGGGCAGAGTTAATGACATTCCTTGTTGAAAATGTTCCGGGACGGCACGATTTGTTGTTAAAAATTGCGTCAGCCTATGAAAGATTGAATGATACTGAAAATGCCATCCGCTATCTGCTTGAAGCGGAAAGCCATATGAAGGATGATGTGGATATCAAAATCAGGTTGGCCGGATTATATATGTCTATAAAGCAAGTATTCCGGGCGGATAACAAATTGCGGGATGTAATAGCGATCGACCCCGAAAATAAAGAAGCGCGTCAACTTTTTTCACAGAATCTATAATCAATAGATATCCTGAAGATATTAATCCCGGATGTTTCAAATATGATCTTTTTCTTCCATGTTTTGGCCGGCAGCCCATGTGAAAGAATTTTTTTGTTAAATTATCGCGTTCAACAAGGTAGCAAATGATGAAAGAAAATCAGAATGTATTAGATGCATTGCTGCAAATCACTCAAATATCAAACTTGCAGAGAGTGAATTTTCAGACAAAGCTCCAGCGCATTATTCATGAGATTGCAAAATGCATGAACACCGAAAGAGCTTCCATTATGATTAGAAAGGGACGAAACCATCTGGTTGTGGCAGCTTCTACGGTTCCGGATCTGATTGGTCTTAAAGTTCCTCTTGATGGCGAAAGTCCCTCTGTCTGGGTCGTAAAAAATAAAAAAGTATTATACGTAAAAGACAGTTTTCATAAAACTTCTGTCACCAAGCAGTCTGACCAATATCATAAAAATGCCTTTTGCCTGTCTCCCATCATGATCGGGAACAAGGTTATCGGCGTAATCAGCGTTACAGAGAAAATCGGACCGGATTCTTATTCGAAACAGGAGCAAGAAGGATTTGTGCTGCTTTCCGGTTATATTCTGAGCACGCTTGAAAACCATCGATTGACAGAGTCATTACGAAAAGGAAAAAGTTCGCTCCGGAAAACAAATCAGGAATTGAAAAGACTGGAAAAGCTGCGGACCGAACTGTTTAACATGCTTATTCATGATCTAAAGGGTCCGATCTCGGAGGTTATTGCAAATCTGGATTTATTGACTTACATCATCAAGGAACAGGAAAATCTCGATTATATAAACGCAGCTCAATCCGCAAGTGACACCTTGTATAGAATGGTTGCCGATCTGCTGGATATCGCTCGGTTGGAAGAAGGAAATTTACCGATTCTCCTTGAAAAGTTCAATCCAGGGGAGATGATAGAAGAGTCCATATCACGGATACATGGTTTGGCCAGGATAAAAGGCATAACGTTGCTCCAGAAAGCACAACCAGAGACGGACAAAATAAAAGTCGAAGGTGACCGGGAGATTCTTCTTCGGGTTTTACAGAATCTGTTGACCAATGCAATTGACCATTCTCCATCCGGAGAATCCATTGAACTGGGGTATCGGTTTTCAGATGAAAAGAGCATCCTCATATATGTACTGGATAATGGTCCTGGCATACCTGAAAAATATAAAGAATCGATCTTTGAAAAGTTTACACAGATTGGAAAAAAAAGGGATGGTAGGATCTATACAACCGGCCTGGGTCTTACGTTTTGCAAATTGGCAGTTGAGGCCCATAATGGAAGGATTTTTGTGGAAAGCGATGGGAAAAAGGGTAGTTGTTTCAAATTTACAATACCAGTAGGATAATACCCCCGCAGTGAAACGGCGGCATACGGGCGGCAGTTACGATTGAATTTCCATTTCAACGAAAGGAGCAATCCACACGGTCCGGAGCGAAATCAACGACCTCGATCTTGTTTTTTCCGAATTTCCGTCCATCGATCTGTCCTGCCAGTTCTTCACTGGTTCCCTTAAACCGAAGATCGAGCACCAGCAAACCTCCTGCCTTATTCCACCCTTCTTTTTTACTGGAGACAATGGTTTTGATGGTTTCAATTTCTTCTGTGATTGTTTTATATTGCTGAAATGACTTGACACCGGATATGTGTAGTTTCATCGGGGCGCCGTTGTTCAGATAATCCTGAAAGGAATTGGTGATTGTATCCACAAGATATCCGTCGGTCACTTTCCCAACCGTATTTTTTATGGCAACGGTTGCTCCTGTGAGTGGGCTGATATGGGCTGCAACTCCATTTTTTACAACAGAACCCAGAAGAATCCCGCTCTGTGACTGGATGACTTTCAATTGCAGACTGGCCTGAACTGATCTCAGACCTGTTCCGGCAATGGCTTCTCCAACGTCCTGGGCTACCACTTTTCCGATAATCACATATTGGGCACCGAACATTAATCCCAGGCTGGATGCTGCATCTACGTTGCCTGCCAATGCCTGTCTTGCTTTATTCTGCTCTTTCACTTCCTCCACCTGGGCTTTGTCGACCAGCTCAAATCCTTTGGCTGCAAGTTGTGAATTGAGTTCTGTTTCCGCAATTCGCATCATGGGTTTTGTCATATCAATATAGTCCTCTTCGATCAGCACCATAAGTTTTGGACGCTCCATGCTTTCAAGAAGAATTTTCATGGCCATGAGGTCATCTTTAATTTTGTCCAGAGAGACAGTCGCTTCAATTTTTACAAAGAAATCATTCTGTTTGCTGGATTCCTCTATCACTTTATAACTGGTCACATAGCCGCTGGTTCTGGCTAAAATTTTGTCTTTTTGAAGTACATAGTTTGAGGATTCTGTTTCCGAATGAATAAACACTCCGACGCCTTCTTCAACTGCTGCCCGCTGGGCCTGCCGGATTGCATCCGCCTTAGAGGTTACGCTGATTCCTTCTGTAATTACTTTTTTTTCTGTGGAAAACGCAAATCCAGGTAATAAAAATAACAACATCAATATGGTTACGACATTGATTATGGTCTTCATTTTTTTTTAAATCCTCCAGAGGGGCAAGTTGCTTTTTGTTATATTATTGGCGTATAAGACAGAAAAATCAAGTTTTGATTAGCAAGATTTTGGAATATCCGCAATCCTATTATAAACATTTACATGAATCAAACTTACCATATTTTGAATCAATTGTATACCATTCAGCATAGGGCTCATTTCACACAATTTCAAGAGACATTTTGCAATTTTATTACGGAGGTGCCATGAGAAGCTATCGGAAAGAGCTTTGGTTTCAGGTTTCGACCAGGCGGGCTTTTATCAATATCACGCCGGATGTTGAAACCTGTATCAAAGAAAGCGGGGTCAAAGAAGGGTTGGTTCTGGTAAATGCCATGCATATTACCGCATCTGTTTTCATTAATGACGATGAATCCGGTCTGCACCATGATTATGAGGTCTGGCTCGAAAAGCTTGCTCCTCATGCGCCTGTTACTCAATATCGTCACAATGTGGGGGAGGATAATGCAGATGCTCACATGAAGAGACAGATCATGGGGAGGGAAGTTGTCGTAGCCATAACCGATGGACATCTTGATTTCGGAACATGGGAGCAGATTTTCTATGGTGAATTTGATGGCAAAAGACGGAAAAGAGTCTTGGTAAAAATTATTGGAGAGTAACAAAGATTCGGGAATTTGCTGAAGAGACAAAAACCCCCCTGACATCCATAATCAAAACAGATTGGAGTAACAAACATGGAAATACCCAGAACCTTCAAGGAAATCCTTTTCACCGTGGACAAGGGGATCGCCACATTGATTTTAAACCGTCCTGAAATACGAAACGTGATTACAAGCGCAGAAATGATCGCAGAAATGGAGATAGCCTGTAACCTGATCAATCATGATCTCAATGTCAAGGTGTTAATTATTACCGGGATGGACCCTGCATTTTCTGCCGGCGGGAACATAAAAGATATGGCGGCAAGAGAGAGCATGTTTCAGGGATCTCCTGCAAAATTGATGGAAAGATACCGAAAAAATGTTCAGAGAATTCCCCTTGCAGTCCATAACATTGAAGTGCCTACAATCGCAGCCGTAAACGGGGCAGCTATTGGGGCTGGATGTGATTTGGCTCTTATGTGTGATATGCGGGTTGCATCGAAAAAGGCGCTGTTTGGGGAGACATTTCTGAACCTCGGACTGATTCCGGGTGACGGAGGAGCCTATTTTTTACCAAGGGCAGTTGGCATGGCAAAAGCCTGTGAGATGACCTTTACAGGTGAATTGATCAAGGGAGAGGAAGCTTTTGATATGGGTCTTGTCAATTATTGTGTTGAACATGAATTGCTCATGGAAACAGCAATGGATTTGGCTCAAAAGATTGCATCCAAACCTCCTGAGGCGCTGAGAATGGCAAAACGGCTTTTGTATATGGGGCAATATCTAACCCTTCCTCATTTGCTTGAACAATCCGCATCCCTCCAGGCATTGTGCCATCACACCAAAGATCATATGGAGGCCGTAAACGCAATGCTGGATAAAAGAATTCCGACTTTTACAGGAGAATGATCTGTGTATGAAAAAGGAACCAGTGATTCACTCCATAAATCAGACACTAACTACTTGAAAAATGAATATGATTAGGATATAGATTGTCTCAATCCCATACCGGTATGATTCAAAACATGGCGAGCTGTCCAAGATATACCACCATTTTAGTATTTATACGAATTTGTATCCAAAGGATAATCAGATGAGTGAAGAGATGTCAAACAATGTATCCAGAAAGCCTATCAGGAAAAAGTCAATGGGGGGTAAATTGCAAAAAAAACAATCAAAAATAATGTCTGTTGAACGGAAGGTGGCTGCATTAGGCACTCTGGCATCGGGCATTGCTCAGGATTTTAATGAAATTCTGACTGCAATCATGGGATATGTTGAGATGGCACTGCTTGACAGCCCAAAGGATTCTTCGATCAAAAAAAATTTAAAACATGCGATGGAAGCTGCTGAAAGAGCAAAGGACCTTGTTAACGATTTACAGGTTTTCAGCAGACAGAAGGAGATGGAGCAAAAAACTTTTCAAATCGGAGGATTTGTAAAAGATATCTTGAATCGATTTCAAAAATCCTTGCCAAAACAGATTGCGCTGCAGAACAAAATTATGGTTGATGCAGAAAATGTTAAGGCAAATCCTAATCAGATTCAACAGATCGTGGTTAACCTCTGTACCAATGCCTGCAATGCCATGCTTGAAAAAGGAGGGGTGCTATCGGTTGCTCTTGAGACCATGACGATCGGAGCGAAAAACAATCACCGTTCGCTGACTCCAGGGTCCTACTTTTGTTTGACCGTTTCGGACACAGGAAAAGGAATTGATGAGGATATCCGGGATCGAATTTTTGATCCTTATTTCACAACGAATCGAACCGGTTCAGGGTATGGTATGGGTCTTGCCATTGTACAGAGTATTGTCGATGCATTAAATGGATTTATTGAACTGGAAAGCAGCAAGCAAAAAGGGACGATTTTTCGAGTGTTTTTGCCCGTGGCTTAGGTTTGTCTTGACTGAAAATGTCAAAAAAATGAAATTCGTAATTGTTTTCAACAATAACCTTTTCCTGAAAATATGTGTTTTTCTTTTTTGCTGCGCCTGGCTGGGAGGGTGCGCAGGCCGGAATACCACCCCTTCAGATCCAGACAATATCTGCACTGTTTTTGTTGAAAATGAATACTGGTATAAAGCGGCAAAAAAGTCTTTTGAAAAGTGGCGGATTCCGATTCCTGTTTTAATGGCAATCATGCATAAAGAATCAAAATATCAAGCAGATGCAAGACCCCCCAGAACCACCTGCTTATTTGTTTTGCCCGGACCTCGTCCTTCGAGTGCATACGGTTACTCGCAGGCCCTTGACGGAACATGGGAAAAATATCAACAGGAAACAGGGAACTGGGGAGCAGATCGGGATGATTTCGGGGATGCTATCGATTTTATCGGCTGGTATTGTCTGAAAAGCCACAATCAGTGCAAAATTGCAATAAATGATACTTATAATATGTATCTTGCTTATCATGAGGGGCAGGGAGGCTTCTTGCGCAAGACCCATCAGAAAAATAGCTGCTTACAAAAGATTGCTCGTGATGTAGCGCAAAAAGCAAAAATTTATTCTTTCCAACTGGCCTCTTGCGAAAAAAGATTGGATGATAGAGGCCGTTGTTGCTTATGGCCATTATAGGGGAATTTATCCAAAATGAAGTATAACGGTCATATTTTTTGCTTGAAATTTTTTTTGGAATAGAATAGTATAGCACCTACTTTAAATCACTGCACTCCATTAGAAACACTCAATGCTATAAAATCTAATTGATACTTTTTAAAATGTCTCTGAAATTGACATTTTATGTGTCTTCCTTTGCGTCTGGTAAAAACTATTGCCCAAGAGTGCATGAAAAGCTGGATCAATACCTGTTTGAATATCATATTTTTTCAGAAGGGTTTATTGCAGTTCGACTGGTTGTAGCATTTCAAAAAAGCTTGTGAGCCAATTTCAAAACCATTAAAAAGCATCACACCGGCGAAAGTCGGTA
>CAYTGW010000141.1:0-11237 GCA_964437395.1 uncultured Desulfocicer sp.
TTAATGTACATCCTGCTATAATTATGTTTCCCGAATACGAATCAAAAGAAATTCACAAAGTGGCATAACCTTTCACTGGTGGGGATGCAAAAAGCCGATCCGTACAGTTCCGCTTTAGAGGGAAATTGGGGACAGCTTCGTCTGACCTGCACTTCCACCGCCGGAACAGGAGGAACAGCCGGTACCGGAGCCTTCACCGTATTCCATTTGTAAAAAGAAAAACCGACTACTTTTCCTTAAACCGCACTTTTTCACCCCAAAAACATCACTTTAAGAATAAAAAAGTACCTTATCTTCTATCTAAATCATTGATTGCCGTGCTTTTAGCTTGGTCCGACAAGAAATCAAAAATCAAGAAATCACAGAAGAAATCACAGATATCCGGAAAATCAAAACAAATTTCTTTTGTGCCGGGCAGCGCCATATCCATCCAGTATCCAGCACCGCTCCAGGGCATTCTGCAAGCGCCAATATCTTTAACTCGATGTTCAAGTTTTTTTTATCACTGAAAAGAAATAAACCCCGTCATTCCGGGCGGAGCGAAGCGAAGACCCGGAATCTAGGCGATTCATCAAAACCACTGGATTCTGGCTTTCGCTGGAATGACAAAAAAAACTTGAACATCGAGTTTAACCTGATGCCGGATTTGGTGGCAAGGTCTTCTTTCAGCTTGCCCGCATCTGTCTCCATTCATCCGGGCTTGATTTTTTTATCCCGGTTCTTCACAGATCATTTTACAAACCATTTGCAGCCGATTCTTCCCCTGCGGATGGAGCAGCGGTGAATCCATATGATTTCAATGGCTTCATCCAGCAGTTTCCGGTAAATTTGATATTGACATCACAGGAAGAAAATGATTCTGTTATGAAACTTTATCGTTGACGATGTTATGGTATTCTGGTTTCAATATACGGAATATTCCACTTTTTTCAAGCGATTTATTGTGAAAATATCGGAGAAATATTTGACCTGATAATAATATGGTTAGCGAGGCGTGAATGAAACTATTTGTCTTCTCATCAAAGAATCTTACAAATATTTGGGCCGGTATTGGCGCACGAATGTGGGCTGTACCTCAAGGCGACGATACGTGGATGAAGACCATAAAGACAAAATCCAAGGAAATGACGGTTGGGTCTTGTGGAATTATGTATTGTAGTGAAACTCAGGCTTTAACTACTCCCTTTCTCGTGTACTCACCAATTGACTATGAAAAGACAGTTAAAAATGTTTGGCCTGAAGAGTGGAAATTGCCATTTAGCATTCTACCGCTTGGTACCCCAAATAGGCAGCTTTCAATAAAAGATGCATTTGAAAAGTTGTCAGTTTTGAGGGATAGCGGCAAAACGAATATTACACATGTTTTACATATTCCAACAATGAGGGTATTTACACCTAATGAAATTTCAGAAAATGATTGGGCTGTAATTATTGAGAACCTTGCAGAAAAATAAGTTTTCGCTAACCCAGGCAGTTCAGTGGACATCCAGGGCCGGTGCATTTTCGAAAGTTTGTTTAAAATTGGGATTAACCGTTTTTTAAAAGCGCCAGTGGAAACCCTGGCTGCCCACTGACCGCCGCCGTTGGGGCCAGAAAATTTTTACGGTGAGAAAGATAAATGAAGTTATTTGCAGAAATTGACGCCGAACAGGTATTTCGTACACAGCTTCAGCAGGTAAAAGCTCAAGTTGAATCATTTGATGAATCCTTTCTCTCTCAAGCTGAAGATGAGACACACACTCTCCAAATTTTAAAACAAGTCAGGCTCGACCCGCTTCACTTTAGGTTTCAAGATGCATACATCTCAACTTGCGAACGAATGATTCCTGCAGAACATCATCCTCACCATCGTTTTTTTGTACAAGCTGGTAATAGCTATCCTCGTCAGGTTATTAAATACCACCTACCTTTTGAAGGTAACTCTAATATTCTTAGGTTCGTTCCAAATCCACGAACAGTGTGGACTATTGAAGTTGAACTTAATGGAAATGAAATCGCCTTTGACATAGTCAATTGGGGTAATAATCCAGAGGAAGTTAAAAAGGAAGCTAATAATATTTTTAAAATCATACATGAGCAAAGTGAAAAGCTTACGAAACAAGTTGAACTTTTTAATGCGACTGCGCAGAATCAGATTATAAATATGTTAAAGAACCGGAGGGAAAAGCTCAGAAAAAATAAAGATTTTGTATCTGCGCTTGGGTTGCCTGTAAAACAACCCGGTACGCCTTCAAAATTGAAAAGCATTGCACCACATAGGTCTCAAAAACCGAAAAAAGATCCTACTGTTGAAAGAAGTTCATCCGGATCTTGGGATGTCTTCATATCTCATGCAAGTGAAGATAAAGTGGAATTTGTTCGTGATCTAGCGAATAAGCTATCCAGCGCAGGATTAAAGGTATGGTATGACGAGTTTACACTCACTCTTGGTGATAGCCTGCGACGTTCAATTGATCATGGTTTATCAAATTCACGTTTTGGTATTGTTGTCCTCAGCAAAAGTTTTTTTTCAAAGGAGTGGCCTCAGAGGGAGCTGGATGGACTTGTAGCAATGGAAATATCTTCAGGGAAAATAATTCTACCCATTTGGCACCATGTAACAAAGGACGACGTTGCAGCTTTTTCACCGATCTTAGCAGATAGGCTTGCAGTGTCATCTGAAAGGGGTATTGAAATAGTTGCAAATGAGGTCTTGACTGCAATTACTAAAAAGTCTGTCTGAGAGTGAGGCTTTAGCCCCAACCACTCATTTGTGAGAAGGAAATAGAGGACAGGCTCTTTATGCTTTTTCTTTCGATATGCACCGGATTCGGCACAAGAAAGTCTATATCGGTTGTTCTTAACAGAGGGATTTTCCGGTGCTCCATCAAATAGAAACTGATAAAAATAATGGCACCAGCCACCAACAAGAATGAACTTTTTTTCTTGCACACAAGATCAAATCTTATTGACGGTTATAATGGACTCCATTATAATACGATACATGATAAAATCTTTTAAAAATGCAGGCACGGAGGATGTTTTTGACGGGCATAGTTCTCAAGCCGCCAGAAAATGCTGTTCACAATCCATTTGGCCTGTAGCTCAACGAAAGTTAGACCAAATTAACCGGATTAGAGATGTCATTGAACTCCAGATACCTCCTGGCAATCGACTTGAGCGACTAAAAGGTGATAGAGAAAATCAATATAGTATCCGAATTAATCAGCAATATCGTATTTGTTTTATTTGGGAGGAAGGCCATGCCTATAAGGTCGAAATTACAGATTATCACTGAAAATAATATTGGTAGACGTCTTCCAAAGAAACGTCCTCCAACACATCCGGGGGAAATGCTTTTAGAGGAGTTTGTTAAGCCTCTTGAACTAACTCAGACAGCACTCGCTCAAAGTTTAGGTGTGTCGTATCCGCGTCTTAATGAAATAATTAAGGGGCGTAGGTCAGTAACACCTGATACCGCCCTTAGACTATCTCATGTTTTGGGCATGTCGGCGGACTTTTGGCTGGGTTTGCAGCAAGACTGGGATCTTTGGCATGCAATGAATAGTCCCCAGGCTATAGAGATTAAACGGTTAAAGCCCATCTCTATAAAATGAAGCTGCTGGTAGAAGCCAGTCTTACTTGAAGATGGCGAAACAGTGCATAATGCTTTCTTCGACAGATCATACAAGGAGGAATAGAACATGAGGATGAAATATTTTTCAGACACGGATACCGCTCATTTAGAATTCACAGACAAAGATATTCACGAGACGAAAGAGATAAGTGAAAACATTTACATAGACGTTGATGAAAAGGGGAATATTGTGAGCATGACCATTGAGCATGCCAAAGCCAATGCAGGGCTCTGGGAATTTTCATATCAAGAAATCTCTCGGCAAACCGCTTAAAAAATGTCGAACATAAATGAGAAACAGAAAAAACGAGTTGAACAATCTTAGATCCTCTATATTCTGAAGAGCAGTCAGAATCTCAGGTGGTGCCGGTGGTGATGAAAACCGTCAGGAAAGCGGGATTTTGCCGACCCGAAAGCGGCAGATATTTTTCTTTTGCCACAGGGCCGATGATAATGTTGGAAAAACCGGCTCCTGAAAGCCATTGCCGGATGTCACTGAAATAAAAACCCTGCCGGCGATCATTCTGCTCTTTTTTGAAAAAATCAAAATCATGTTTTTCGAGATCGGTCAGAACAATTCGGCCTCCCGGTTTCAGTATCCTTTTAATCTCCAGAATCATTTCAAGCGGGTGATCGATATGATGAAGGCACATGGTCGCAAAAGCAGCTTCAGCGGTATGATCCGGAATCGGCAATCGACAGGATTTTTTATTTTTTTCTTGTTCTTCCCGGCAGCGTATCCGGGGGTGAGTGGTTTATATGGATACTGTTCAGTTCAGTTGCCCCAATATCAGGGACATGATAATGGAAAGGACAATCCAGACAATCGCCTTGACCGAAACCGTTCGTTTCACCGTTATCATCCGGCCATGTCGCGTGCCGGAAGAAAGATTTATATTCAGGCCGCTTTCTTCCGGCATGAAAAGCTTCAGAATGTATGATATTGCAGTGCGATTCATTTTTTGCCATCCTTTCCGCTGTATTTCCCTCTATCAACCTTTCTCTGAATATTGTCTTTCTCTCTCAAGGGCGAAGGTTGTATAATGGTAAAATAGTAAAAGGTATCAAGAATATCCAATCGTAATATCCGATAAGAGTCATCAGAAAATCCGATTGACACGGTCGGATGACAGCGGTTATGGATAGTCTTACGAGCATGGCTTGTATGGGACGGGAGTTTCAGCAAAACACGGATGGTCTTGTCGGGGTATCGATTATGGAGCTTTACCAGTTAAAAACATTTGTTACCGTAGCGGAAGAGGGACATTTAACCAGGGCTGCCAATCGCCTTCATACAAGCCAGCCTGCGATCAGTGCCCATATCAAATCGCTGGAAGAAGAGCTTGGGGTGCCGCTGTTTGTTCGGACGCCCAAAGGGATGAAACTCACGCGAGAAGGAGATGTGCTTCGCAAACAGGCCGAAAAGGCGCTTTCTACAATAGCGGATATCCAGAGTCATGCCTTGTCATTGAAGGAAGAGGTGTCTGGTACGATCAAGCTCGGACTTCATATCGATCCGCAGTTTCTCAGGATCGATGCCCTGCTTTCCTACATGCAGAATCATCATTGCAAGCTGGACTTCCATCTGCTGCAACGCTGGTCGTGGCTTCAGCCGGAGGCTTTGAAAAAAGGTGAAATCGATGGCGGTTTTGTCTATGGAGTACCTGACGAGACAGAGATCGAGGTCGTATCCCTGAGGCAATTCAATATTCTGGTCGTTGCCCCCATCAAATGGAAGAACCGGTTGGAAGGCGCGGGATGGGAAGAAATCGCCAGGATGCCCTGGATATGGACTCCGCCGACTTGTCAGTTCTGTAAAATCGCTTCCCGTGCATTTGAAAAACGGAACCTGTATCCGATCCGGGTGACAGTCGCCGATCAGGAACCGGTAATCAAGACGCTGGTTGCATCCGGTGTCGGACTGGCCATTATGATTGAAGACGAAGCCCTGGAGGCACAGCGGCAGGGAAAAGTTGTCATCTGGAGTGAAATTGTGGATACGATAGATCTTTCTTTTCTTTACTATCGCAAACGAAAAAAAGACCCACTGATTACATCCCTTCTGGATGGGATTATGGAAACATGGGGGGTAAATCCGGACTGTAAAATCTTGACAAATATTCAGAATCAGTGATAATAATTGCAAAGTTGACCGAGCGCTCGTTCAGAATACCAAAAAAGGCGGGATTCCTGTGGGGAAAGGCGAAGACATAAAAGAAGAAGATAGGCTGTCTGATGGCGGAACCAGAGATGTTCCCACGCAGATTAAAGATCCGGATCTTGTTAAGCATCGAAGACGGCAGATAGTCGATGCTTCTGTTCAGCTTTTTATTAAAAATGGATTTCATAAAACAACCACCCGGCAGATTGCTCGGGCATCTGGATTTTCCATTGGATCTTTGTATGAATACGTGACATCCAAGGAGGATGTTCTCTATCTGGTTTGTGATGCCATCCATTCGGAGGTTGAGGTCAGTGTCGGTAAAATTCTAGCCAGCGTGACTCCGGGCCGGAAAACACTTGCCCAGGTGATACGGGAGTTTTTTCTGGTTTGCGATCTGATGTCCGATCATATATTATTGATGTATCAGGTAACACAGTTCCTGCCGTTGCAATGGAAAAAGAAGGTTCTTGAAAATGAAATAAGGATAACCGGTATTTTTATTGATGTCATAACGAAAATCAATGCCTCTGCTGATTTACCGAAACTGGATGAAAAAACAATTGATCTGGTTGCGCATAACATATCCATCCTTGGACAATCATGGGCTTTTCGCCGCTGGTATTACACCCGTCATTACTCGCTTGATGAATTTATTGATTTTCAGACAAAAACGATTTTTGGTATGCTTGAATAGCAGGGGTAATCATTCATTCAGAAAAAATTATTCGATTTTAAAAAAAATATAATTTGTGTGTGTCAGCCAGGTTTTTGGAAAGGAGCAGGAAAATGTCAGTTGAAGTGGAGGTTTATAAGCCTAATCATAAGATTCGCGTGATTACAGCAACATCGCTTTTTGATGGACATGATGCGTCGATCAATATCATGCGAAGGATTCTTCAGGATACCGGTGTGGAGGTGGTTCATCTCGGTCATAACCGGTCTGCCCAGGAGATTGTGGAAGCAGCGATTGATGAAGATGTCCAGGGTATTGCTGTATCGAGTTATCAGGGCGGCCATATGGAATTTTTTAAATATATGGTTGATCTGTTACAGGAGAAAAATGCGCCTCATATCCGGATATTCGGGGGTGGTGGCGGTGTGATTGTCCCGGATGAAATCAAAGAGCTTGAAGCATATGGAGTGACCAAAATCTATTCTCCGGAAGAAGGGGCAAGAAGAGGGTTACAGGGAATGATTAACCATATGGTCGAGACAATGGATTTTTCAACCATGATGTCTCCGACCCTTGACCTGAAAAACCTCTCAAGAGACAACCGTTTCTCCATTGCCAATCTGATCACATTTGTCGGGAATGAAAAGAGTCGAGAAAACGGGAATCTGGAAAAGATAAGAGCGCAGCTTACGGAAAAAATCGGAAAGCGGATTATACCGGTAATCGGTATCACGGGTACCGGAGGAGCCGGCAAATCTTCCCTGACCGATGAGATTCTGATCCGTCTGATGATGGATATGGAGGATATTCATGTGGCGGTCATCTGCGGAGATCCATCACGCCGGAAGACAGGCGGCGCTCTGCTGGGGGATCGAATCCGTATGAACAGCCTTGGAAATCCTAGATTGTATATGCGCAGCCTCGCAACCCGAAAGTCAGATTCCGAGGTGCCTTTGGCCATGTCTGAGGCCATCCTGGTTGCCAAAGCTGCCGGGTTTGATCTGGTCATCGCTGAAACAGCCGGAATCGGACAGGGGAATTCCAGGATACACGATCTGGTGGACATATCGGTTTACGTCATGACCAGCGAGTTTGGCGCCGCAACCCAGCTTGAAAAGATCGATATGCTGGATTACGCAGACATTGTCGCAATCAATAAATTTGAAAAACAAGGAAGCGAGGACGCACTCCGGGATGTTCGAAAACAGGTGCAGCGGAACCGCAAAGCGTTTGACAGACCAACAGAAGAGATGCCGGTATATGGAACGATCGCATCTAAATTTAATGATGATGGCGTTACCGCTTTGTATCTTGGCATTCTGGATACAATCGCTGCCAAGACCGGGGTGAAATTGGATTCAAAGCTTCCGAGGCCCAAAGCCAAGCACTCCAGTTCAAAAGCGATCATTATTCCACCGTACCGTGTCCGCTATCTTTCTGAAATTGCGGATACAGTGAGAAGATATCACCAGTACACAAAAGAGCAGACGGAAGTTGTCAGAACCATCTGGCATCTTGAGAAAGCGATGGAAACCCTAGAACAGAACAATACTGCTGATGATTCAAATCTTATCAAAAGGATTAGTGAATCCATAAAAAAAACAGAAGAACAGCTTGACCTGGAAACCCATAATCTCGTGAAGGAATGGGATGCTGTCAAGAGCGCATATGGTCAGGACGAGCTGGTTTACAATGTCCGTGATCATGAGATTCGCGTTCCCCTGTATACGGAATCCCTTTCAAAGTTAAAGATTCCCAGAATCTCATTGCCCAAATATACCGATCCGGGGGAACTCTACCGATGGATGCGTGAAGAGAACCTTCCAGGGAGTTTCCCCTATACTTCCGGTGTATTTCCTCTCAAGCGGACAGATGAAGATCCCACCCGTATGTTTGCAGGGGAGGGAGATCCTGGCCGGACGAATAAGCGGTTTAAACTTCTGTCTGCCAATCATTCCGCCACCCGTTTATCAACCGCTTTTGATTCTGTAACTTTGTATGGATATGATCCGGAAATCCGACCCGACATATATGGAAAGGTCGGGACTTCTGGAGTAAGTGTCTGTACGATTGATGATGTCAGAACCCTGTATGACGGGTTTGAATTGTGTTCGCCTGACACCTCGGTTTCAATGACCATTAACGGCCCGGCGCCGATTATCCTTGCCATGTTCATGAACACGGCAATCGATCAGCAGATTGACAAGTACAAGGCGGAAAAAGGCAAGGAGCCCTCTGCCGAAGTGTATCAGAATATCCGTGATATGGTTTTGTCCAATATCCGGGGAACGGTTCAGGCAGATATCCTGAAAGAGGATCAGGGGCAGAATACCTGTATCCTTTCCATTGAGTTTGCCCTGAAAATGATGGGAGATATCCAGCAGTTTTTTATTGATAAGAATGTCCGTAATTTTTATTCAGTGTCCATTTCCGGATATCACATTGCAGAGGCCGGCGCCAATCCCATTACCCAACTGGCGTTAACACTTGCAAATGGTTTTACGTATCTGGAGTATTACCTTTCTAGAAATATGCCGCTGGATCGTTTCGCACCCAATTTTTCATTCTTTTTTTCCAATGGAATGGATGCGGAATACACGGTTATCGGGCGTGTAGCACGCAGGATATGGTCTATTGCCTTGCGGGAAAAATACAAAGGGGCTGCCCGGTCACAGATGTTGAAATATCATATCCAGACCTCCGGCCGGTCTCTTCACAGTCAGGAGATTCAGTTTAACGATATCCGGACAACCCTTCAGGCTTTATGTGCTATCTATGATAACTGCAACAGCCTGCATACCAATGCATATGACGAGGCCATTACCACTCCGACGGACGAATCGGTAAGACGGGCTCTGGCCATACAGTTGATTATCAATCGGGAATGGGGCCTTTCCAAGAATGAGAATGTATATCAGGGAAGCTTCATTGTTGAAGAGCTGACTCACCTGGTTGAAGAAGCGGTTTTGATGGAGTTTGATCGAATTACCTCACGGGGTGGTGTCTTAGGCGCCATGGAAACCGGGTATCAAAGAAGCAGTATTCAGGAAGAGTCGTTATATTATGAATATAAGAAACACTCGGGAGAGCTTCCGCTCATTGGTGTAAATACGTTCCGCAATCCTGATATTTCCGCAGAAGAAGTATCTTCCTGCATCGAGCTTGCGCGGGCAACAGAAGGGGAAAAAGCTTCCCAGTTGAAACGGCTTCATGATTTTCAGAAAAGAAACGAAAGCAAATCATCTGCTGCATTAAATCGGCTTCAACAGGTTGCCCTGGCCGGTGGAAACGTATTCGAAGAGTTGATGAATACGGTAAGGGTATGCTCCATGGGGCAGATCACAAAAGCCCTATATAATGTTGGAGGACAATACAGAAGGAATATGTAATAACGGAAAAGTCTCCTGTCTGTTTTTGCTTGACAGATTTATGGATTTTTCGTTATGTACAGCCATATTTTTTTTGATCTGGATGCCGTTTCGGCATAAAAGGGAAAGCGGTGAAAATCCGCTGCGGGCCCGCCACTGTGAGTGGAGAGGTTGATCGCATAAAACCACTGGTCAGGTTGTTTGGCTGGGAAGGGGCGATTGATCGGTTAATCCACGAGCCAGGAGACCTATCAGGATTACGGGAAAACATGATGTGCCTTCGAGGTCAAGGTGATATCCGGGTGAATTGAATAATAAGCCCTGCCTTGGTTTCGACCAGGCAGGGCTTTTTTATTGATAAAACCGCAGAGACATGGGGAGAGCAGTTACAGAAGCATCTTCATATCGAGTCCGCCACACTCCGTATGGATTTGCTTTACAGATGCAGAGGATATCCGCCAGATAGCGTTCTGCATTGTGAGGTGATCATTTCAATGAATCCGGTTCTTGTCTCCTTTCCGGATCAATTGAACCTGTTCTGCTCTCTCTGTGCCTGTGCGGTTTTTGTTATTTGTGTTGAATGTGTTAAAAAAAATGATCAGTTCATCAACCGGCGATTGAAAAAATATTTCCGCAAACCAGCCATTTTCCATTATGCTTTACCACTCGAACAACCTCATCAATTGTTTTGGTTGCTTCTCCGGTAAAAAAGGCTTTCAGTACCGGTTTGGCCTCTCCGGTTAACCGCAATTCAACAGATGAATCATCCTGACGAATCATATGAGTTCGCAGGTTGTAAACGGAATCACTCATATAAAACATTCCGAAACCGCGATCAGAAGCTTCCTGATTTTTTTGTTGAATGTATCGATCAACAACATCGATGTTATTCACAATTTTACTTTCTTCGCACAACCGGTCTGCCATGGATTTGTCAGCCTGAAAATATGCTTTTGTAAATTCGATCACTGCTTTGGCAGGTGTGTCCTTTATATCCGGGAAAATAAACAGTATCTGTAGAGAAATTCCGATGATGATGGTCAGTGCAAATGGTGCAATCCTGTTAATCTGGGGCATCTGTAATCCATCCTTATAAAAAAATCATAATGGTTCAATATTTGAAATATGATATTGAAAATTAAAACATTATAACAGAACAACTGAAATTTTTTTTTACAGATACCATATAAAATGTAATGAAACAAGCACTTTGATAATAAGGTTATGAAACAGGATATTTGTATATTGACTTGTGAACTTTTAATGCCATATAAACCTTTGAGCTAATTTCAAAACTATTAAAAAGCGTCACACCGGCGGAAAGTCGGTGCCCAGAAAAGAGCCGAAAATACTGGATAGCGCTGCGCTTCAATGCGTGTCCGGCTTTCGCCGGAATGACAACAACTGACTTTTGAA
>CAYTGW010000142.1:0-11180 GCA_964437395.1 uncultured Desulfocicer sp.
AACCGGTTTGATTATGTAAGATAACCCGATGAAGGATAATGATTCAATTTTACAATTATAACTCGTAGGGGCAGGCCCCTGTGCCTGCCCTTTGGGTGACAATATACAGTGTGAATTACAAGACAAATAGGGAAACGATTACAGAGGTATGAGGCATGCTAGATAATTTGAAAAAGAATCGCACGCTGGTGGTTGACGAAGGAACCTTTTCTCTGGAAGAGATCATCGCGGTGGCCAAAGGATTGGCCCGGATTGAAATCAGCCCGGATGAAAAATTCCATGCACATCTGCAAAAATCACAGACCATACTGCTCGATGCCATGAATAACGGCACGCCGATTTACGGAGTCACAACCGGATTCGGAAAATGCTGCGGAAAGAGAATGGTCGGGGATGTCGCCTTGCAGAATGGCCGGAATCTGATCCGGTTCCATGGCTGTGGAACCGGTGAACCCATTGATCCGGTTCATGTCCGTGCAGCAATGGTTACCAGAATTTTATGTTTTGCAAGAGGATATTCCGGGGTTTCTGTTCAGCTTCTGGAGATCATGGCCGCGTTTCTGAATCATGATATCACGCCCGTGGTGCCATCCGAAGGATCTGTCGGGGCATCCGGAGATCTTACGCCCATGTCCTATGTTGCGGCCGCATTGATGGGAGAGCGGGAGGTGTTTTATGAGGGAAAACAGATTTCAGCCGGGATAGCCCTTGAGAAAGCCGGATTATCCCCATATCTGTTTAAACCCAAAGAACCGCTGGCGATCATGAATGGTACGGCCATCATGACCGGCATTGCAGTTGTGATGGTCGAGAGAGCAGAGCGGGTTTTGAATGCGGTAATCTATGCAACAGCATTGAGTATCCATGCGCTGATGGGAAATGCCCACCACTATCATCCGGCGATTTCAAAGGCTAAACCTCACCCCGGACAGATTTTTGTTGCAGATGTCATTCTTCAATTGCTGACTAGCCGGGAAGAATCATCTGCTTTTGAATCCAAAGCACTGGAGACACTGCAAGACCCCTATTCAATTCGATGCACGCCCCAGGTGGCCGGTGTATTGTATGACACATTGAGATGGGTTCATGAATGGGTTGAGATCGAAGCAAACAGTTCCAATGACAACCCGATATTTGATCCAAAAACCAATCAGGTGATTATGGGCGGAAATTTTTATGGCGGACATATTGCCTCTGCCATGGATTCACTGAAAGCAGCGCTGGCTTCCATCGCGGATATGTCGGATCGGCAGATCGCTGTGATGGTGGATTCCAATGTGAACCGGGGACTTCCTGCGGATCTGGTTCAGCTTTCCGGGGATGAAAGGCTTTTCAACCATGGATTCAAGGCCATGTCCATCTCTTCATCCGCCCTTTCGGCTGAGGCGTTGAAGCTGACCATGCCTGCGGCTTCTTTTTCCCGTTCCACCGAATCCCATAACCAGGATAAGGTCAGTATGGGAACCATTGCGGCACGGGATGCTGCCCGAATCTGCTGTCTGGTGGAACGGGTTGTGGCGATTCATCTTTTATCAGCGGTTCAGGCCTGCGAAATCCGGGGGGGGATTTCAGCACGACCGGAGCTGGACAGGATATTCCAGAGGATACGGGATATCGCACCGTCTCTTTATGAGGATAGGCCGATGGATAAGGATATTGAAGCGGTTGTGAAGGCGATTTCAGGTTCCGATCTGTTTGAAGCGATCCATGAATAATTGATGTCCCTGTAAGAATTCGGATTATTCATTTTTTTGTCATTCCGGGCTTGACCCGGAATCCAGTCATTTGAAGGGTTTATGGATGCCGGATCAAGGCGGCATGACGATTCAGAGATTTTTTACAAACCCATCAAGATTCATATCTCCTGAACCGGACATGAAAAAGGAGTAAGGAATAAGGTATGGTTTCTAGGATCCGAAAAGGTTTCTTCATGTTTTTCATGTTTTTTCTGTTTGCTGTCGGAATTCTGCTGGAGCTTTTTTGGGTTCTTCCGGTGATTGCCCTGATGGAATGGGCGACATGCCATAAACCATCCCGCATGCAGAACACACATCGGTTTTTCTTTGTCATCTGGCTTGGATTGATGCGTGTTGGTGGACTTCTCAGGGCCCGACCGGCAAAAGGGCATTGTTACGAAGGTCCATGCATCATCATCGCCAACCATCCCGGGCTGTTTGATGTTCTGTATCTGATCCGCGATATTCCGAAACTGACGGTTCTGGTGAAACGCTCCCTGGCCACATGGCTGCCGCTGGGTCCGATTTTCCGGTCTTCCGGATATATCCTTTCTCCGGAGGGCAGTTCGGCAAATCCAATGATGTCCCTGCTGGATGCCATGGAAAAGCTGAATATGGGGTATAAATTCCTTCTGTTTCCGGAAGGGACAAGGTCGCCTAGGGGTTCGCTGCGGAAATTCAAGGCAGGGGCATTTAAAATTGCCCAGAAGCAGGGAGTTCCGGTTCAACTGGTTTTGATTCACAATGATCCGCCTTTTCTTCCAAAAGGAGAACCCTGGTACTTGCCGGCAAAAGAGACATCAGACATTCAGATCGAGTTCATGGATCTGATTCATATCCCGAAAGAGAAAAACATAAGGGAGGTTGTAAAAGAGGTTGAAACCTTATATCACAGGGCATTGAGCGGGAAGAGCGGATGGAGAGAACAAGAATGAGACATCAGCCAAGGGTTGTTGTAACCGGAATCGGAGTCCTTTCCCCTTTGGGCAATTCAGTTGCGGCGCTTTCATCCGCACTCCGGGAGCAGAAAAGCGGAATCCAAAAGATGCCGGAGTGGGATGAGATTGAAAATCTGCGCTGCAAGGTGGCCGGGCTTTGTCCTGATTTTGATGAGAAACAGATTCCCAGGCAGTACAGGCGGACAATGGGAAGGGTCGGGATACTGGCAGCCATGGCCGCACTCCAGGCAGTTGCGGATTCCGGCTTGGAACAGGATGAAATTTCATCTGAAAAATGCGGAGTCTCCTTTGGTTCCACAGAGGGAAGCACAACATCCATGGAGGTTTTTTTTCAACAGGCATCGACAAAACGGAGCCTGAAGGGAATGCAGTCCTCATCCTATCTTCAGTTCATGAGCCATACCTGTGCGGCAAACATTGCGATTCTGTTTCAGTCCAAAGGGCCGTTGATTGCTTCCTGTACGGCATGTGTTTCCGGCTCTCAGGGTATCGGGTTTGGGTATGAGGCGATCCGGCAGGGAAAGGCGGCCATGATGATCACCGGCGGAGCCGAGGAGATGCATTTCATGAATGCCGGTGTGTTTGATATCATGCGCACCACTTCAACCAATTATAATAATACACCGGAATTGACGCCAAGGCCTTTTGACAAGGATCGGGACGGCCTGGTGGTGAGCGAAGGTGGGGCCTGTCTCATACTGGAAGAATATAAACATGCCCGGAAAAGAAGCGCACGGATCTATGCGGAGGTTCTGGGGTTTGGAAACAATTGCGATGGTTCCCATCTGACCAGTCCGGGAGTGGAGGGCCTGATCGGCGCTTCCAGACTGGCTTTGAAGGAAGCCGGACTTTCACCGGACAGGATCGGCCATATCAATGCACATGCCACGGCAACCGAAGCCGGGGATATTGCCGAATCAAAGGCCATTTTTTCCGTGTTCGGGGATCGGATTCCGGTATCGGGTTTTAAAGGATATATGGGCCATACCCTGGGTGCATGCGGAGGGATTGAATCCATTATCACCATGATCATGATGAGAGAGAAATTTATCGCACCGACACGGAATCTTGTTATTCCCGATCCGTTGTGCGCTCCCATCAACCATGTCATGGGAGATGTCCGGGATGAATCCTTTGAGATCGGGATGAACAACAATTTCGCGTTTGGCGGAATCAACACCTCCCTGATTTTTTCAAAAGTATAAGTGAGGGTAGTAAAGGATAAACAGTTATGTCGCGTTTTTCCGGATACAGAATCAACATTGCTTCCCTGGTGTTGACGATTGCAGTTACCGCCTTGTTTCTGGGTATTGGCCTGTCCCGGCTGGATATTGAAACCGATATCCTGAAAACACTGCCCATGGATGACCCGATTGTTTCGGATGCAGGGTATATTTTTACAAATCATCCGTTTCATGATCTGGTTGTCATCGATGTGGGAACCCGGAAGGGAAGTCCGGATCACCTTGTGGAGGCCGGCGTCCTGGTGGAAAAAAAACTGCTTGCGAGCGGGCTTTTTCGGAAAGTGGGAACCCGGGAAACTCAAAATCTGATACCGGAGCTGATCTATCATATTGTAGATAATTTGCCGGTCATGTTTACCAGGGAGGAACTGGAGAATCAAATTCAGCCGCTCCTGCAACCGGACCGGATTCATCAGCAGCTTTCGGACAGTTTTTCCCAGCTTACCGGTATGGAGGGGATCGGGCAGGCTGAATTCATATCCAGAGACCCGATGGGCCTGCGGAATATTGTCCTGGCCAAACTGGCGCATCTGGCGCCCAGCCGGGATGCTCATTTTTATCAGGGGCAACTGGTTTCATCAGACTTTAAACATCTTCTGATTATAGCCAATCCGGTCAGGCCGGGGACAGATACGGGTTTTTCACGTCAGGTCACAGCACTGATCCATACCATTTCATCTGAACTGGATCAGATGTCTGAACGCTCCGGCATCCGATTCACGTTGACACCGGTAGGGGCTTTTCGCGCAGCCCTGGATAATGAGACGGCCATTAAAAAAGATGTCGGAAACTCAACCACCTTTGCAACCATCGGGATTGCATTGTTATTGATTTTTTCTTTTCCAAGACCGTTGATCGGGCTGATGTCATTACTTCCTTCCATCTGCGGCACCGTCACGGCGTTTTTCATCTTTTCTTTGTTCTATGACTCGATCTCTTTGATTTCACTTGGGTTTGGCGGTGCCATGATCTCCATAACCGTGGATTATGGAATCGCCTATTTTCTGTTCCTGGACCGACCTTATGAAACCACTGGGAAAAAGGCAGCAGAAGAAGTCCGGGCTGCAGGACTTTTGGCAACACTTACGACAGTTGGTGCATTTTTATCCCTTTCCTTCAGCGGATTTCCGATACTTCTGCAGATCGGGCAATTTGCAGCTCTTGGAATTGCTTCCTCCTTTCTTTTTGTCCATACCGTGCTGCCGCTCATTTTTCCTGTAATGCCGCCGGCCGGAAGGAAAGGGCCGCTTCCTATGGAAAAGTTTGCCAATTGGCTGGCCATTTCAGGAGGCAGATACAAAGCATATGCTGCAGGAGGTTTTGCGGTGATCATGCTTTTTTTTGCCTGGCCCCGGTTTCATGTGGATCTGTCTTCCATGAATTCGGTGAGCAAGGAGACCATTGCTGCCGAAAAACAGGTTACCGGAACCTGGGGAGAGATATTTAACAAAATATACCTGATGACAGAAGGGAAAAATGATTCTGAACTTCAGATGAACAGCGATACAATCTCTTCTCTTCTGGAGCAGGAGGTACGGGCCGGTGTTTTTCATCCAACTTTTCTTCCCTCTATGGTTTTTCCCGGAGAACAGCGGGGGAGGGAGAATCTTAACGCATGGAAGCAATTCTGGAATCAAAATAGTCAATCCGGAATACAGGCCCGGATTCAAAAGACCGGTCAGGAAATCGGGTTTTCGGAAGATGCGTTTCAGCCGTTTTTCAGTCAACTGTCCCATGGAAAATATCAAGAAACCCGGATATTGGAAAAATTTTATGGTCTCCTCGGCATTTCCAAACGGCAGAAAGATTCCGGTTTGATCCTCTTTACCTCCCTGAATCCAGGAGACAAGTATCAGGCAGAATCCTTTTTCAAACGGTTTCATCAGACCGGACTGGTAAAGATTTTTGATTCCAATCTTTTTTCCAACAGGCTTGGCAATCTACTGTCCAGCACCTTTCTGCGAATGATGGGAATGGTCGGTTTCAGTGTCTTGTTTTTGCTGATCCCTTTTTTTATGAACTGGAGATTAACCGCTGTTTCCCTGCTTCCGATTCTGTTTGCCTTTATCTGTACGCTGAGCACAATGAATATCATGGGCGAGCCGCTCGGTATTCCCGGGCTTCTGATTTCCATTGTTATCCTGGGAATGGGAATTGACTATTCCCTGTATCTGGTCAGGGCCACTCAGCGGTATCTGGATGAGTCCCATCCATATCAGGGGCAGATCCGGATGACGGTATTGCTGGCATCGGTATCGACCATGATCGGTTTCGGGGCATTGAGCCTTTCGGAACACTCCCTGCTCCGGAGTATCGGTATCAGCTCCCTGCTGGGAGTCGGGTATTCCGTGATCGGTGCGTTTGCCATTCTTCCTCCCATATTGAAATACCTGTTCCTCCCCATGCCGGAATCCATGGGTATGAGCAATATCATACCAGGGTCATTGACTCACAGAAGGAAAGTCATGTCCCGGTATCAATACATGGAAACATTTCCCCGCATGTTTGCCTGGTTCAAGATGAAACTGGACCCCATGTTTCCGGATCTGGCAGAACTGGTCGGATCTGCAAAAACAATTATCGACATCGGGAGCGGATATGGAATCCCGGCAGGCTGGCTTCTGGAAATTCTGCCGGGTGCAAGGGTGTACGGGATTGAACCGGATATGGAGCGGGTGAGGATTGCAAAAAGAGCGCTCGGAAGCCGGGGAGTCATTACATCCGGTTCCGCTCCGGATGTACCAAATCCTCCGGCTCCGGCAGATATCGCTGTCATGCTGGATATGATTCATTATCTGAATGATGAAGCGTTTTTCCGAACATTGGAGAATATCAGAAAACAGCTCAGGGGTCATGGCCGCCTGCTGATCCGGGTAACCATACCGACAAAAAAAAGGCCGCCCTGGTTTCGTTGGGTGGAAACCCTGCGGCTCCGATTTTATAAAATTGAATCCCATTATCGACCGGCGGATGATATCCGAAGGATTATCCAGCAGGCAGGGTTTGATCTCAGGATGATGAAGCCGTCTGCATCCGGCAGAGAGGAAACCTGGTTTATGGCCGAAGCTGCAACTGCTTCATGAACCATGGATTTTTATGAATGATTTTTTCTGATAGGCCATGGTGTTTTCGAATTTCGGAAACAGTATGAGGGGGTGTAATCAAAACTGATGGATAATTTAATTATGTGGGAGCGGCTTCCAGCCGCGATATGGTTTTTTTCAAGATATCAATCAAGACAGTGCTGTCGCGGCAAGATGCCGCTCCCACGATGAAACGAATCGAAACCCAACACTTTTAATTGCACCCTTATGAGGGCAGGGAGTTTTCAAAGGAATGGTCAATCTGTTTTATCGTTTCCTGATGCTGGCATCCAGGGTATGCGGCATCTGGGTTTTCGTCCTGGTTTCAAGATTGATTGCAGCCGGCTATTTTTTCCTGTTCCCTTCAAGACGGGCGGTCAGCATTGCTTTTTATCAGGCGCTGTTTCCGGAAAAAAGCAGGTGGTATCATACTGCCTGTGCATGGAAACAGTATCACCGGTTCACCTATTCATTTCTGGACCGCTTCCTGCTGCATCATTTCAACAGCATCACCCATACTGCCGAAGGCCGGGAACATCTGGATCATGTTTCAGAAAAAGGCGGAATTCTGGTGATGTCCCATCTGGGCAACTGGGAGATTGCCGCCCATTTTTTAAAACAAAAAGGGTATCCAATTTTGTTGTTCATGGGACGAAAACACAAAGAACAGATCGAGGGCATGCAGAAAGATGTATTGATTCAAGGTGGTGTGAAAATCATTGCGGTTGATCCGGAAGACAGTTCTCCTTTTACCCTTCTCGACAGCATCCAGCAGTTAAAATCCGGCGGTATTGTGTCCCTGACCGGGGACCGGATCTGGTCGGAAAACCAGAGAACGGTAAGTGTCCGTTTTCTGGGGCACAAGGTGGCTTTGCCGGAGGCTCCTTATATTCTGGCGCTTTTAACCCAGGCGCCGCTCTACACTTTTTTTGCTTTCCGTAACGGAAAAAATCACTATGACCTGAAAATTTCACCTCCAGTGTTTCTCCCAAAAACCTCCCGTAAGGAACGATCGGAAACCATCCAGCAGGCTGCACAGAGTTATGCCGACACCCTTGAAAAAATGGTGCGCGAACACCCCTTTGACTGGTATCATTTTGAATCTTTTCTGAAAAAAAAGTGAGATTTTTTGGCTGTTAAAATCTGACCTCATTTTTTTGCAATATATGATTGTAGCGGATACACACGGGAAGAATCGATAAGTTATTGGCCTTGATTGGGTTATATCTTGCTAATAGCATTCAAAATTTGTATTATCGTCGTGATTCAATTAACTGGGTACTGCTGGAGGAAAAATGATGAACAGCAACGACATTCTTTCTATTTTGCGTATATTCAAACAAAATTCCGCCGTAAAGTACGATATTACCCGAATCGGTGTATTCGGCTCCTTTGCAAGGGGTGATGCGGACGAAGACAGTGATGTGGATATTGTTTTTGAAACCAACACTCCCAATCTGTTTCGAACGGCCCGGATGAAAGCGGAGTTGGAGTTGCTATTCTCCAGGCATGTGGATGTATTGCGCTTTCGGGCCAGTATGAATCCTCGCCTGAAATCACGAATCACGCAGGAGGCGAAATATGTCTGAAAATGCCCTTGTGATGGATCGTCTTGAAAATGTGCCGATATCCCTCCATTGCGTGATACCGTGAAAAAGATGATTGATGAAATTTCCAAAAATACTGCCTAAATTCTGTTTTCCAGCCGGTTGATGATTTCATTCTGGATAGGAAGGCCCAGATCAACATAGGTGGCATTGTATCCGCCGACCTTTACAATCAGGTCTTTATATTTTTCAGGATGCTGCTGCGCATCCTGTAGTGTTTCCGTGGATACCACATTCGGCTGTATCTGCATTCCGCCCTGATCAAAATAGGTTTTCAGGAGAAAATAGAATTTCTCCAGATGCTCGTCATGTGCAAGGTTCTGGGGATGAATCCGGACATTGACCGCAACACCGTTCCCGGCATTCCCATAGTCCAGTTTGGCCACGGAGTTCAGAATGGCCGTAATTCCGTTCTTCTCCGTTCCATTGACTGGCGAAAGACTGTTGGAGATCGGTTCAAATGCTTTTCTTCCGTCAGCGGTCGGTCTGGTTACGAATCCTTCCATTACGTGCACTCCCATGGAATAGGCACCGGCGCTGTATCTTCCCCCTCTGAGGCAGTTGTGTCCGGCGACTTCGTGTGTGAATAACTCCCAGAGCTGACAGGCAAACGCATCGATTTCCGCTTTGTCATTTCCCCATTTGTCATACCTGCACATCAG
Source organism: uncultured Desulfocicer sp. (assembly GCA_964437395.1). Lineage (GTDB taxonomy): Bacteria > Desulfobacterota > Desulfobacteria > Desulfobacterales > SURF-7 > QZKS01. The sequence goes on from CAYTGW010000142.1 coordinate 9,292, forward strand.
CTTCTGTCTGAGAATTTCCTGACCCTCAAAGTTGGCATTCAGGATTCCTGTCAGCTCCGGAAGCGAAACCAGTCTGTCCTCATAAACCGCCTTTTTGATGCAGTACAGGGAATCCACCAGGGTTGCGAATCCATAGGCGGTTATGGATGATAAATTATAGTTCGCTCCACCGCAGACATAATCCCTGCCGTTTTCCATGCAGCCGTCTACCATGGCGGAAACAAAAGGATGCTGGAAATGTTTCATGGCTTCACGGTCGCCCACTTCAGCGATCTGTACGGATCTTTCAATGTTAAATGACAACTGCCGGACAAACGCTTGATACTGATCATCAAAGGTCCTGAAATCAGCCGGATCTCCGGTCGCAAGCCCGTCCACCAGTCCGGACATGCTGCTGAACCCGTTATTCAACGTCAGTTCCAGAACGCCCGGCAAATTCATGAACATCCTTCCGGTGGCGGCAAAGCTGTTTCCCTGTCCGGTCGGTTCCACACATCCGATAATCACATAATCCCTTGCATCTTCGGTTGTGTAGCCTGCTTTTTCAAGACACGGAACAATAACATCATCGTTGTAAAAGGCGATACCGGAGGTGGATTGAAAAACCGATATGGCTTTTTTGAAAAAATCTTTGGGTGTATCTTTGTGGATTCGGACGGATAGATCCGTAGTAAATGCTTTCAGATTTTTATATGCTTCCAGAAAAAGACAGGACAGATCATTGGTTGCATCGGTCCCATCTTTTTTTCGTCCGGAAATGGTGATGGTCTGCGTGTTCTGACCCAGAGCATTGGCGATCATGGTGATTTCCGTGGGTATCAGGGTAACGTTCCAGGTCAGCTTCAGATTCAACTCCTCGATCAGCTCCAGTGCGAATTCAGCGGTGATCCTGCCGGAGTTCATATCTTTTTCATAATACGGCCAGAGGATCTGATCCAGCCGTCCGGGCGCGAGAACGCTTCGCTGATAAATGATGTTCGCGATATTCTGGCTGAACCAGATGAATTGAACTGCTTCATAGAATGTATTCGGGGTAGTTGATGTGAATCTGTTCATCATCTCCCCGATGGCGAGCAGTTCTTTTTTCCGGTTTTCCTTTTGCTCTTTGTGGGCCAGATCTAAGGCCATATCGGAAAATCTTTGCGAAAACAGGATTGCGGCCTGGTAGGTTATTTTGACAGCCTCATAAAAGTCATGCTTTTCCCGGAATTCCGGATCTTCCCTGTCCAGGTTCTGCTGATATGCCTCCGCTTCCTGGATGATCCCATTATATCCAAGTTTCAGGAGCTTTTCATATCCGGCGGACAGATGGCCTTCCGTGGTTCCGATCTGAATCGCGATGTTGGGGGCCACGGATGCGAACATCCCTTCGGCATTGATCAGGTTTTTACGAAGCAGCTCCTGATGGATCCTGTCGCTGACCAGGGATTTTCCCTTCCAGAAAGGAGCCATGGCCAGCAGCGTATCCATATCCCTGTCCTGAATAAAAAACGGTTGGGGGTTTCTTTTTGCCAGTTCTTCATAGGTGCTTTTCTGATCCAGATTGTACGCAAAGTCCTGCAAATCCAGATTCACCTTTTCTCCCAGATTCTTGCTGGTTTCATTCCCGACCAGCAGCTCATCCTCCCGGATAAAGATGGTCATATTCTGCAAGGTATGAGCAATTGCCCTGGCTCTTTTGATAATTTCCGGATCATCCGGATGACGTAGAAATGCCTCGGTAAAAAATTTCATCCGTTCAATGCAGATTTCATATCTGCTGGACAACAGATTGTCTTTCAGGCGGAGGGTTCTTTTGGATGTTTTTTCGGCGGTCATTTTGCGTTTATCTCCTTGTAAAAAGAGCTTATCGATGGGCAATATCATGATTTTATTAGAAATGAATAAAT
>CAYTGW010000143.1:0-11111 GCA_964437395.1 uncultured Desulfocicer sp.
GGATGGTTTCTAACAGCGCCCCTTCCGGCTGGTTCATCTGAAATATGGGGTGCAGGTCGCGACTGGCCCAGCTCTTCAGGCGCACCGGCATGGTCAATGATACCTGGGAATCGTCTTCCGCATCCGGGGTGTAGGCGAATACATACTCCCGGTCGGGCTCACAGGCCAGGATACCGGAACGGTTGTCTGCAGCCCACACAAGGAGAGACGATCCATTTTTCATTTGATATGTTCCTCTTCCCGAAGCTCTTCCAGGGTCGGTGGTCTGCCGGAAGTGCGGATACGGAGTTCCAGCTCCAGGAATTCCAATATCCGGATCAGTTTGCGCACACCGACATCCGGTACTGTGCCATTTTCAATCTGCCCGATGGTGGTCCGGCTCATGCCCAAAATTTTGGCCAGATCCGCCTGGGAAATCTTGCGGCTCTTCCGGGCTTGTCGAATGTGTTGTCCGATAGAAAAAAGCATAAATGCACTATATACAATGTAAATTACCAATTCAACTAAAAATGCATCATTAATAATGCATTTTTTCACACTTTTCGCTAAAGTAAAAATATATTCTCAATCCGCAATTGTTTCCGATAAATTATAGATATATGAAAATTTGTATGATATAAGAAGTTGCAGAAGGTTAATGAGTGCAGTTTTTTCCCCAGCCTGTTTTATGCAATTTTTCCAATGATTGAAAAAGATCATGCTGTTTACGGTTTCATTGTAATAGTCTGGAAATTTATGGTTTCTTGACGTTTTTCTTTCAGATATCTTTCACATTGCAGTATTATTCAGAATTGTAAAAAGCCTTATCCTTGGCAAGCTGCCCCATGAGCAGATGGTCGAACATACTGACCACACCTGTTGGGTACACCTGTGAAAACCGAAGATTAGCGGCAAAGATCACGGACATTCCGTTCCCATCTGGTTCAAAAAAAGATTGGACGATCGACTCAAACAATAGAGGAGTGTTTTTGGGTTCAATACAAACGGAAATTATTAACCTTGTTATTTTCTGTATGATCATGACCTTGTTTCTTGTCGGAAAGCGAATTGTTATCAGCCATTAACCTGCAATTTGGAGAAGCACCATGAAAAAGCTAATCGAAACCATAGCACGGAGCCTTGTGGATCAGCCCGATCTTGTATCTGTCACGGAAATTGATGGTAATCATTCGTCGATACTGGAGCTCAGGGTCTCAAAAGCAGATATCGGTAAAGTCATTGGTAAAAAAGGACGGACTGCCGATGCCCTGCGCACCATAGTTAATGCTGCTTCAGCCAAGATAAAAAAACGAACCGTACTTGAAATCATGGATTAAATGAATAAGATAGACTTTACAGAGAAGTGACCATGATACTCGTTGGGAGAACTGCCATGAATGTACTTCCGGAAAATCATCAGAGGAAGCGATTCATGCAGCCAGGAATAAATGAAACAACAGAGCCAATTTCAAAACGATTAAAAAGCGTCACACCGGCGAAAGTCGGTGCCCGGAAAAGAGCCGAAAATACTGGATAGCGCTACGCTTCACTGCGTGTCTAGTTTTCGCCGGAACGACAACAACAGACTTTTGAAATTGGCTCAACAGGTTTTTCAGCAGACATAAAAAGGGGGATTCAAAAATGGCTGTCAATCAGATGGATGAAATAACCGTTTTCATAAACAAGGTAAAAGATCGATTCCGGTTTTCCCCGCCTCAATTCAGACTGTCCGGAAAATGGAAGGTATCGATTGCAATAGTCATACTGGCCATGGTTTGTTTTAATCTTTTTTTCGTCTACATCGAACCGGATGAATATGGAATCAAGGTGATCCGGGTCGGCCTGAACCGGGGCGTTCAAAAAGAGGTTTATCATGCCGGACTGACGTTTGTTCTGCCTTTCGGGTTTCAGCAGATGTATCGCCTGCCCAAAGGGATTCAGGTGCTGGAACTGACCAATTTTCCGGATACCGCATCGCTGGTGGCACGGAAAGACCGCGCTGCACACATTCAGACATCGGACGGCTTTTTCGTGGATGTGGATGTTTCCATACTTTATCACATCAACGACCCCTACCTGATTTTTACAACCATTGGTCCCGGTACGCTTTTTGAAGATAACGGCATCATTCCCAAGGCCGAGCCGGCACTGAAAGAGACGCTGGGAAAATTGACCACCGAAGAGTTTTACAACAGTCCGATGCGGGTTCAAAAAGCAGAAGAAGCCAGACAGAACCTCAACGCGGAATTAAAAGTGAAAGGCATCGAGGTTGACCAGGTGCTGGTGCGCTATTTCAAATACAGCCCGGAAATTCAGAAAAACATTGAGGCAAAAAAGCTTCAGGATCAGATGGTGTTTACCAATCAGTCTGCGGCACGGGCAGCCAAAGAAGAGGCTGAATTAAAAAAAATCGTTCAGGAAGGGATGGTGATCGTATCCGTTGAGATTGAAAACGGTAAAGCTTATGTCACACGCAAAATCGCTGAAAAGGATCTTTATGCCCGCAGGGTCAAAGCCAATGCAGACTTGCAGGTTAAGCTCGCAGAGGCTGAACGGGTGCGTCTGAAAAATGAAGCCCTGAAAGGGATCGGTTCCGAGCGTATGGTGGCCCTGAAGATGGCTGATACATACAAAGGGCTTGATATGATCATTCTGCCCAGTGACGGTCCTCAGGGGGTCAACCCGCTGGATCTAGGAAAAGCCATGAAGTTGTTTGATGTCCGTAAAGGAGGTGCAGAATGAAACGGTTTTTTATTCTGATTATACTCATGATGGCTGCATCTGTCCTGGGCGCCTGCGTCCCCCACTCCACCGGATTGACAGAGGTAGGTGTCCGGACCCGGAAATTATCCTTCTGGGCGCCCAAAGGTGTGGAGAACCGGATCTACGCTCCGGGCGGAACCTATTTTTTTCTACCGTTTATCAATGACTGGCATGTGTTCGACACAAAACTGCAGAATCTGGAAATGACCTTTTCACAAATAAGGGGAGACCGCAAAACCAGAGATGACCTTGTGTTTAAAACAACTGATGGCAATGATATCAGTCTGGATGTAATCATTGTTTACCGTATCGATGCGGAAAAAGCCCCTCATATTCTCCAGTATGTGGCACGGAATGACGATATCCTGCGGGGAACCATTATACGCACCGTGGCCCGCAGCAAACCCCGGGATATTTTCGGTGAACTGAAAACCGAAGCGTTTTATGTGGCTGAATCCCGTGAAGCCAAATCCCGCAAAGTCAAGGAAGCATTACAGGAAATTCTGGGGCCCATGGGCATCATCGTTGAGAAGGTGTTGACCAATGACTACCGGTTTAACGCCGAATACACCAAGGCCATCGAGGACAAAAAAGTGGCTGATCAGCAGGTGGAAAAAAATAAGTCAGCACAACACGCTGCCAAAGAGGAGTACAAGCGCAAACTGGAGGAAGCAAGAGGAGAAGTCAACAAGATGGTTGCCGATGCGGACGGTGAATACCTCAAGGCCAAAATCGAGGCGGATGTATACCTGGAACAGCAAAAGCTTCTGGCTCAGGCAATTCAAGCTGAAGGCATAGCAGAGGCAAATGGAATCCAGGAAATGAACAACGCCCTTTCCGGATCAGGAGGCGAAGCGATTGTAAAACTGCGGATCGCCGAAGCGCTTCAGGGGAAATCCATCATATTGCTTCCGGTTTCAGAGGGCGGAATGAATCTCAAGACCACCAACATCAACCAGTTGATCGAAACTTTAGGAGTTAAATCCATTTCCAGCGGGCAAGGGCCCCAATAGAGAAGAAAAGGATAAAAGTGCAAAAGAGGGATACACGATGCGACTTTTATCATTGTCAGGGCCAATAAAGGACTTTGACACAATGTTATTTTTGATTTGAAAGAGGAGATAGCAATGGCAGCAAAAGAGATTCAATATGGTTCAAAGGCAAGAAAAAAAATAATGATCGGTGTGAACATCCTGACCGACACGGTTAAGGTTACCCTTGGACCAAAGGGGCGAAATGTCCTCATTGAAAAATCATGGGGTTCCCCCAAAATCAGCAAAGACGGCGTGACGGTTGCGAAGGAGATTGAACTGAAAGACCGTTTCGAAAACATGGGTGCGCAGATGGTCAAGGAAGTGGCTTCCAAAACATCCGAAATTACAGGAGATGGCACCACTACTGCGACAATCCTGGCCCGGGCCATCTATCGTGAGGGTGCAAAATTGGTAGCGGCCGGCAGCAATCCCATGTCCATAAAGCGCGGCATTGACAAGGCCGTTGATCTGGTGGTAGAAGAACTGAAAAAAATATCCAAACCGGTAAAAAATAAAAAGGATATCTCTCAGGTCGGTACCATATCGGCAAACAATGACCCTACCATCGGGGAGATTATCGCCGAGGCTATGGAAAAAGTAGGAAAAGATGGTGTGATTGCCATAGAGGAATCCCAGATCATGGAAACCACCCTGAAGATCACGGAAGGGATGCAATTCGACCGTGGCTACCAGAGCCCGTATTTTGTTACCGAGCCTGCGAAAATGGAGGTTCATCTAAAAGAGCCTTATATTCTTCTGCATGAAAAGAAGATCAATCACCTGAAAGACTTGCTTCCGATCTTAAATCAGGTCGCAAAAACAGGCAAACCCATTCTGGTTATAGCCGAGGATGTCCGGGGAGAGGCTCTGACCACTCTGGTATTGAATAAGCTGAAAGGAACATTGCGTTCTGCAGCGGTTAAGACACCGGGCTTTGGTGATAAACAAAAAGCGATGATGGAAGATATCGCCATCCTGACAGGGGGCCGGATAATCAGCGACGATCTGGGTATCAAGCTGGAAACGATAACCCTGAAAGACCTGGGCACAGCAAAACGGATTACCGTGGACAAAGATAAAACAACGATCATTGATGGCGGGGGCAACCGCAAGACACTGGCTGAGCGTATACGACAGATCAGGGCTCAAATTGAAGATTCGGCCAGCGACTATGACAAGAATGCACTTCAGGAACGCCTGGCAAAACTGGTTGGAGGTGTGGCCATGATCAGTGTAGGAGCTGCCACCGAGATTGAAATGAAGGAGAAAAAAGACAGGGTTGAAGATGCCCTCAATGCAACTCGCGCGGCTGTAGAAGAAGGTATTGTCCCTGGTGGAGGCGTTGCTTACATACGTACCCTGAAGTGCCTTGAAAAGCTCGAACTCCCCGGCGAAGAGCAGCTTGGTGTTACTCTCATTCGATCTGCTCTTACTGAACCTGTGCGGCAAATCGCAGACAATGCTGGTTTTGAAGGTTCTGTTGTGGTTCAGAAGGTTATGGAAGGCGAAGGGGGTTTTGGATTTAATGCGGAAACCGGAAGTTATGAAGATTTGATGAAGGCCGGTATTGCGGATCCGGCCAAAGTAACACGATTTGCACTTCAAAATGCCGCATCCGTGGTCGGTCTTTTTATAACCACAGAGGCGATGGTTGCTGAAAAGCCGGCAAAAAAGTAATTGCCGGAATAATATGGAAAAACATTTAAAAAAATAAAAAGGGGCAAAAATGGCAGACAAAGGAAAAAGAGATAAAGGGAAACGTGAAGATCAGAAAAAAAGTCAACACACACTGAAAGAAAAACGGAAACAAAAAAAAGAAAAGGGTAAATAACGATCGGTAGAGGCAAGGAGATCGTCCTTGCTTTTATGTTGACAAGTTATACGGTAACACAAAGGGCAGGCACAGGGGCCTGCCCCTACCGAATTATGCCATCTTGATTGCAAAATGGAATAAGCTGCTGTCAACAGAGTATTGCTTCTGATTCTCCAAAAAGAATGCCTTCCTATTTTCAATTGCCGGGTTCGTAACAAAACAGCTGTACAATAACACCGGAAAACCAGAATATTCATTCCAGGTAGTCCTTCAAAGAATGTCCTCCCTGTCATTTGGCTCTCCATATCCTGCAACTCAAATTTTTGTTTTTCCATTCACCCGGCTTTTTACAAGCTGTAAAAAATTTGGACAGTCGTTTTTTCTTTCATACAGAAGCGGATTGGAGCTTTAAAAATATTATTCCATGGTTTCATGCTGTTACATTTTATGGCCGCCAAACATTCATTGGCATACGGTTTGCTCAAGTCATCATGGCGACTTTTAAAAACATGAAAGCATGATGATGAAACAAATTACAGTCGGAGGATATCCGGCTGAACAGTTCGATAACCTAAACCAGATGGAGGAATAATGACTTTAAAAAAACGAATTAAAAGACTGATTCAATGGATTGTCATGGGAGTTTTTTTCTGGCCCAGCCTGCTCTGGGCTGCCGGAGAAAAAGCAGAAGCAATTGTTATTGTGGCCGATACTAGGAAACTGTCCGGAATGATGGCCTGGTGGGGAAATCTTTACAATGAAAGCCATGTGTATTTCATGCTGCTTACAGTTGTACTGATTCCCATCATCGGCGTGCTGTTCGGTCTTATAGCGGATTTCATCATGGCCCATATCGGCATTGACCTTAAATCTCGCGAACTGGCGGAACATTGATTACCAATAACAGACGTTTTGTAAAAGGAGGTATATTATGGATTGGTTGTATGTTCTCATGCCAATTGCAGGAGTGGAAATATTCTGGCCGGGGTTGATCATTTTAGGGATCGGTGTCGGTATTATCGGCGGTTTTTTCGGAATGGGTGGTGCCTGGATGGTAACCCCCGGATTGAATATTCTGGGATTTCCCATGGCTTTTGCCATTGGAACCGATATTGCACATATGGCCGGCAAATCACTCATTGCCACCATGCGTCACGGCAAATTCGGAAACGTTGACTATAAGCTTGGCTTCATTATGCTGATCGGCACCATTGTCGGATTTGAATTGGGCGCACAGATGGTCATGTGGCTTGAACGACTAGGGAATGTGGAGGTAGTAGTGCGTTATCTGTATCTCTTCCTTCTGACCGGCATCGCCTGGCTGGTATTCGCAGATGTGGCTAAGATAAAACGGAAAGAACGGGATAATAATCGTTCCGGGCAAAAAGATGAGCTTGCCAAAGGAATTGAATGGCATAAAACGTTTCACAAAATTAAAATACCCCCCATGATCCATTTCAAAGAGGCGGGTATTTATTGTTCCGCATGGTTGCCCATCGCTGTAAGTTTCTTAACCGGATGGCTGGCTGGAATCCTGGGGATCGGCGGCGGTCTGATCCGGATGCCGTCTCTGATTTATCTGGTTGGGTGTCCGACGCATGTGGCGGTTGGAACAGACCTTTTTGAAGTGATGATTTCCGGACTCTATGGTGCAGCAACTTATACATTCAAGGGACGTACGGAACTGGTGGCAGCCATCATCATGCTGGTGGGAGCTTCCATCGGCGCCCAGGTCGGAACCGTGGCCACCAAATACATCAAAGGCTATGGCATTCGGGTTGTTTTTGGTTATGCTGTTATCGGTTGTGCCATTTCCATTGTGTTAAAGCTTCTTGCCAAGGCAATTCCCGAATACAAGGGGCTGTTTGACGGTTCTGCCACAGTGTTGATCCTGGGACTGGTATTTGCAATGTCCGCCTATATCTTCATCAAGATGATCAAGGGTGCAAAAGCGGAAATTGCAGCAAAGAAACAGAATTTAGGTTAATCATCTTCGACCCATTGTAATAGGAGGAAGTATATGGCCAGACATATGATTTTCATCATCCTTTTGGCAGTGCTTACTGCATTCGGCTGCGATAATTTCGGCCAGGTTGATCAGGGAAGGGTGATCGCTTATGATAAAAATGAAAGGACAGTCGTTATAATACGGGATAAGAGCAAGGATGTAAAAAAGCCTGACTACACAGCCCTGCCACCTGTTTGCTACAATCTGCCGGAAAATCCGAATGAAACCGGTCCAGCACCAAAGGCCGGCAATCTGATGAATATGGATCCTGAAAAAAAGGAAGCTGTTATTTTTCTGAAGGATTCAAATACGATTGCCACTGTAAATTACACCATCGTGGAAGAAAAAAAGAAGCTGGACCCGAAGGATCCCCTGGTTTTTGATCCAGACACCAAGAAAAACAGGGAATTTCCTGTTTTTGATCAACAGAAAAAGACCATTTCACTATACCTGGAGAAGAGCAAAACTCTGTTGACCTTTTCGGTTCCGGATGAATATTTCGCCATGCCTAAAGATATATGGACTCTGGGGGACGAGGTTCGTATTTATTACAAGGAGCCCGGCAAATCCTTACGTTTCATGAATGTCAGCAAAACAGATATATTTAAAAAATAGTCCGAACACCGGATGGGGGGTTGTTTTTACTCCCCTCATCCGGTATATTATTTACACCCCATGAACAGTAAAGACAGAGGCGCCCCATGAATCTGTACCAGAAACTCACCGTGATCATAACGGATATTTTACTGATTGCTGAACTTTGCATCAGCATGTATCTTTGCAGTCAGCAGACACCGGAGAATCTGACACCGACATTTATCAAGAGTTTCGCGCTCATGTGCGTGCCGACCCTGATCATAGCAAAAATCACAATAAAACGGCTCCGCTCTCCGGAAAATTCTCAAGAGGTTGTTGTTGCAGATCCGGCATTGTTTGAGAAATAGGAGGGACAATGTTCCGTAGCATGCTTTCACGGTTTAAAATAATACGCAACCGGTCTTCTTAAGGAAGCAAGGCCGACGAACTTCTCTTAAAAAATTACACCCATTTTAAATCCATCCTGGAATCCAATTCCGAGCTTCTCAAAATCATATCTGACTTTGAAAAAAAACTCAGTGAAAACAGTTTTTTCCCCATGTCCTACATTCGATCTCAAACCGCCAGAGTGATATTCCATATAGAGCGAATGGTCAAAAATTTTGAAAAGTTATCCGGCCGTCCCTATCCGCCTTTTCGAACAATGCTGAACCAGGTTAATGATCTTTTTGCTGCACAGCGCGATCAGAAGGCGGTTCCAGCTACAAAGGATTATGTGGCTCCCTACACCAGCATCAATAAAGAGATGGTGGCTGCAGTGGGCGGGAAAAATGCCAATCTGGGTGAAGTGAAAGCCCTTGGGATTCCAATTCCCAGAGGCTTTGCCATTACTACCGCAGCCTTTCAGGAACTCATCCAGGCAAATGACCTTCTGGATCAGATCAGAATGCAGAAAATGGACCTCAATACCAATGATCCGGAATCGATTGATCGGATCAGCCTCAATATACAAGACCTTTTTCTGAAAGCAATTGTTCCCCCGCCGGTTGAACAGGCTATTCTGGATGCCTATGAACGTTTTGTGGATGATCAGAAAAAAACCTATGTGTCCATGCGAAGCAGTGCAATCGGAGAGGATTCCGACCTGTCGTTTGCCGGCCAGTATATTTCCGTTTTAAATGTGCCTCCGGATAAAATCATACAGGAATATTTAAAAGTTCTGGCCAGCCTGTTTACACCCAGAGCAATTTTTTACCGGCTGTACATGGGCATCCCGTTTGGAGAAGCAGACATGAGCGTAGGCTGCCTTGAAATGGTCAACTCAAAAGCAAGCGGCGTTATTTACACAGCAAGCCCTTGTGATCTTCTGGACAACAATATTCTGATCAATGCCCTCTGGGGTTTAGGCACTTCGGTGGTTGAAGGAAAGGCTACACCGGATGTTTATAAATTAAGCAAAGAACCGGGACACAGACTCCTGTCCGCGGATATCGCAAGCAAGTCCAGTCAGGTGACAATCCATCCTGACGGGTATGTGATGGAAAAACCTGTTGAAGAGGGCCTTCAGAAAAATCCCTGCTTGCATCCTGAACAGATGACTCAACTTGCCGGGTATGCTGTCATAATCGAAAATCATTACGGTTTCCCCCAGGATATTGAATGGGCTATTGATGAACACGACCAGGTGATCATTCTGCAGGCCAGACCGCTTCGTGTTGAAGACCGCTGTGAAGACGAAGCCCCAGCCCGGGAGTATCCAGGCCATGCCGTTATCCTGGCTGACGGCGATATTGCCTGCCCCGGCGTAGGATACGGACCTGCCTTTCCAGTTCGAAGTGAAAAGGAATTAATCGATTTCCCAGAAGGCGGGGTACTGGTGGCGACCCAATCATCGCCTCTATATGTCATGATCATGCAGAAGGCATCTGCTATTGTTGTGGAGTCCGGAAGTGTTACAGGTCACATGGCATCCCTTGCAAGGGAATTCCATGTCCCCACCCTGTTAAACATGAAAAAGGTAATGTCCCTGATCCAAAAAAACGATTTAATAACTGTGGATGCAGATAATGGACGGATTTACCAGGGAGAAGTAGTGGAACTGATCAACCAGCGGCGTCCCGAACATCCTACCATCAAGTATAACCCAGTTTATCAAAAATTGAAGCTCATTTCAGAATATATCATCCCCCTGAACCTGACCAATCCGAATTCTCCGAAATTCAAACCTGAAAACTGCAAAACAGTTCATGACATCATGCGTTTCATCCATGAGCGTTCCTATTCCGAGATGTTCAACATTTCGGATTACACAACGGATTACGGAAATATTTCGTTTAAACTGAACGCCTCCTTGCCCCTGGACCTGTATGTGATCGACCTTGGACATGGACTCACAAATCTTCCCGGAGCAAAGGTTGAAAAAGGAAAAATTTCCGTTGATGCGGTGGTTTCCATTCCATTCAGAGCGATTCTATCGGGAATGCTTCATAAGGGGCTGATCCACGGCGAACCCAGGCCGGTAAATTTCAAGGGGTTCTTTTCCGTCATGAGTGAACAGATGCTCTCTCCCCAGGGAAACAGCATAAACCGGTTCGGTGAAAAAAGTTACGCCATTATTTCCGACAAATACATGAACTTCAGTTCGCGGGTGGGATACCATTACAGCATCCTGGATGCCTATTGCGGACCGGTGCCCAACATGAATTATATCAATTTCACATTCATGGGAGGCGCTGCGGATCTGGTCCGCCGCAGCCGAAGAGCGAGGTTCATCCAGCAGATTCTGCAATCCATGGAATTTCTGGTGGAGGTTCACGGGGATCGCGTAACTGCAAGGTTTTCAAAACAACCGGAGGAAACCATCCGGAAAAAGCTTGATCAAGTGGGAAGACTTCTTCTTTACACCCGCCAGATGGATATGCTGATGCATACGGAACTAAGCATTTCAAGTCTTGCAGAGGCCTTTTTAAAAGAAGAC
>CAYTGW010000144.1:0-10871 GCA_964437395.1 uncultured Desulfocicer sp.
CTCAAAGATCTACCTGGCATCTTATTCTGATTTTTCAGGCAGATGATACAAAGATATTGATGGACGTTGGATTCAATAAAAAAAAAGAGCACCCGTCTCCTTTGCTGCACAACAGCAACAAACTGGGTGTCTCATGGAAGGATCTGGATTTTATTTTTCTTTCCCATCGGCATCTGGATCACATCGGTGGAATGCAGGAACAGAAAAAGAGGCTCTTCAGTATCTCTCAGGGCCCGGTAGAACTTCCGCAAATACCGGTTTATTCTCCTGCTGAAATTTCGCCTTCACCCTGGAACCCAGGTCCGAAAGTGCAGGTTGTCAATCATCCGAAGGTATTAGCAGATGGAATTGTGAGCATCGGAAGCATACCCAGGAATCTGTTTATTCTGGGATACACCCTTGAAAACAGTCTGGCGATAAAAGTGGAGAGCAAAGGGATTGTTCTGATCATCGGTTGCGGGCATCAGACAGTCGAACGGATTATTGAAAGAACCCAGGCTCTTTTTGATGATCCGATCTACGGTATTATCGGAGGATTGCATTACCCGGTTCGGAATGGCAGAATGATGCTGGGGCCGATCAATATTCAGAATCTGGTCGGGAGTCATACACTGCCGTGGAAAGGGATCAGAGAGGATGAAGTGACCCATGCGATTCAGGCCATCCAGCGCGTCAATCCAAAATTTGTCGCCTTGTCTCCACACGACAGCTCTGATTGGAGTATCGAACAATTCCGGAAGGCATTCCAGGGCAGGTATCACGATCTGAAGGTCGGAGAAAAAATGGTTTTATAGAGTTGTTTCCATTTCCGGAATCAACTCACCAATAAAGGGATTGCCTGTGTTCTGCGCTGTGGCGCATTGTACAGGCAATCCCGGTTATAAAAAACCGTTTTTAATGGGAATCAGCTTATAGAGCTGTTTCAGGGTGAAACACATTCACCTCTTTCAGGTCATCTCCCAGGTATGTACGTTCATTGGGCCCAAGCACACCAAGAGAAAGACAGAGGATTGTCCAGAAGTGAACTACCGGATAATGGCCGCCGTAATGTTCACTGAGTTCATGAATCTGGGCATGGCAGTTATGGCATCCGGCAATGCAATAATCCGCACCCGTCGCCTTGATCTGTTGATCTTTGATTCTGCCGTATTCTAGACGTTCTTCCTTGAAACCGGACTGCAGGAATCCGCCACCGCCGCCACAGCAGTAGTTGTTTGACTTGTTGGGCACCATGTCGATAAAATTTTCCTCTCCGACACAGGCTTTTACAGCATATCGAAGGTCTTCTGCAATCTTGTCTCCGAAACTTTTACGGACGATCTGACAGGGGTCTTGCAGGGTGAATTTGATTTTCAGATCCTTATTCCAGTCGGAGCTGGGTTTCAGTTTTCCTTCCCGGATCCATTTGGCATAGTATTCATAGATATTTTTTACATCAAAATTATGTTCGATGTTGAATTTTTTCAGTCCGGCCCGGACTGCAAATGTGATATGCCCTCACTCCGTGTTGAGATATGTTTGAGCCCCCAGCTTGTGTACCATATCCGCCTTGATTTGGACCATGTGCTTCCAGGCATCATTATCAGCAATGAACAAGCAGTAGTTTTCACCGGCCCAGCCTTTGCTGCCGTATGTCCAGTTTGCACCTGCAAGATGAAGGATTTTCCAGAGCGGAACCATTTCATCCGGTTCGGTAACCGGTTCTCTTGAATTCTGGTTCAGGAAAAATTCAGCTCCTTCCTTGTCAATCGGTGCTTCCATGTCCGCAAATTCCGGCTGAGCTTCCTGGTACTCTGCCAGTACGTCTTCCACAACAAACTGGAAGTCCTCTTCAGTTGTTCCCATTGCACTCAGGGTGTCGTTTTTCAATGCCATGTTACAGGACTCGAGAATACCCTTGGGACGTTCTGCCCGCGGTCTCATCGCACGGATATTGAAAATAAGCTGCGGGATATCGATCTTCATGGGACACACATAGATGCACCTCTGACACATGGTGCACATCCATGGCCAATTCGATTTGAGGATCTCTTCATCCATTCCCAGTGCCGCCATCCTCAGGAATTTTCTTGCGTCCATTCCTTCAAGGCCTGTTGCCGGGCACCCGGACGAGCAAGCACCGCAGGTCAGGCATGCATTCAGATTCCCGCCATCCGGAAGAATTTTTTTGACCATATCCAGGATGGTGCTCTTTTTGTTTTTGCCAAGTTTCACTGTTTCCTCTGCCATGTTTTTATTTCCTCCTACTGCTTTTTAGTAAATGGAAAAAATCCCGATACTGGTTATTCAATCACCGGTGAGCCAATTTCAAAACTATTATAAAGCGTCACACCGGCGAAAGTCAGTGCCCAGAAAAGAGCCGAAAATACTGGATAGCGCTACGCTTCACTGCGTGTCTATTTTTCGCCGGAACTACAACAACAGACTTTTGAAATTGGCTCCGGTGATCTGTATTCGAAATATATTGTTGCGACATGCTGATCATCTGTCGAGGTTCCAAATATCCAATGTGTTTCAATGAGCTGCAATACAATAAGTTAGTCATATGCCAAAGAAATAAGCCATTTGTCAACGATAACTCTTCACTTTGGTTTCATAAAAGGCTCATGATTTGAAGATATACTATAAAAATTGAGGATTTACTAAACTATTTATTTTGAATAAACGACCGTAAGGAGATTAAACCGGTATTTCATGCTCATTAAAGTACCTTTCATTAAAAAAATTGAAGATTCACTAAAAAAAATATTCAACGGGTAAAAATTATAAAATATATTGTTATTATTCATAATATTTATTTATTTTGATCTGAATGTCTGGATTGCCATCTGATCTGGGTTTTTCCGATTTTATGAATGAGGTATCAATTATTTTAATATGTTAATTTCGATATTGTTTTTTCCCCTAGATTTCAGTTTTTAGGAAGTCAGCTTGACATTTTTAACTGTTTATGGTTTTTGACCTCTTTCAGCTCATGACTGGCTGAAAGGCGTAAAGAGATTTGAAGTTACTTTGGAACATGTTCTGAAACGTTAGAAAGGGACCTTATGAGCTTTCAAAAAAGATTATCCTCAGGTGAATTTGTAGTCTTGGCCGAGATGGACACACCCAAGGGTGTGGATATTTCGAATTTGGTAACCAATGCTCGGCGGATTAAAGGTCGTGTTGATGCGGTCATCATTCCGGACATGGACAACGGTGTTATGAGAATGAGTTCCATGGGCGGCGGTGTTTTAATGCATCAACAGGGAATGGAGTCGATTATCCATGTATATTGCCGGGATCGTAACCGAATGGCTCTTCAGGGAGATATTCTTGCCGCTCATGTGCTTGGAATACAAAACCTCATTGTTGTTCACAGTGAAGAAATGGTCAAGGGCGATCACCGGGATGCAAAAACAGTAAATGACCTTGATGAAATTGCACTGATCAAGGGAATTAAATCCTTGCAGGACGGGGTGGATATGGCGGGCTTTGAACTGAATGGAAGTCCGAAAATAACCGTTGGCTGTACGATTTCTCCCTATGCGGATGAGGAAGCACTGGACAGGGAATTGGAACTTGCCCGGAAAAAAGTGGAAGCCGGAGCACAATTTGTCATTTCGCCATCCGTATTTGACGGCAAGCATTTTTCATCTTTTATGGGAAAAGCCAAAAACCTGGGAGTTCCCATTATTCCGACTGTCTTTCTGTTAAAATCTGTTGGAATTGCAAGATACATGGCAACCTATGAACCGGGTGCACGTATTTCCGAGGATCTGATCAAGCGCATCCGTAAATCACCGGATCGGGAAATGGAATGTATTCGAATCGCCGGTGAGATGATTGCAGAGCTGAAAGGTCTGGCTCAGGGAGTCAAGATTCAAACCCTGGGATGGGAACATCGGTTGCCGGCTATTCTGGATCATGCCGGGATGTAGACGGTTCTCAGACTTTTTATTCTTCGGAAGATGACTTGTCACCGCGTCGAGAAATGGACGGATCTCCGCATGGACAGATTATCTAAGGGTTTTGTGTAATATTCAAATATAAGACCGGATTGATTATAAGAAATGGAAAATCAAATAAAAAAACAAAAATCAAATAAAGTACTCATCATTGGCGGCGGTGTCGGCGGTATTCGAGCCACACTGGACCTGGCAGAGGCCGGCAGAGATGTTGTCCTGATTGACCGTTCGGCATCCATCGGCGGTCTGATGACACAGCTTGACAGGACTTTTCCAACCAACAATTGCGATTTATGTACATTGTCTCCTCATCTTTCGGAAAGTGGCCGTCAGAATCGAATTGATCTGCTGACCATGACCGAGTTGACAAAACTGGAAGGGGAAGCAGGCAATTTTACAGTCACGCTCACAACACACCCTCGGTATATCGATCTTGAAAAATGTACAGCTTGCGGAGATTGTTATAAACAATTCAAGGATTGCGTAAGATTTCAGCCCGGACTGGATCATCGTGCACCAACCTGCATGCGGTATCCGCAGTCCATTCCCCAGGCGTATTCAGTTGATATGGATCGATGCAAAGATATCAAGGGTCTGGTTGCAATTTGCAAGAGCAACGCAATTATTCCGGATGATACGGAAAAAATCAAAACAATGGAAGTGGGTGCCATCATTCTTTCAACAGGGGCCGAGCTGTTCGATCCTTCTGTTCTCGATAACTTCGGCAGCGGGGCATATCCAAATGTGATCACCGGACTGGAATATGAGCGTATCATGTCTGCTTCCGGGCCGACCTTAGGAAGTCTAGTTCGGCCATCCGATGGCAAACAACCCCGGAAGGTTGCCTGGATTCAGTGTGTCGGCTCCCGAGGAATCAACAAGGCAGATGTCCCCTACTGTTCCAGTGTCTGCTGTATGTATGCATTAAAAGAAGCCATCGTCACAAAAGAACGGTTCAAGGATGATATTGAAACGACCATCTTTTACATGGATATGAGAACCTCCGGAAAGGATTATGAACGGTATCAGATTCGTGCAGAAAAAGAGTACAATGTGAAATTGATCCGGAGCCGCCCTCACACGGTTTCAGAGGATCCGGTAACACATAATCTTTCCATTTCCTACATCTTGGATGAAGGAAGCCGGAATGCAACCGAAATCTATGACATGGTTGTCTTGTCAACCGGATTCCGCCCCACGGATAATATGATCGCATTGTCTGAAAGATTGGGGATTCAGTTGAATCAGCACAATTTCGCGCAAACAAAAGGGCTTTTCCCTGTTGAAACGTCAAAGCCGGGTATTTATGCATGCGGTGTTTTTGAAAGCCCGAAAGATATTCCGGAAACCATGGTACAGGCAAGTGCTGCTGCCTGCATGGCATCCGGCAGCCTGGATATTCTGGATACAATACCGGTTTCTCTTGATGAACTCCTTCCGGAAAGAGATGTGACGGATCAGGAACCCAGAATAGGCGTTTTTATCTGTGACTGCGGCTTTAACATCGGTGGCGTGATCGATGTTGCAGAAATTAAAGCATTTGCCGGAGCATCACCAAACGTAGTCGTATCCGAGGTGGTTGGTCATGGTTGCAGCCGGGAGTCCATGCTGAAAATTCAAGCGAGCATCGAAGCAAACGGATTGAATCGGGTCGTTATCGGCGGCTGTTCTCCCAGAACCCATGAGAAAAAACTTCAGGATATGATTCGCCAGGCAGGGTTAAACCGATACCTTCTGGAAATGGCAAATCTCCGGGATCAGGACTCCTGGGTTCATAGACACAATCCGGATCTGGCAACCAGAAAGGCCAAAGAGCTGATTCAAATGGCGGTTTTCAGTGTTGCGTTGCGTCGTCCTCTTACCGATCAACTGCTGCCGGTGAATAAAGATATTCTTGTTGTTGGTGGCGGAGTCAGCGGAATGAATTCTGCTTTAAGTCTCGCAGATCAGGGTTTCAAGGTTTATCTGGTTGAACAGGCAGCGGCCCTGGGGGGATTGGCCGGAAAAGTAAATCGAACGCTCACCGGGGATGATGTTCAGGATTATCTGCAGGATCTGATAAACAGAACAATGACCCATGAACGGATTGAAGTGCTGATCGGAGCAACGATTGTTGATCACAAAGGGATGCCCGGGATGTTCACCACAGGCATACAGGTCGCCCCCCGGATGTATTACAGACAGATCAAGCATGGTGCGACAATTATCGCCATCGGCGCGGTAGCAAATCGTCCCAAGGAGTATCTGCTGGATGAGCATAAGGCGGTAATGACCCAACTGGAACTGGATTCTATCCTTGAAAAACAGCTGGAAAAGGTAAAAGCCTGGGATCACATCGTGATGATTCAGTGTGTGGGTTCAAGGACTCCGGAAAATCCGAACTGTTCTCGGATCTGCTGTCAGACGGCAATCAAAAATGCATTGAGAATCATGGAAGCCAATCCGGATTCCAAGATTTTTGTTTTGAACCGGGATATACGGACATACGGATTTCAGGAAGATTACTATCGAAAAGCCCGGGAAAAGGGTGTGATCTTTGTGAGATACGATGTAGATGATAAACCACAGGTAAGGGAAGATGGTGAAAAGGTTGTTGTGGCATTCCGGGATCCGATTCTGGAAAAGCAGATTGAGATAACAGCCGATTGCTTGGCATTAAGCACCGGTATGGTTGCAAATGACGAAGCAACGGAAGATCTGGCGATGATTTTTCACCTCAACCGGACAGATGACGGGTTTTTTCTTGAGAATCACATCAAATTGAGACCGGTGGATCTTCATGTTCCCGGATTTATGGTTGCCGGAACCGCTCACAGTCCGAAAGATATTCGTGAAAGTATTATCCAGGCAAAAGCTGCTGCCGGACGTGCTTTGACCTTTCTGGCAAAAGAGACCATCAATCTTGGCGCGGGTGTGGCAAAAGTGGATGGGAAAAAGTGCGCTGCCTGCCTGATATGTGTTCGTGCATGTCCTTATGATATTCCATTTATAAATGCGGAAGGCTATTCAGAAATTGATCCGGCCCAGTGTCATGGGTGCGGTGTCTGCGCGGCTGAGTGTCCTGCAAAGGCGATTCAGTTGATGCAGTATGAGGATGATATGATTTCTGCTGAGCTGAACGGACTTTTTGAAAGGATACTTTGATTATAATGGGAAATTTTGAACCTGTTATCGTAGCTTTTTGTTGTCACTACTGTGCCTATACTGCGGCGGATATGGCAGGCAGTATGCGGCTCAGTTATCCTTCCAACGTGAAAATCGTGAGGGTTCCCTGCACCGGGAAGGTGGATATAAAACATATTTTGCAGGCTTTTCAGAAAGGAGCGGATGGTGTATATGTTGCCGGCTGTCTGGAAGGAGATTGTCATTTCAAGAATGGTAATATCAAAGCTGCCCGGCGAGTGGCACGTGCAAAGAAGCTTCTGAATGAAATCGGAATTGAGGAAGAAAGGTTGGAAATGATTACAATGTCAGCCGGAATGGGGGAGCGTTTTGCCCAGACCGCAACTGATATAACAGAAAAAATTCGTAATATGGGACCCAGCCCGGTGAAAAATATCCGGGTAGGTCAAACGCAGCCGGCCTAGCGTTGGAATCCCAGAAAAGGAGAAGTAAGTATAATGATTACAGCCGAACGAAAACCAATGGAGGAGATTCTGGAATGTATCAATCCATACAATCGTATCCTTCTTGTTGGTTGCAACGAATGTGTTACCGTATGTGCCGCAGGTGGTCGAAAAGAAGTTGGATTACTGTCCGCCGCTCTTCAGATGGCTTTCATGAAAGAAGGAAGGACACTGGAAGTGAAGGAGATAACGCTTGAACGACAATGTGACCCTGAATATGTTGAAGAACTTGTCACGCAGATCGATCAGGCTGAAGCGGTCTTATCTATGGCTTGTGGTTGCGGTGTTCAGGAAATAGCAAGGCGTTATTCAGTGAAACCGGTATTTCCTGCAGTGAATACCAAATTCATGGGAGCATCGGAGCGCCAGGGAGTATGGGCGGAAAGATGTCGGGGATGTGGTGACTGCCTTCTTGGATTGACCGGAGGGATTTGCCCCATTGCCCGTTGTTCAAAGAGACTTATGAATGGACCCTGTGGCGGATCGACCAAAGGCAAGTGTGAAATCAGCACGGAAGTCGATTGCGCCTGGAATCTGATCTGGGAAAGATTAAAGGCACTGGGGCTGGAAAAAAAATATGAAGATATAACAGCTGCCAAAGACTGGCGACCTAGCTGGCATGGTGGACCCCGCAGAATTATAAGGGAGGACATGACGGAATGAAAACCGAAAGTAATATCGAAAAAATATTAAAATCAGGGCAACTGGTTGTAACTTCCGAGTGTGGCCCACCAAGGGGTTCAAATCCGGATAAGGTAAGGGAAAAGGCTGAATTGCTAAGGGGTTATGTGGATGGAGTCAATGTAACAGATAACCAGACTGCAATGGTTCGCATGTCCAGTCTGTCCGCTTGTATCATTATTAAACAGATGGGACTTGATCCCATTCTCCAGATGGTTTGCAGAGATCGGAACCGGCTGGCCATGCAGAGCGAGATTCTCGGTGCTTATGCCCATGGCATCAACACCATGTTGTGTCTGTCCGGAGACCATATCCATTTTGGGGATCATCCCATGGCGACCAATGTGTATGATCTTGATTCTGTTCAGGCCATCCAGATGGTTAAAAAAATGAGGGATGAAGGAAAATTTCAGGGAGGAGCGGACATTGATACCCCTCCCAAAATGTTTATCGGGGCAGCAGCCAACCCATTTGCCGATCCTTTTGAGTTGCGTGTCGCCCGATTGGCTAAAAAAGTAAAAGCAGGTGTTGATTTTATCCAGACACAGTGTATTTATAATATGGAGAAGTTTGAAACTTGGATGAAAGGGGTTTGTGACCGGGGTCTCCATAAACAGGTTGCGATTCTTCCCGGCATCACACCGATGAAGACTGTAGGAATGGCCAAGTATATGAAGAGCCGGGTTCCAGGCATGGATGTTCCGGATGAGGTCGTAAAAAGAATGGGAGGCGTTCCCAAAGAAAAACAAGCGGAAGAGGGAATCAAAATCGCCATAGAACAGATTGAACGGCTGAAACAAGTGGAAGGTGTCGCTGGTTTTCATATCATGGCCATTGAATGGGAACAGAAAGTACCCGAACTTGTTGAACGGGCCGGACTTCTCCCCAGACCAAAGTTTTAACAGGTACGATTCTGATGAAGAAAAAAGTAAGGATAACTGTTTTTAAAAGGAGAAAAGCCAATGAGTGATAAAAAATACATACTGGTGGTGGATGATGATCCGGATCTGGTAGAATCCGTTTCCATGAAACTGGAAAGTCATAACTTTGTGGTTGAAAAAGTGTATGACGGAGTTGAGGCTCTGGAAAAAATCAAGGAAAAACAACCGGATCTGGTTTTACTGGATGTAATGATGCCCAGGAAAAATGGCTATGATCTGTGTAATGAGTTGAAGAGTGACGTCAAATATAAAAATATTGTTGTCGTGCTTCTGACAGCCGTGGGTGATGCCGTAACTTCCACCAATTATACGCATATTGATGGCAAAACCAACATGGCCGATGATTTTATTCCCAAGCCGATTGACCTGGATAAACTGATGGAAATTGTAAAAGATAACCTCTAACAGGGTTTGCTGAAAAGGCAGTGGGACACCAACTGAAAAATAGCTTCGGTTTTTTGGGGTTATTCCACAACGGACGAACAGGAAACGAAATCTGTCTGTGACAGGGAGCGTTTCCTGTTGTTTTCTTGATTGATGTATGAAGGAAAGCTTTAACTGCCGTGGAAAAAAACAGACTCAAAGGTATCAATATCAGTTCGGAGCTAGGATTGCTGAATCTTTTTGGTTTTGAGGATTTTCCGGTTTCTGTTTACCCTCTGATTCAGGCTTTTAAAAAAAATAAAATCAATATCCCCTTTCTCTCAACCTCATTTTCCCGAAAAGAAAGAATGTCTATATCCTGCTGTTTTTCACAGAAAGATACAGGCTGGGTAAAGGAATTTGTCCGGAACCATGAATGCCTTGTGAATCGGTTCTGTTTTACGGACAGTGTTGGTCTTCTTTCTGTTTTTCCGCATAGCTCCAGTCTGAATCTTCTGGGCAGTACACTTTTTGCTTTGGGACAGGCAAATCTTTCCTTACTCGGTATGGCATCGTCCATATCTTCGCTGGTATTTGTTTTGAAATACGATGAATTGGAAAAGGCTGTTGATTCTCTAAAAAGCTGCTGTCTCTCTCCGGATAGCATACATAGGATAACATGGCAGGCAAGCTGAAAAACATGCTGGAAACATCAGCGGTTTATTGGGAACCTAAGATTAAAACCTATGGTTTCCATGAGGTTTATGATCTGACAATGCTTGAGGGAACCATTCGACAGGAGCGGATGGCACAGTTCGGATCATTTCTCGAAAACCTGGATGTCCCTGAAATCAATTTTCATTTGATTTTGATGCAAACCCTGAAAGATCATGTCATTGATTTCCGCATTGTTCTTGATCGGAAATGGGAGGAAAAAGTACAGCAAACCTGCAATTCAATCATCCGGGAAAAGAGTGAAGAATCATTTCTGCTTCAATCTCCAGTGGAACTAATCTATTTTTTCGGTCCCCATTTTGGCGAACGGTATGGAATCGCTGACAAGACATTTCAGGTTTTGGTGGAAAATAATCTTCCGGTTCTGGCTGCCGGGTTTTCCGGTTCAGCCGTGTATCTTGTTTTGCCGGATAATGGAATTAAAAAAGTCAGACCGGTTTTTTCAAATGCTTTTGAGGTACCGAAAAACAAATAAGGAATAAGTAAACAACAAGATATCAATATCAAGAGAGTCATTATTTCTATGGCCAAAGGCAATTCAAAAGAAAATGACTGGCGCTACAGAATCTTTGATTCAC
>CAYTGW010000145.1:0-1133 GCA_964437395.1 uncultured Desulfocicer sp.
TTTTCCGGGCACTGACTTTCGCCGGTGTGACGCTTTTTAATCGTTTTGAAATTGGCTCTAAAGATAGAACCATTCTGACAGTTTATTTCTGATCTCTTTTTTTGAAAAATAAGGTTCTTCATTGGGATAAATTCCGATCCTCAGGGAAATATAATCTTCGTTTCCCCAAGGCCACCAGACAGCAAACAGAATAGGTGCGGTTGTTTCACTGGATGTAAATAAAATTTGTCCAGGGATGATGCCGAAGATGGAATTGATAAAATTATCAATAAAATCAGAGGCCGTATCAATACTGGTGAAATCCCACTGATACGGAAACTCTTTCATGAGTGCTTCTAAAAGAGGTTTCATCTCTGTTTTATCAAAAACAATACGAATCACCTGAAAATCTTCATCCCATGATGATGTATAAGGGGTAGGAATGGAATCGCGTATTATATTACATATCTGTTTAAAATGGGTCAGATCGATTGTATTCATCTGTAAGATTCAACTCAAAGTATTTAAATTTAAAAGAGAATATAATTCATCGCAAAGATGATGTCAATCCGGAAAATAAAAAACCGGGAATTCCGATCCCAACTATTTAGACTTTGTACCTTGTTTTTTTGAATTATCAGTACTCTCTTTTTTGGGGAAATCCCGCCATGGTTTGCCGGATTTATATGATTCTAAATGGTTATGGAATTCATCCATCGCCTTTTTGTTTTGAGCTTTGCTTCTACTCATCAACAGGATTGCTTTCTCCTGAGTTGAAATCGCTTCCTTGAAATTACCGGTCTCTGCATAGGCTGCTGCAAGAGTATCCAGTTTAAATGAATCCGGTCTGGTAAGAAACGCCTTGGTACCTAAGAGAACTGCCCGTTTCCCATCCCTTGATTTGGAATCCGGACATGTTGAGAGTATCCACGCAAGACTGTTATATGCCTCAGGATCATCCGGGTTTATTTCCATTGTACGGGAATAGTCTGCAATTGCTTTCTGGTATTCTCCCATGTTTCGCCATGCAATGCCACGATTGTTGAAGGCATTGATATAGTGAGGCTCCAACTCAATGGCTTTGGAAAAATCCGTAATTGCGAACTGGTATTTGCGAAGGGTAAAATAAAGAATTCCCCGGCTGTTATATGCTT
>CAYTGW010000145.1:1143-10010 GCA_964437395.1 uncultured Desulfocicer sp.
TAGTCTGCGATTCATTTTGATGGCTTGCGAAAAATCTTGCAATGATTTCCGGAGGTCCCCCTTTTTAAACCATGCAACACCTCTGCTGCTGAGCGTTTCCGCATTATGTGAATTCAGTTTCAGTGCATTGGTGTAATCATCAATCGCCTTGTCATAATCAGTTGTCAAGAAATAGGTCATGCCGCGGTTGATAAAAGCATCTTCGTTGTATTGATTGATCTTTAAGGTGCTTGTAAAGTCATCGATAGCCTTTTGATACTGCC
The DNA here is from genome assembly GCA_964437395.1 of uncultured Desulfocicer sp. Classification (GTDB taxonomy): domain Bacteria; phylum Desulfobacterota; class Desulfobacteria; order Desulfobacterales; family SURF-7; genus QZKS01. The sequence continues at coordinate 1,407 of CAYTGW010000145.1, forward strand.
TTTGTTCACGGAATGCGATTCCTCTGCTGTTAAATGCGGCAGTATAACCAGGGTTTATTTCAATGGCTTTGTCGAAATCGGAAATTGCTTTTGCATAATCTTTTTTGTTTTTCCATATGATTCCACGGCTGTTATAGGCCGATGCTAAAACCGGATTTGTTTGCTTAATAATCGAGTTGAAATCTTCCACTGCATTGTCATAATCGTTCATGATATAACTGGTGACGCCCCTGTTGTTGTAAGCCTCGGTAAAAGTCGGATCCAGCGCGATTGCTTTTCCGAATTCAGCGATCGCCAGATCAAACTTCTCCTTTTTTTTCCAGGCAATCCCAAGACTGTTGTGGGCAGGCGCAAAATAGGGATCAAGCTTGAGGGCTTCATTAAAATCTTCAATTGCGTTGTCGTATAATTCAGATTCTATGAATGACCTTCCCCGGTTATATCTTTCTGTTGCACTCATTCTGGAAGAGGAATCTTCGGCCAGATGTGCATCCTGAATGGTCTGACACCCATACAGGAATGACAATAAAATGAAAAAATTAAGACAAAGCGATATGCGTACCATGTTTTTCATTCATACCCCTAACCCGGATGCCTTCAAAACAATCCGATTTCAATTTTACTGTTTTTCTTTCAACGTCATTATTTTAAAAAGGTCTATATTTTTAATTACATCCATGATTCAAAACTTCAACCTTTTTCTTACTGGAAACACAAACTCGACAGGTTTAAATAGGGTTCTGATTTGATTCCTGAATCTTTGATAGCCTTATATAAAATACATAACAATTTGTTTTTACAAAAATATAATTTTCCAACTGATTGCTTTCCATCCAGACAAAAAACCGGAATTCAAAAACAAATTTTTTACGTAACAAAGATCCGGAAACCGTTTATTTACACGGAAGGGTATTGACAGACCCCAAAAAACCGGATTGAATACAATTCCACAAGTAAGCAATGTTTGGCAGATAGTATGATACGGACCCGAAAGAGATTAGAAAGGTTGATATGCCATGAGCTATGTCTGTAACTTGTTTGGAGAACTATCGAACATTTCCATGGAAGATTTTAACAAACTCAAGGATCGTTTCGCAAGACATATGCATCTAGATGTTTTTGAACATAAGGAAGACAATATCCTGGTGATCGACGCTGGTTTCAACAGCAGAAAAAAAGTAAGCTGGGTTGAAAAGTTTGTTTATCATTACATTGCAGAGTCCATTCCGCTTGGCCGATTTGAAAAATTGTATTTCAAGGACGGCTATTTTTTTTCCTGTATTTTTTTTGGACACAAACAATTTGAGGTTGTTCGTTACACCATGCCGGAACAACCTGTCTGGTGGCGCGGCGATTCAATCGATTATATCCATTCTTTAAAAAACAGGATCATGGAACTCTTGCGAAAAGGAGTGGTTTTGGAATAACCTGTTGACCATCAAAATCGTTGTTCGTTTCAATCTTGACTGAAAACTTGACTGAAAATTATAATTTGTTCTCGAATCTGTTCATATGCGCAACGCGATAATAAAAAGCCTGCCATTTTTCCTGCTACGGAAAATATTTTTATTGATTGTGCTGTCTTTTTTATTTGCCTCTTCCTCTGCTGTCTATTTTTTGTTTATTTTTCCTCCTTTTCTGACGTTTGAATTCGTTGAAACCGGTATTGAGAAAAGCTCAAAAAAACTATTGAATATCCCTCTTGTGATTGATGACATCCAATATACCTGGCCAGGGGGATTGCAGATCCTCGGCTTTGAAATAAGCGGTGATCCGGATACGGTTCTTCATATTGATGAGATTGGATTCAATCTGTCGATTCCGGATGTGTTCCCGGGCAAGATCGATTTTCATCTTTTGGTTAAAGGGATTGCTTTCCATTTTTTACGGGATGCAGATGGGAAAACCAATTTGGATTTCCTGATGACTTCTCAAAATACAAAGGAAAAAGTTTCCCAGGTTGAAGCAGAGAACAGAACAGCCACTGCCCCATTTTCTCTTCCGATCGACCTTGGCATAAAAATCGAATTGAGAAACTTCGTCATTTCAGCCAAAGATCAGATTACAGATAAAAATGTGCTTATTGAAAATGGCCTTTTCCTCCTGGACAGTCCCTCGCTGCTCTCCCGGGAAACCAATCTGAAGCTGTTTGTGGACGTTACAGTAAACGATAAAAAGCTTCCTCCAGTCGATCTGATGTTCCGGGTTTCGAATATACTGGATCCGGAAACAGGCTCTGTTTTGCCTGAAAAAGTAGCAGTCTCTTTTCATGGAAGATTTCCGGGAAGTACAATTTCTGCTGATGGAAGTCTGTTCGGAAAAGGAATCGAAAGTGTTGTAGATGTTGATCTGGAAAAGCTTCATGAAATTCTTTTGCCTTTTTCACCCTCCCATATTGCGAATTCAAAGGTCAGCGGTTCTCTCCATATGGCCACCATGTTGAACATGAATTCCAAAAAGGAAGTCTTTTTTGATTCTTCCATGCAACTGGATGACATAGCCCTGTCCGGACCGGTGATTCAGGATAAAACATTTTCAGGATTTCAGGCCCGCCTTTCCAACAACGGAAGCATGAACCTTTATAACAGACAGCTCACGATTTCTGCCGGGAAGCTGAATCTGCTGCGCAAGAGTGAGCTTTCCTATCATGGCACCTTGAAGATATTCGATCATCCGGTTCAGGAATCTTTTTTTTCACTGGATAAAGCGTCTATTGATATTGGTGAACTTCTGGCGTTCGGCAAACCATTTCTGCCGCCCGGCTTTCCCGTGAGCTTCGGGCGGGATGATCAACCCCCTGTTTTGCAAATCAATGGTGTTGCTCTGAAAGGAGATTTTCTATCCGGTGCCTGTACCGGCAAGGTTGAAAACCTGAATCTGACTATACCCTATATCGAAATCAGGGACAGAGACCTGAAAATAGTCGTCCATAACACTCATTTTGACCTTGACCGGTTTCATTCAGATCTCACCCATTTTTTCCCGGGGGATATTCTGTTTTCAAGCTCGCTGGGAGTGGATGCGGTATCCGTTGATACAAAAGAAAAAATTGATCTGAAAGCCATTTCCATACCCAAATTCCAATTTCAGATAAACGATATTCAAAAAGGCCCGGATTCTCTGTTTGGTTATGCAGCAACCCTTTCCGGAGAACAGCGCCTCGAAATTCAGAAAATAAAGATGTCATCCATAGGGGAGATTGCCGGATTCAGTCAGACACTGGATGCTTCCTGCAGGATGTTTCCGGAAAAGAAAGCGGTATTGGAAATCAAGGGGATTTCAATCGGTGCATCTGATCTGACCTTGAAAAATGATACGATCGGAACATTTCAGACCAGTCTGGATCTAAACAGTTCGGATACCACAGTCGTCATCAGCAGTTTGAGTCCGCCTGAAATTGATATCCTGGGCATGAGAAATCGTATCCGGATTGGTGATTTTGCAGAACTCAATTCGTCGGCGGATATCCGGAATCTGGCCCTGCAAGGAATGGAAACAAAGGGAGACCTGGCAATCAACCTGGGGAATCTCTTTCAGAAATTATCCGGAAAGCCAAAACAGATTTCAGCCATAGATGGAACCGTTCTTCTGAAATGGGCTTTTGCTGGAAGAAGGCCGGACGCTTCCGAAATAATCAATCTCCAAGAAAGATCCATTACGGATCTGCAAAAGGATCTGGCATTCATCCATTATGTTCAGATGGATCTTTCGCTGAATCAGATTGATGCAAATCTGGCTCTCCATCCTGAATCGTTGATTCAGGTAAAGAACTTTTCAGCAGAACCTCTTGTTCATTATTCTTATGACGGCAAGAATGGAAGAGGGGATTACGAAGGGGAGTTTACGCTTTACGATGTTGATTCCAGTTTGATTCCAGCGGGTCATAAACCCATTTCTGCAAAATTTTCTTTTTCCGGAAATCATGACGGCTTGCGGAAAGTATCGATGATTCAGAATTTTGAAATCGCATCATTGAACATCCATGAGTCAATGCGTTTTGCCCTTTCCGGACTGGATCAATCCATCCTTCAGAACCGGGAGAAAAATTTGCCATATTTCCTGAAGAAAACCGGCGGGTCATTTACTGGAGAAATCACCATGAAAGAGCTGACGGCTGTTCATCAGATCCGGAAAAACCTGACTGCAAGCGGCGCTTTTTCAGCAGGGCTGGACTTGTTGATGGTTCCCGGATCAAGTCTTGGGGCGAAAACCAGGGTTCAATTTACCGATGTGATTCTGGAAAATGGGCGGCAATTTTCTATTCATGGCCTTTCCGGCGATATTCACCTGGAAAAAGAGTATTTGCTTGTGGATAACGAAGCAGGGGATAAAAGCTCTGACCATCCGGGCTCCAATTCAAATTTATCTGTCAATGTGATGAAACATCCGGATTTTCAGGAAGAGTTACTGCTCACCCGTTTACAGAGTGGAGAAAAGGGGAAGCACTTGTTTCAGGCAACGTATCCTCCTTCGGAAATGATGATCCGTTTTGCTTCCGCAAGCAGTGAAAAAGGACCGCTTCCCATAACTCTGAACCGTTTTCAGACCGGATTGGAGCTGGAAGATGGATTGCCCAGTATTCACAACTTCCAGGTAGACCTTCTCGGAGGGTCTATTATCGCTTCCGTTTCCGTGCAGAAAATCGATCAGCGGTTTTATCTTCCTGTTACGCTTTCTTTTTCTGGTATTCAGACCGATCGATTTTTTGGGAAAACGGCTGAAAAGAAGCAGAAGAAGGATACCGAGGTCAGTGGCCAGTTTTATGCTTATGTTCCGGTGTCTGCCAATAGAAATGATTTTTTAAACGGTCTGGGGATGGATATACTGTTTACCCATATTGGAGCCAGAGCGCTTGAACAGCTTTTATATTCCCTGGACCCGACGGAGAGTAATGAAAAAATCGTATCCCAGCGGAAGCTGGTGAAAAAAGGATTTCCGCGATGGATAAGATTGACCATTATGGATGGGACAATGTCTTTGGAAGGGGTTGTTGCTATTCAGGGGGTGGATGTTGATATTCCGCAGGTAAAAAGGCTTAATATCTCCGGACTTCCCGGCCTTGAACCTCTCGAAGAGGGTTTATTAAAGCTTTCACCTGTTGTGGATGCGCTCCGGTGCATGTCTGCCAACACAATATGGATTGATCAAAGCAAGAACCATATCGGTTTTATCGACAAATAATAACGGAAGACCTGTTACAGGCAGCAATATGAACTGCCTGGTTTTCGTTCAGACACCAAATAAGAGTGAGGAAACCATGAAAAGAATGATACTGCTTTTTCTGATAATCATTTCCGGTTGCACCCTGGCCAAGGTTGATGTGGAGGTGTTGAGTGAACGGACTGCCCTGGAGAATCAAATTCTTGGAACCTATAATTCACTTGATCGGGAAATGATGCTGGTTGCGTCCGTCCGGGGAGTGGATACACAGGGAAACATCAAAAAACCTCCGGTTAAAAGCAGAGAAAAGCAGGATGCGATTGCCGCCATCCAATTGATTGATTTCCATTCCGACGATCTTTTACAGTTTAAAAAACTGGGATGGATCGGAGAAAACAACAAGGGGCTTCTCGAACCATTCGAAATGAATAAAAAACAGGTTCCCAAAGGGATGGAAGAGTTCTCCAGCCGATTCACCCATGAGGAATTTTCCGCCATCATTCAGCAGGTCAATCAGGCCAGGCTGGTCATTATGCAGCGGGTGATCGATATGAATGAAAACCTGAAAGATTCGGATATGCCCAAGGTTCAGCAGATATTTGCCAAATTGAATACTGAAAATGCAGGAGCTGGTGAAAAAATACAGAATGACCAGGGAGAGTGGAAGCTAAAATAATGAAACATTCATCTGTATTTCAAAAATTGATCCATTTACTGCCGGCTTTTTTTATCCTTTTTATGGTAAAAACAGTTGCATTGGCCGGTAAAAGTGATTTGTCCGGAATTCTTCATCCTGTCCAGATTACTTTTGAAACCGTTCCCATTCAGAACATGGCCGTTTCACGGGATGGAAAAAAACTGGTCTGTGCAATGGAGAAAAATGGTTTCACCAATCTATGGCTCTATTCGGCAGATCCGCAAAAAATCGTATTCCCCGTGCAGATTACGGATGATCCCTTTATCGAGTCATCTCCTGTATTTTCTCCTGATGGACGATTTATTGCGTTTACCGGAACCAATGATGATGTCAAAGGTGATATCTATCTGTTCAATATCGAAGAGGCCGGAAGTCTTCCTGAAAAGCTGACCGGACGGGAAACCAGAGATGGCGGAGCATGTTTTGATCCAACCGGTAAAATTTTATATTTCCATCAGACCTTGCCGGGAGAAGTACTGTCGAAAATTGTTTCTCTTCCGTTGGATGGAAAACGTCTGATCCATCGTGTCGAAACCGGATCGGATGGCTCTGGTCCGGATCTTTCTCCGGATGGCCGGAAGATATGCTATACCAGCTATCAGTCTGATCCTACCGGTTCTATCATGGTCTATGACCTTACAACCTCAGAAACAAAGATTCTGACAGATGGAGCTTCTTTTGATTCTACACCAAAATGGTCAACAGACGGCAACACCATATTTTTTACACGAATTTTCATGGACACGGATCAGGATGAAAAAATTACCTATCGGGATAATGCTGTTCTGTTCAGCGTCCGTCCGGATCAGCCGGGTCCGGTATCTTTCCCCATAACGCGGCTGGATCGTACAGTCCGGAATCCAATGACGGCGGATGGCAAGCTGTTTCTGATTTCACCCCAGAACAGGAATATGGATAATTGTTATTTTATCCCTGAAAAGGGTTTGATCCCGTTACAGCAAGATGTCAATCAACAGGTTTTGTTTAGCAGAAATCTGGCAGACAAAACCAGTGTAAATCCTTTTCTGAAAATTCTGGCGTATTCTAAAATAATTGAATTTGGACAGGTCCAAGAAGCCGCTAATGCTGCTTACCGGATTGGCCGGATTTTAGAGGAGATGGAGCTTCTCCAGGGAGCAGTCGTGTATTATGAATCGGTTTCAAAAAATTATGGGGGTTTTGAACCGGAAGCAACCCTTTCCAGAATTGCACTGACAGCAGCTCATACTCAACTCATACTGCGTAAAACCGCACATGCGGATGAGAAAAACCAGATTATTCAATCTGCGGTTGAAAAACTGAAATCCATTTCAAACCGGGAAACCGGTATCACAAAAGCAAGAGCTGATATCGAAATTGCCAGATTGCTCGCCAAGTCAGATGCCGGTGCAGATTCTCTGTTTGAGTCCGTCCGGATACTGGACAATGTGATTCGCTCTTTTCCGGATCAAAAATACGATATTGCCGAAGCCACGCTGCTCAAAGCTCAGATATATATTGAACTTGGAAGAAGTGAGGAGGTTTTTGCCCTGTATAAATCGATTATACATAATTTTCCGGATCAGACCCGATGGGTAGTCCTTGCAATTGAAAAATCTCTGGATTTTTTTCTTGAAAGCAAGGAGGAGGTGAGCTTTGAAGAAAAAATCAATCTCCTTACGGAGCTGTCGAAAAAAAATCATGAACAAATACCCATGCTGTCTGCAGGCGCCTTGAATCGGGCTGCGGACCTTTATGTTCAGAATGATCAGTGGACACAGGCAAAGGATCTGTACCGGGTGGTTCTGGAGCGTTACCCGTTTCTTCCGGTTCAGGCAGCAGCATCCCGGCTTGCTCTGGCAGAGATTCTTTACAGAGAGGAACGATTCCGGGAAGCCCTCAACCTGTATGAAGCGGAAATCAATCAACCGGCAGGGGAGGAAAATATTGTCGAGCTGGCCCGAAGGGGCTATATCCGTAAATCCATTGACTCCGGTGAATACCTGTTTCGTCTGGGCGAGGTACCGGCAGCCATGAGCCGGTTCCGGGAATTGATCGACTTTGATCCGGGGATTGTGGAAGCCCATCGCGGATACATAAAATGTGCCGCTGCACAAAATATGACAGACAAAACTTTGAACACATACCGATCATACAGCTTAAAAGATCCTGAAAATCCGGTTTATATTTATGGTACAGCACTTCTCCTTACGTATCTGGATAACAGGGAAGCGATGTGGGAGGCAAAACTCCTTCTGGAAAAAGCCATTCATCTCAATGGACAGATTGAATATTTTCACCAGACACTTGGTTATGTTTTTGAAATGCTCGAAACTGTTTATGGAGAAAAAGGAAATCTTGAATCCGCACTTGAATCCTATAAAAAAGCGTATTTTCTGAACGATTCCCAGCGAAACCCGGACAACCGGTCCCATCTTGCGCTCAACATCGCCAATATCCATTTTCATCTTGGTCAGTTCCACCAGGCACTTCAGTACTATACCATAAGGCTGGATGCAAAGACGCCATTTGATAATCCGGATACGGAGATTGTATTTTACCAGCGCTTAGGGGCTTCTGCATTTCAGGCAAAGGATAACCAGAAAACCATCACAGCTTTCCAGAATTCCATAAAGTTGATCCGGGAAAAGGCGGATCCATATGAATCGGTTCGGATGTTTGAAAATATCCATCGTTTTGTCATGGATGAGATCATCATGCCGGCACTTCGTCAGAATGAACTGAAACCGGATGCCGAGGTGGCTTCA
>CAYTGW010000145.1:10020-10862 GCA_964437395.1 uncultured Desulfocicer sp.
AGCAATCCAGCATCAATCGAACGCTGACAAAAATTTCTGAAAATCTTTTTCCGCCGCCATCCACTGAATGGAACCGGTTTGAAAGTCAGATGGAGGATCTGATCCGCCGGCAAGAAGAAATCCTGCCGGATATGTATACGCTGGTTGAAAAACTTCAGGATACCCAGCTTACCAGGGTAGACGCTGAGCAGAGAGTGGAATGGTTTCTCATACGCGTACGAAAAGCATTACAGCAGCCATCGCGCATTGTTATGCTTGAAACTGAAATGAGAGATCGTCTGGGACTTGCCTTTCAGGAAAATGGAAATTACCCGGAAGCAGCGGAGCAATTTGAAACCGCTTTCACTTTGAACCAGAAACTCAAACAAAACCAGAACCTTTCCGTGAACCGGAGATCCGTGGCGTATAATCAATATATGCAGGCAAGCCTCCTTCATGGAGAAGAAAAAAAACAGCTTCTGAAAGAGGCGGCCCACAATTTCAAGGCTGCCGAAAAGCTGCTTGACCAATATGGGGTTTTAACACAGAAGCAAAAGGAAAAAGGGCTGCTGGATCTTTCTGTTGAGGTCGCTCTGGATAAAAAGGGAGCAACTCAGGCTTCGCATGGTTTTTCACTGATCCAGGAAAAGCGTCTGATTTCTACCTTTCTTGCAAGGATTGATATTGAACTGGGGGATTTGTTACCAGCGGAAAAAGAGATCCAAAAGCAGCTCGCAGAATATCCGATTACCCGGAAAATTGAAGATAAAGATCTGTATGGCGTTTCCCTGCTGTATCACCGGGCGGGTTTATTGTTTGCGGCTAGAAAACAATGTCAGGAAGCATTCTCCTATTTTGAGCAG
>CAYTGW010000146.1:0-6404 GCA_964437395.1 uncultured Desulfocicer sp.
ATTTTGCCTCATCCCATGAGCGTCCGTAAACATCTCCTTTGGACGTGATTGACAATTCTTTACCCACCAGCCATCGAACTGCTTCATTGTCCACCGTCAACTGGGCTGCCTCAAGCTGCATCCGGAATGCATCCTGATCCAGAGGACCAATCGCCTTTACCGCCTCCACTGTTTTCCGGGCAATATCGGCGAACCGCTGCGCTTCTGCAGAGGACAGCCACTCCAGATGCAATCGATCTTTTCCGATACCGGCCAGATCCAGCAGTCTTTGTGTCATCTGAATTTTCTTTTCCGCGTTAACATTACCTTCCAGGTAATGGCAATCACCGAAATGTCACCCGGCCACCAGGACACCGTCACATCCCTCTTTCAAGGCCCTTACCACAAAGGCCGGATCTACTCTTCCGGAACACATCACCCTCACGGTTCTCAAATTTGACGGATACTGCATCCGGGATACACCTGCCAGATCCGCTCCGGCGTATGCACACCAGTTGCAGAGAAACGCTACAATTTTTGGCTCAAATTCTGCCATATTCTCACCCTTCGTATAATCTAATGGTAAACACATCCCGAATGTTTATCCGGGTTACACAATCCTTTGTTGTTTTCAAAGGATAGATATCCAATCATGTAAAATACTTCTATATTAAGCTGCCGCACAGATAGAGGCGATAATCTGCTCATCCTTAAAGTGAAGCATCATAATCGCTTTCTGAGGACAGGAAGCTGCACACAAACCACACCCTTTGCAGGATGCCGGAATATTTTTTGCCCGCTTGCCCTTTCCTTCCACCTCTTCCAAGGTAATTGCACTGAACGCACAGACTTCCGCACACAGACCGCACCCGATACATTTCTCTTCATTCACTTTGGACACCAGCGGAGATACCTGAATCGATGATTTCCCGAGAACAGTTGCTGCTCGTCCTGCTGCTGCCATTGCCTGGGAAATACTTTCGTCCAACGGCTTGGGGTAATGCGCAAGTCCGCATACATACAATCCGTCTGTTGCAAAATCAACCGGACGGAGTTTTGCATGCGCTTCCATAAAAAACTTCTCTTCATTTACCGGTATTTTATAAAAAGCGGAGATTGCTTCATTATGATTCGCTTCAATTGCGGTTGCCAGATTAACGTAATCCGCCTCAATCTCAAGCATCTGCTGAAGTATCGGGTCAAACACTTTTACGCTCAATCCGTCTTTGGTTTCTTCGACAACAGGCTTATTATCCAAAGAATAACGGATAAAGATAACACCCAGTTCTCTTGCTTTTTTATACAATACTTCCCGCTCCGCATAAGCACGTATATCCCGGTACAGGATGTACACACCGGTATCCGGCTTTTCCTGTTTTATGGTCACAGCCTGAGAAATGGAAGATGTGCAACAAATTCTGGAACAGTAGGGACGTTCTTCAGTACGTGATCCAACACACTGAATAAACACGATGCTTTCTGCATTCTTCAGTTTCTCCGGATCTTTTTCCAGTTCATGCCATTTGGTCACACGCGATGACTTTCCGTACAAGTATTCATCGGTTTCCGTTGCATGGGCACCGGTTGCGATAACGCCTGCTCCGTGCTTAATGGTTTTGGCTGAACCATTTGTTGTAACGGTAGTCTCAAAGTTACCTACAAAGCCGGATGCTGCTGTTACCTCGGAATTCAACAGTACGCTGATATCCGGATGTTTCTCAACCTGTTCAACAAGTGAAGAGACAAATGCTTGTACATCTTCCCCTTTCCAGGTTTTTACAACATCTTTTGCCGATCCGCCTAAAGCAGGTGCTTTTTCGACGATCGTGGTTGGAAATCCCTGATCGGCTAAACTCATTGCCGCAGTCATTCCCGCTACACCGCCGCCGACAACAAGAGCGGTTCTATCAACATCTACGGAAAGCGCCGGAATGGATTCCAGGAGTGATGCACGTGAAACAGCCATTTTTACCAGATCTTTGGCTTTCTGTGTTGCCAGCTCCTTGTTGTTGGAATGAACCCAGGTACACTGATTCCGGATATTGGCCATCTCAAACAGATAAGGATTTAAACCTGCGTTCCGGATCGTCTCCTGAAACAATGGTTCATGGGTTCGAGGAGTACAGGCCGCGACAACAATCCGATTCAGTTTTTTCTCTTTGATCACCCCAACCATTTTTTCCTGAGTATCCTGACTGCAGGAAAACAAATTCTGGTCCACATAAGCCACACCAGGAAGATTTTTTGCATATTCCACAACAGACGGCACATCCGCGACACCACCGATATTCACACCGCAGTTACAAACAAACACTCCGATTCTGGCATCCTGACCCTCAATGGAAGTTTCTGCCGGAAACTTCTTGGCTTGAACCTGTGTTCCCCGTGCAGATGAAAGTCCGATACCGGCGATACAAGCGGCAGCACTGGCTTCCATCACAGACTGAGGAATATCCTTACAACCCTGAGCGACTCCGGCGACAAACACCCCTGGTCTGGAGGTGCTTACCGGTGTCATCTCGTTTGTCTTGACAAATTTATACTCATTCAGCTCAATACCAAAGGTATCTGCCAGGTCTTTCACTGAGTCGGAAGGTTCCATGCCGACCGAAAGAACAACCATATCAAACTGTTCATTCACAATTTCTCCGGCCTCTGTAACATACCGGAGATCAAGGGTGCCGGATTCATCCTTTTCCGTAATACTGTGAACCCTGGAACGAACAAACTTTACGCCATCTTTTTTGGCCCGTTCATAGTATTTTTCAAAATCCTTGCCATGCGTTCTCATATCCATGAAAAATATCGTGGGCTCAAAATGTTCACCAATGTGTTCTTTTGCAATTACCGATTCTTTGATAGCATACATGCAGCAAACACCGGAGCAATATTCATTGGCGGATTTATTTGAATCCCGTGAACCCACACATTGCAGCCATGCGATTTTCTCCGGTTCTTTATTATCAGAGGGTCGTAATACATGGCCTGCAGACGGGCCTCCGGCAGAAAGAATTCGTTCAAACTCGATACTGGTAACAACATTGCGATACTGCTTATGCTGGTAATTATCCAGCTTATCCGGATTAAACGGTTTCAAGCCCGGAGTCAGAATCACAGATCCCACATTTATTGAAACGATTCTCTCTTGGTCAGCATGTGTTTCGACCGTAACAGCCTTGGCCGTACATGCAGATACACACTGATAACACTCACAGCACCCGCCGCAATCGAGGCATCTTGCAGCTTCTGCCTGGGCATCTTTCTCGTCCACGGCAAGAGCGACTTCTTCAAAATTGGTAATACGTTTTTGGACATCCAGTGTGGGAATCTTCATCCGTTCCTGAACAGGTTCATTTTCAGGTACCGGCACCCAGTTGTCTCCCATTGCCGGTTCATCCTGCCACTCTTTCGGTAATTTTTCCCCCTGAAGGTATAATCCAATATATCCGGCAGCTCTCTGCCCGGCTTCCACTGCTTCGATAACCGTTGCAGGGCCGGTAATCACATCTCCGCCGGCGAAAATGCCATCATCGTTTGTCTGAAGCGTTTCCTGATTCACCTTTACGTTGTTCCATGTGGTGGTCTCAACAATGGAATCCTTTCCCAGAAATGACAAATCCGGTTCCTGGCCGATTGCGGGAATAATGTGATTTGCATCAATGGTAAAATTGGACCCCTCAACCGGAACAGGTTTTCGTCTTCCGGTTGAATCCGGTTCGGTGAGTTCTGTTCTAATGCACTCGATCCCAGTAACCCGGCCTTTTTCATTCAGAATTTTTACCGGAGCAGTCAGGAAATGAATTTTTATTCCTTCTTTTTCCGCCTCTTCCACCTCTTCCGGTTCCGCCAGCATTTCGGAACGGGACCTGCGATAAATGATATGCGCCTCTTCTGCACCAAGTCTTAGAGCGACTCGAGCTCCATCCAGAGCGGAATGTCCGCCACCGATCACGATCACTTTACCATTGACTTTTTTCAAATTTCCAAGATGTACTTCCCGAAGGAATGCAGTAACATCCGTCACACCATCTGCTTCTTCACCGGGAATCCGCAATTTCAAACTTCTCCATGCTCCAACGGCGATAAAAACAGCATCCGCGCCATGATCCCTCAATTCCTTGAGGCTTATATCCTTTCCTATGGCTGTATTGGTATGAATTTCTATACCAAAGCGTTTCAAATTGTTGATTTCCGCATCTATCGCAGTTCTCGGTAACCGGTGCTCTGGAATACCATACCGCATCATACCGCCGGCTTCGGGCATGGATTCATATACACTTACCTTGAATCCATCCAGAGCCAGAAAATATGCCGCCGTAAGCCCGGCAGGGCCGGATCCGATTACTGCGACCTTTTTATTTTTCGGTATAATTTCCGGAACAGGCAGATCATTCAAATCCACATGATCTGCAGCAACCCGCTTCAGTTCCCTGATGGAAACCGCAGAATCCACTTCCATGCGTCGACAGCCGGCTTCACATTTATGTGGGCATACACGACCGAGAATACCTGGAAAAGGAAGGTCTTCCATTATAATTTCAATCGCTTCCTTATATTTCCCCTGTTTCACCATAGCCACATAGCCCTGAACATTCAAATGAGCCGGGCACCCCATTCGGCATGGAGCTGTATCCAGCTTTTCAATGACAAAACCACTTGGAATGGCCTGAGCATAAGGTTTATAGGTTGCCTTGCGATTTGCCAGACTCATGTCATATTCACTGGGACGCTCCACTGGACACACTTTTGAGCAGTCTCCACAGGCTGTACATTTATCCGGATCTATATATCGAGGAGATTTCAGGAGTGTTATTTCAAAATTACCCTGTTCACCATCAATCTTTTCTACAGTGGAACAGGTATGAAGTTCGATATTGATGTGCCGGCCGACCTCGACCAGTTTCGGTGAGATAACTCACATTGCACAATCATTTGTCGGAAATGTCTTATCCAGCTGAGACATGACACCGCCAATAGCCGGGGATTTTTCAACCAGATGAACATAGTAACCGGAATCTGCCAAATCCAGAGCTGATTGCATACCGGCAATACCACTTCCAACCACCATCACAGAACCCTGGATATCTTTATTTTTTTTTCCTGTCATTATTCACTCCTATATCTATAAGCCCGTTATCCTACCCCGACCGATAGGGCAGAAAAAAGAATTGTATTTTTTATTAAACTCCCATACTTTTGTCAATAATTAAATTCTGAATGAAAAACCGACAGGGTTCGGATTGACATTCCAAATTTTCATGGTAAAACAGATAATTATTATAATATCCGAAAGATCGGTATATGAAACCTTCTGAGGGAAAAACATAAAAAGAATTACAAATGAACCGTGAGCATCAAAGTCAAAAAGACAGGCTTTACCAGGCCCTTGTCCACAGCATTACCGATTATGTTGTAGGCATCAATAGCGATTTTAAAGTGATTATTGCCAACAATCCTTTTAAGCAGGATTTCGGGCTTCAATCCGGAGATCAATGCTATGAAGCCTGGAAAAAAAAAGATCAGAAATGTGAAAACTGTCTTGTGGAAAGATCTTTTAAGGATGGAGAGATTCATCATTCAGAAGAAACCATGATTCGGAATGATGGAAAAGCCATCCAGATGCTTATCAAATCGACACCGATTAAGAATGAAAATGGCAGTGTTCTCTATGTTCTTGAAAGCGCAACGGATATTACCGGAAAAAGACAACTTGATTCGTCCATAAGAAACCAGACCGACAATCTTTATGAAGCAGTAATCAACCGCCTGGAAAGCCTCCAAAAATCGGAAGAGAAATATCGAACCATATTTGAACGTTCTAGAGACGCCATACTGCTTACCGACATTGAAGGAAGACTGATTGATATCAATAGAGCTGCAATAAAAATATTGGGTTATACGTCCAAACAAGAGATCCAGTCCCTTGAAACAGCAACTGAATTGTTCAACAATCCAACAGAGCTTAAGACATTTCAGGATGTCCTTGCCCAAAAAGGATCCATCCTGGAGTTTGAACCTTGCTTAAAAAGAAAAGACGGCAGCGTGTTTGACGCCTCTGTTACCTCCAGTGTAATCACGGATGTTACTGGCCGCAATACTGGTCTGGTTGTCATAGTTCGTGACATAACGAGCAGAAACCAGGCACAGAAAAAGATAGAAAAACGGAATGCAAGACTTGCAACCCTGAACGCAATAGCAACTACCGTAAACAGCAGTCTTGAACTGAATGAAGTCCTGGAAATAACAATCGATAAAATTCTCGAAATTCTTGAATCCGATAATATCCGGATCTATCTTCTGGATGAAAAGCGTGAAAATTTGATTCTTACTGCATGGAAAGGACTCTCACAGGATTTTATTGATAAACCTTATATGAAAATACGTCAGGTCGGGGATGGCTTGTTGGGTCAAACAAGCCTGACTGG
>CAYTGW010000146.1:6414-10849 GCA_964437395.1 uncultured Desulfocicer sp.
TGATAATATGTCACGATCAGGAGACCCATATGTCGAAGATTTCAATAAAGAGGGTCTGAAATCAACGATCTACATCCCCCTTGCCTCAAATGAGGAACAGATTGGAGTCATGTGCGCATCAAGTCGGACAAGATTAAAAATTTCGAAAGGGTATGTCGACCTTCTGACAGCTATCGGAAATCAAATCGGAATGGCTGTCGAGAAAGCCAACCTGTATGAAGATGTAAAAAGTGCATATATAGAATTGATGGCTGCAAAAGAACAGATCATCCGAACTGAAAAGCTGGCATCACTTGGAAAGCTTGCCGCAACCATCGCACATGAAATCAACAACCCTCTGGCAGCGGTTCTTACCTATATCAGATTGATGATGAAATTGGTGAATCAGAACCACTTTGGCCAAGAAAGAATCAAAGATATATCCAGATATTTACATACAATGGATCGAGAGACATCAAGATGCGGTGAAATTGTAAAAAACCTGCTGGACTTTTCAAGACAATCCAAGATATCCATTGGCTTGCATCCAATCGATGAAATATTGGAACGCTCCCTAGCTCTGCTGAATCATGATCTTGAAATCAATGGGATCCGTCTAATTAAGGAACTGGCTCCGAATCTTCCGATGGTCAGATGTGATTTCAAACATATTCAACAGGTTTTTTTAAATCTGATCAGCAATGCCTCTGAAGCCATGACCAAAGGTGGAAGCCTGACCATACAAACCCGGATTGCACAAGACAAAAATTTTCTTGAGATTGTCTTCAAGGATACGGGTTATGGAATATCCAAGAAAGACCTTGAAAATATTTTTGAACCGTTTTTTACAACAAAAGAAGAAGGACAGGGAGTAGGGCTCGGGCTCTCTGTTGTTTACGGGATTATTACGCAGCATAATGGATTAATCCGGGTGGAAAGCACACCAGGAACTGGAAGCTCATTTTATGTCTACTTGCCTGTGGCTTAAAATTGTTTTTCAAAAAAACAGAAGAACCAAGATATTACAATCCAGACTTCTTCACTCGGTCAAAAACCGGGATGAAAAATAAAGGTGAGTGAGCAACTCATTCACGAGGAAAAAAAGTAAATGAACAAAAAAACCAGAATTCTAATTGTGGACGATGAGACTGCTATCCGTGAAAGTCTTAAAGACTGGCTGTTGGAAGATGGGTATACAATAGACCTGGCTTCCTGCGGAGAAGATGCGGTTGCCATGGCAGAAAAAAAGAACTGGGACATTATCTTACTGGATCTCAAGATGCCAGGCATGGATGGACTTGAAACCATGGAAAAGCTGAAAGAAATCAGACCGGAAACAGAGATCCTCATGATGACCGCATTTGCCACGATCGATACGGCTGTCAAGGCCATCAAACAAGGCGCATTTGATTACCTGGTAAAACCGTTTGATCCGGATGAAGTAGATATGCAGATCAAAAAAATTGTTAATCACAAACAACTGGTCATGGAAAATATTCTGCTTCGCCAGCAACTTGAGGATAAAAGCAGGTATGATGAAATCATTGGAAGAAGCGATGCCATGCAGGAAATTTTTGATCTGATTTCACGTGTCGCACCAACGGATTCAACAGTACTCATAACAGGAGAAAGCGGAACCGGCAAGGAACTGGTTGCACAGGCCATCCATGGAAACAGCAGGAGATGCTACATGCCGTTTATCGCTGTAAACTGCGGAGCACTTCCGGATTCTCTTCTTGAGAGCGAACTTTTCGGCTATGAAAAGGGCGCATTTACCGGCGCGGAATACACGAAAAAAGGCCGTTTTGAACTGGCTGACAAAGGGACACTTTTTTTAGATGAAATCGGCGACATCAGCCTTAAAACACAAGTTGATCTGCTCCGGGTTCTTCAACAGAGAGAATTCAGACGTTTAGGCGGTCAAGACTTGATCAATGTCGATGTACGGATCGTAGCAGCGACAAACCGTAATCTACAAAATGCCATCCAGGAAAAACGATTCAGGGATGATCTTTACTACCGCCTGAATGTAATCTCAATTCATATTCCCCCATTAAGAGATCGAAAAGAGGATATTGAATTGCTTTCCGAAGCGTTTATTCGTCGTTACTGCCTTGAAATGAATAAAGAGGAAAGAAAAATTACCCCGAATGCGAAGAAGCTTTTACAGGATTACAGCTGGCCCGGCAATGTCAGAGAACTGGAAAATATAATAGAAAGAGCACTTGTGATCGGCAGAGGGGATAAGATCACAGAAGAAGATCTGCCATTCTCAAAAAGAACAGCCCCCCTTCCTCCACTTCCCAAATCCCTAAAACTCATGGAGAAGGTTCATATTGAAAGAGTTCTTTCAGAAAACGATTGGAATATCAGTAGATCCGCCCAGGATCTGGGAGTTGACCGGCAAACCCTGTATAATAAAATTGAAAAGTACCATATTAAAAAAGAGGATTAATTCTCTTATGCTACAGGTGCATCCAACACTGTGATCAGCAGTATATCATCAAATCACATAATCATTGCCCCAATTGGCGGTTTTATTAAAGACAGCATCCTTACACAATTGGCTGAGTTCATTTATGATCGATGTGGGCTCGAGTGCCGAATTGAAGCCAAAGTGGAGATCCCGGACACCTGTCACAATAAAATCAGAGGGCAATACGACTCAAAAGAAATTCTGAAATACCTGATCAGCCAAAGCCATCCAAAATCACTGAAGTTTATCGGTATCACTGAACTGGATCTGTTTGTGCCTATCCTTAAATATGTTTATGGTCTATCTCAAATTAATGGTCAATTTGCCGTTATTTCACTCCATAGGTTATATCCCGGCTTTTATAATGATCCGCCAAACCCGTATCTATTCTTTTCGAGGATGCAAAAAACAACACTGCATGAGCTTGGCCATGCTTTCGGACTTACACACTGCCGAGAAAAAAAATGTGTCATGTACTCCTCCATCAGGATAGCAGATACAGATATGAAAGAATCTTCCTTTTGTTCAACATGCTTTGAGCTTTTCAAATGGCACCGTGAGAATGCAAAGTGAAATAGAAGGACATGCATTAACAAGTTTGATTACATCCACGAACTGTCTTTTTTTTCGGCACTATGCCTATTATTTCGGCATATACAAATAACATATTACAATTACAAATTATTATCTAATAACTACCTCCTGCCGGCAACTGATTTGCCGAAATTTTCGGCAAATCAGTTTCAAACGATATCCATTTCTATTTAATCAGATGTCATATAAATACAATAGCATATAACAATTAATACCTGTTGCTGAATTATGGCACAGCCATTGCTGAATGTATTGTAAAAACTGAAATTGAATTCTTTTTACAGGAGGAGATAAAAATGGGAGCAAAAAGAGAATCATTGAAGATCGTACCCCCGGGAAAAATGAAATGCATATGGATGGAAGCCGGCGTTGTTTCATATAAGCTTTGTGATAACAATTACGATTGCTCAACATGTTCATATGACCATGCAATGGATGCTAAAATTACCAAAGAAAAAATAGCAGCCGATGTATCAGCCACAATGAGTGAATCCTGGATCGAAATGATGATGAAGCTCCCGGCAACGCAACGGAAATGCCGTTATATGCTCACAGGAGAGATTGGTCGTAAACTGTGCCCCGATGCATATGCTTGTGGCTCATGCTCATTTGATCAAATGATGCAGGAGCGGTTTCAGGCAGAACCTCTACCTGTTCAGGCATCTACAAAAGAAGCAGGTTTTGAGATGGCCGAAGGATTCTACTACCATGAAGGTCATACATGGGCAAGACCTGAATATGGAGGAAGAATCCGTGTTGGTTTCGATGATTTTGCACAAAAGCTTTTTGGTAAAAAAGGCCGTATTGAACTGCCTTCCATTGGACAAAAAGTTAAGCAGGGAGAGGCTGGTTTTGTTGTGAAAAGAAACGGCCAAACCGTGCAGATCCTGGCTCCTGTTGAAGGTGTTGTTGCCCATATTAACAAGGAACTCCTTAACCATCCTGAGCTGGTCAATGAATCTCCATATGATAAGGGCTGGCTTTTTACCATTGAACCGGTATCACTACGAAAAAATTTAAAAAGCCTTTATTTTGGTGAAGATGCACATCGTTATTTTGGTGAAGAACGCGACAAACTTTTTTCTATCGCCAACGAGGATCTGCGTATTTCAGCAGATGGTGGTGAATCCATCGAAGACATCTTTGAAGAAATGGAGGGTGATGATTGGGCCGGCTTTGCAAGAACATTTTTTAAAACCTGATTGATCTTAATTTCCGTGATCCATCCTTTGAATAGATGATCCGTCCTTTATGAAACAAGACGGATCATCTATAAATCATCGAATCCTCATGGATTCATCATCAATGCAGCAATCTGATTTACAAAATCAGTCAATTCCTTTTTGGCTTCCAGGAAAAAAGCATCCACCTTCTGCTTTTCCAACT
>CAYTGW010000147.1:0-10831 GCA_964437395.1 uncultured Desulfocicer sp.
AAATAATCGCAGATACTGAGGAAGTCAGAATTGTTTTGCAGAAGGAAGTCGATACCTTTGCGGCAGAAATCGGTCAGAAGATTTTAGGGAGGGCAGTATAATGAAAAAAAACCTTTTTTTTCAAAAGCAGGTTTTTAATTATTTGCGGTTTTTTTTGTTGCTCTCATTGTGTCTGGCTGGTACGGCAATCGCATCCTCACCGGAGCATGGCGGTGGAAAACACTGGCTTGATACAGATTGGTATCGTGTCATGAATTTTTCGGTATTGATCGGGGCTTTGTTTTTTCTTTTACGAAAGCCGGTATCTCAGGCACTGAATGGAAGGATCGAGGGCATCAAGACTGAGTTGGAAGAACTTGAAGCAAAGAAAAGAGAAGCTGAAAAAAAACTGGTCAAATATAATGAACAGATAGCCGCTCTTGAAAAAGAAACAGAAAAAATTGTCGCTGAATATAAAAGACAGGGAGAGGCTGCACGTGATCGGATAATAGAAGCATCGAAGATGACTGCTGCTAAACTAGAAGAGCAAGCAAAGCGAACCATTGAGAACGAATTTAAAAATGCTAAATTAAAGTTGCAGGAAGAAATAATTGAAAAAACGCTGACAAGAGCGGAAAAATTGGTAAAAGAAAAGATTACATCTGAAGATCAAAACAGATTGGTCGATGAATATTTAAATAAGGTGGTGGCATAGTGAAAAATTTGGCGGTTGCAAGACGTTATGCCAAGGCGCTTATGCTGATTGGCAAAGAGGATGGAAAGGCTGAAAAATATCGGATTGAGTTAAGCGGCCTTGCCGAATTATTCAATCAGGGGCATGAACTTGGACAGACGATCTGTAATCCATTATACAATGCCGAGGGTAGGAAAAAGGTACTTGAGGTGGTTATTGGAAGACTGAATCTGTCAAAGATCATGAGATCTTTCATGTTGTTGTTGTTTGAAAAGGGACGTATCGGATTTCTATCAGATATTGATGATTTTTATCAGAAGCTTGCAGATGAGTTGAGGGGGATTGCTAGGGCAAGCGTTATTTCTGCAACCGAGTTGTCTTCAGATGCGGTAGAAAAAATACGTGATTCCCTTTCCAAAATGACAGGGAAAGAGGTAAAGTTGGAGGTTGAAAAAGACACCAGCCTGATTGGCGGTATTGTGACAAAAATCGGGGATCTTGTATTGGATGGCAGTATCAAAACCCAATTGTTAAATATGAGAGAATCTTTAAAAAGGGGTGAGAGTGTCTAATGGAACTAAGAGCTGAAGAAATAAGTCAAATTATTAAGGAACAGATTAAGGATTTCGACAAAAAGGTCGAGCTCAGCGAGACCGGTGTGGTTTTGTCGGTTGGCGATGGTATTGCCAGGGTATATGGTCTGGAAAAAGTCATGACAATGGAGCTTGTTGAATTTCCTGGTAATGTTCTCGGACTTGTACTCAACCTCGAAGAGGACAATGTGGGTGTTGCTCTTATGGGCGATGATATCCATATTAAAGAGGGAGACATTGTAAAAAGAACCGGACGCATCGCTGAGGTCCCGGTTGGTAAAGAAGTCCTTGGACGTGTTGTGGACACAACAGGAGCTCCACTGGATGGCAAAGGCCCCATTGATGCCAAACAGTTCAGCCGTATTGAGGTTGTAGCTCCTGGTGTTATTGCTCGTAAAGGGGTTCACGAACCTTGCTACACCGGACTGAAAGCGGTTGATGCCATGACGCCGGTTGGAAGAGGCCAGCGTGAACTAATCATTGGTGACCGTCAGATTGGCAAGACAGCTGTAGCCATTGATGCGATTCTTGCACAGAAAGATAGCAATATCTACTGCATCTACGTCGCCTGTGGTCAGAAAAAATCATCTGTTGCACAGGTAGCTGCCATTTTGGAAAAACACGGTGCCATGGAATACACAACGATCGTAGCAGCTTGTGCGAGTGACCCGGCATCCCTCCAATATCTTGCTCCTTATGCGGGCACAGCAATGGGTGAATATTTCCGTGATAATGGGATGCATGCTTTGATTATTTATGACGATCTTTCCAAACAGGCTGCTGCATACCGTCAGGTATCTCTTCTCCTCCGACGTCCTCCAGGACGTGAAGCATATCCGGGAGATATTTTTTACAACCATTCCCGCCTGCTTGAACGATCCGCTAAGTTGAATGATGAATTGGGTTCAGGGTCTCTTACCGCTCTCCCGATCATTGAAACTCAGGCCGGTGATGTTTCTGCCTTTATTCCTACCAACGTTATTTCCATTACAGACGGTCAGATCTATCTTGAACCGGATCTGTTTTTCTCCGGCATAAGACCAGCCATCAACGTTGGTCTTTCTGTTTCTCGAGTCGGCGGTGCTGCTCAAGAAAAAGCCATGAAACAGGTTGCCGGTACACTCCGTCTGGATATGGCGCAATTCCGTGAATTGGAAGCATTTGCCGCATTCGGTTCCGATCTTGATGCAGCAACACAGGCACAGCTGACAAGAGGTGAGAGACTTATTCAGGTGCTGAAACAGCCTCAATATCGTCCGCTGCCGCTGGAAAAACAGGTTTCAATTCTATATGCCGGAACCAAAGGGTATCTGGATAAATATCCTGCCAATGTGGTTGCAAAATATGAAGCAGGCCTTTATTCATTTATTGAAAACAGGTTCCCTGAACTGTATGCCGGAATTAAGAAAGAGCGAACCCTGACAAAAGATATTGAAGCACTCATGAAGAAAGCTCTTGAAGCCTATGACGAAGAATTCAAGGATACGATTAAATAAATTCGCGAATGAACAGCAAGGGTTCGGCTTTTTGTTATTTTTGAACTCATGTCCTATTCGCTCTGGTAAAATAAGGGTAAATCTGTATGCCAACTTTAAAAGAAGTTAAAAAAAAGATCGGTAGTATTAAAAAGACGAAGCAGATTACCAAGGCGATGAACATGGTCGCTGCTTCGAGGCTGCGCGGTGCCCAGAACGCCATGGAAGCGTTCAGACCTTTTGCCGGTAAATTTGCGGAGGTTCTCGGTAGTCTGTCAGAAAAAGCAGGTGAGGCTGCAAACCCCCTCCTTACACCTAAGGAAACGGTTAAGAAAGTTCACATTGTCCTCTGTACTTCTGACCGGGGGCTTTGTGGTGGTTTCAACATGAACCTGATTACCACTGCAGCAAGGTTTATGAAGGAAAAGAAGTCGGAAGGTAAAGAGGTCGTGTTTACCAATTTTGGTAAAAAAGGGCGCGATTGGTGTAAAGGCTCAAAATTACATATTGAGAAAGAGCACCTTGGTGTCGTTGGATCATCATTCGCATTTAATGTCGCGACAAACGCCGGCAGAAACTTGATTGATGGTTTCCTGACTGGTGAGTGGGATGAAGTATATATTGTTTGGTCAAATTTTATCAGTATGGGGAGACAGGTCCCGGTTCTACAAAAAATCCTTCCAATTCCACCGATTGAATCCGATCAGGGAGAAGATATAAACGCACCCTATCTGGCAGAACACATCTGTGAACCATCACCGGGTGAATTGATGGGCGAAATGCTACCGCGAAATGTTTTTATTCAAATTCACAGTGGGTTGCTTGAGACATCAACCAGTGAGCATGCTGCACGTATGATGGCTATGGACAATGCATCCAAGGCCTGTAATGATATGATCAACGAATTGACACTTTTGTATAATAAGGCCCGGCAGGCGGCTATTACAGCTGACCTGATGGATATTGTCGGCGGAGCCGAGGCTCTTAAAGGATAAACCTGAATAATAAGTACTAGCGATTTATAGGAGGTCTATAAATGGGAGAGAATATTGGTAAAGTTGTACAGGTTATGGGGCCTGTAATTGACGTTGAATTTGAGCCGGGTAAACTGCCAGCGATCCTTTCTGCGCTGACGTTGACCAACCCTTCGATTAATGATGAACCGAATAACTTGGTTACAGAAGTAGCACAGCATCTCGGTGATAATGTTGTTCGAACCGTTGCCATGGATGTTACCGATGGTTTGGTTCGTGGAATGGAAGTAAAAGATACAGGAAAACCGATTATGATGCCGGTTGGTGCAGCAGGTCTCGGTCGGGTTTTGAATGTCGTCGGTAAACCAGTTGATGGATTGGGCCCGGTCAGCCAGGAAAAAATGATGCCGATTCATCGACCTGCACCCTTATTTACCGAGCAGGATACAGAAGTTAATGTTCTGGAAACCGGTGTAAAGGTAATTGATCTTCTCGTTCCTTTTCCAAGAGGCGGGAAAATGGGGATGTTCGGTGGCGCTGGTGTTGGAAAAACCGTTATTATGATGGAAATGGTTCACAACATTGCAATGCAGCATGGTGGCATATCTGTATTTGCCGGCGTTGGCGAAAGAACGCGTGAAGGTAACGACCTTTACCATGAAATGAAGGAATCCGGCGTTTTGCCAAAGGCTGCATTGATTTACGGCCAGATGACTGAACCCCCCGGAGCGCGTTCCCGTGTTGCGCTTTCCGCATTGACAGCAGCAGAATACTATCGAGATGTAGAAGGTCAGGACGTTCTGATATTTATTGATAATATTTTCCGTTTTACTCAAGCCGGTGCGGAAGTATCCGCTCTTCTTGGACGTATTCCCTCTGCTGTTGGATATCAGCCTACGCTTGCTGTTGATCTGGGTGCTCTCCAAGAGCGAATTACTTCAACGGATAAAGGGTCTATTACTGCGGTTCAATGTGTTTATGTACCTGCTGATGACTTGACAGACCCAGCACCTGCAACAACATTTGCTCATCTTGACGGAACGGTTGTACTATCACGTGGTATTTCAGATAAAGGAATCTATCCTGCGGTGGATCCTCTTGATTCCAGTTCTCGCATTCTGGATGCTGCTTATGTTGGGGAGGAACATTACAATGTTGCTCGACAAGTTCAGCAGATTTTACAGAAATATAAAGAACTTCAAGACATTATCGCCATTCTTGGTGTTGATGAGTTGTCCGATGAAGATAAGATTACGGTTGAACGTGCGAGACGAATTCAAAGATTTCTTTCACAGCCCTTCCATGTAGCTGAAGTGTTTACAGGTTCTCCGGGCAAATATGTAAAAATCGAAGATACTGTCCGAGGTTTTAAGGAAATTTGTGAAGGGAAGCATGATGATTTGCCGGAACAAGCTTTCTATATGGTAGGTTCTGTTGAAGAGGCACGCGAAAAAGCTCAAGCAATGGCAAAAGCATAATAAATAGGGGACAAAGATGGCTGAAAATATCAAACTTGAAATTGTTACCCCAGACAACTTAGTTGTTGATGATGAGGTTCAGATCGTAATGGCTCCCGGAACTGACGGCGAGTTTGGAATCCTGAAAGGTCATACGCCATTTTTAACGAGTCTTAAGGTTGGAACGGTTATATACAAGGATACATCCGGAAAGGAAAGACTCGTGTTTGTGAGTGGTGGCTTCGCAGAAGCCTTGCCGGATAAGGTTACGATTCTGGCCGAGTCTGCTGAGAGGCGGCGTGATATCGACCAGGAACGAGCAAAACAAGCTATGGAGAGAGCAGAAAAACGCCTTGCGTCTCATGATGAGTCTATTGATTATGTTCGCGCCAAAGCTGCGCTGGTACGGGCTATGTATCGTCTTAAAGTTACAGGATATATTGTTTAATTATTCTGTTCTTTGATTATAAGCAAAATTAAAAAAGGGTGTGCCTTCAAGGCCTACCCTTTTTTTGTTTAAAGGTGAATTGCAATGAAAAATAAAAGTTATAGAACAGCGATTATTATTCTGGCGGCGGGCCTTGGGACCCGGATGAAGTCCGATATGGCTAAAGTTCTCCATAAAGTAGGTGAAAAGCCAATGATCAATCATGTTGTGGAGACTGCCTCTGGTGTTTCAATAGATAATATTATTGTGGTTACCGGATATCAGTCAGATCTGGTGCGAGAGGCAGTAAAATCAAGTAAGGAGATTCGTTTCGCATTTCAGGAAAAACAGTTGGGGACTGGGCATGCTGTTCTATGTGCGATGTCTGAATTAAAAGAACATATTGAAAATGTAGTTATTTTGTGTGGTGATGTCCCCCTTCTTTTATCTGAAACCGTTTCTCTTTTTATTGAGCATCATAAAATTATGAAAAATATTCTCACAGTTTTTGCTGTAGCGGTCAACAATCCAACCGGTTACGGTCGAATGATTGTTGATGATCAAGGCGCACTGATCAAGATTGTAGAAGAATCAGATGCCACGAGGGATGAGAAGAATGTAAATATCATTAATTCAGGTATTTATTGTGTTGATAGATCTTTTCTTGATCATGCTCTTAATAAGTTGACGCCAGAAAACGCACAAGGGGAACTTTATCTGACGGATATCATATCCATTGCTTCTAAAGAAAAGCGTAAAATCGGGCTTTACATCGGTCAGGATGCTGACGAGGTTATCGGTGTCAACAGCCTGCAGGATCTTCATCAGGCAGACCAGATCTTGTATCATCGTCAAGGTAAAACTTCTTGACATAAAATGATTTTGAGGCATATAGTACACAATAAAATGAGGTGCATAATTGGCTAACGAAGAGATATCCAGGCAATTTGATGTAATTGAGGAAAAAGTTGAAAAATTAATCAAGTCCTGTCAAATCCTTGAAGCTGAAAACAAAGAATATAAAATCAGAATAGAGAATTTGGAACAGGAAGTACGCGACAGAAGAGAGGCTGAAAAACTATATCTCGATCAGAAAGACATGATTCGGGGAAAGATTGATAGCCTCCTTGAGAAATTAAGCAAGTTTAGAGATTTGGAGACATCATAGTGAGTAAATAACTGTAGAGGCAAAGGTAGATCGAATCATTGGATAAAATTATAACCATTGAGTTATTTGGGCAACAGTACTCGTTTAAGGCTGAAGATGGTGTGCCAGATGCCAATGAAGTTGCAGATCTGCTGATTCAGGAAGTCGCCAATGTTGAAAATCAACTATCTAAAAACAATCCAAAAATCAGTAAAGTGACTATTCTGACATTGGCGGCACTAAATATTTCAAGTGAATTTATCGATCTGAAACGGAATTATTCTGAACTCATGAAAAAAATATCAGAACGATCTGCTTCTCTGGTGAATATGATTGATGTAAACCTTTAACTCTCGTTTTTTACGCGAATATTCAAACTTTGAAATTTGAAAAGACAGGTATCGTAAATTTCATTTTGAACAGGTGTTTAAGTTTTAGAATACTATGTTGTTCCAGTCAAAAAATTTCTCTATTGAAAATGGTTTCCCCTGCCATGCACGTGATTGGAAGATGTTCTTTGTCCCAACACTTTTATTGAAAGGGGGTCTTCACTGGTTTTGGTGTGCAAGTTCTGCTCGTACAGAAAAGCCTAAAGAAGCTATAAGACGCCCACTCTTGAGCTTTGGCTCAAAGACCTGACAACACGACATTTTGGCGGGGGTCCATTTTCAATATTGTAACAAAGAAGTCTTCAACTTTATCTTCAAAATATCTCTTCAATTTACCATCAGGCATTCTTTTCAAGGTCATCTACAGATTATAATCGTAATTGTTGATATAGGATTGAATTTAACAACCATCCGGAATCGGATGTCAATATAAACCAGGATAAGATTCTTTGTTAGCGTTTCTAACATATGATTCTTTCCGATTGAGGCGGAGAAAATATGATGACTGAAATAAGTTGGTTTTTTTTTGGAATTGTCGGCTTTTTAGCAGGACTTTTATTGTCCTACATTTTTAGAGCGAGGCTGACATCCAATAAATTAAAAATTGCTGATATGGATGCAGCTAGGATCATTGAGGATGCTGAAAGAAGCG
Organism: uncultured Desulfocicer sp.; assembly: GCA_964437395.1. GTDB lineage: Bacteria > Desulfobacterota > Desulfobacteria > Desulfobacterales > SURF-7 > QZKS01. Next base: position 7,788 of record CAYTGW010000147.1, read on the forward strand.
CTGAAACCTTATTAAAGGAATCAGAACTGGAAGCAAAAGATCGTTTGTTAAAAATGAAGAGTGATTTTGATGCAGAAACTCGGGAGACCCGGTCGGAATTAAAAAATCAGGAACGTAGAATTGTTCGAAAAATTGAAGGTTTTGATAAAAAGCAGGAAAGCCTGGAGACCCGGGAAAAGGAAATTTTACATCGTGAAAAGCAATTGGATCATAGGGAAACGGAACTTCATAATAACGAAATAAAATGTGCTGATCAGATGGAGGAGCAGAAAAAACAACTTGAAAAAATTTCGGGGCTTACTTCTGAGCAGGCAAAAGATCTGTTGATTCGTGCCATGGAAAATGAAGCCAGGTATGAAGGCGCCAGGCTGATCAAGCGAATTGAAAGTGAGTCCAAGGAACTTGCTGATAAAAATGCAAAAAAGATCCTTGCGACAGCGATTCAGAGATATTCAGGGGATTTTGTTGCAGAAAGAACAGTTTCAGTTGTACCCTTGCCAAGTGACGAAATGAAGGGACGAATTATCGGCAGAGAGGGTCGAAATATCAGAGCACTTGAAGCTGCAACCGGAATTGATTTGATTATTGATGATACGCCGGAAGCAGTAATTCTATCAGGGTTTAATCCTGTGCGTCGAGAAGTCGCCCGACTTTCATTGTTGAAATTGATTGCTGATGGGCGCATACATCCGGCAAGGATTGAGGATATTGTCAAATCTGTAACCGATGAAGTGGATTTGACAATTAAAGAAGCGGGAGAGCAGGCCACTTTCGATGTTGGTGTTCATGGGATTAATCCGGAGTTGATCAAGGTTTTGGGGCGGTTAAAATTTAGGACAAGCTATGCACAAAATGTTTTGCAGCACTCCGTCGAGGTTGGCTTTCTTTGCGGTATTATGGCATCCGAACTTGGTTTAAATACGAAACTTGCAAAACGAATGGGGCTTCTTCATGACATTGGAAAAGCGATTGATCATGAAGTTGAAGGACCTCATGCTGTGATTGGCTCAAATTTGGCTAAGAAGTATGGTGAATCTGCACGGGTTGTGCAGGCAATTGCAGCACATCATGAAGATGTGCCGCCTAACTCGGTTTACGATTTTTTGGTTCAAGCAGCTGATGGTCTGTCCGGCGCAAGACCAGGTGCACGGAAAGAGCTGTTGGAGAATTATGTAAAACGATTGGAAGACCTTGAGGAAATAGCAACATCCTTTAAAGGCGTTTCAAACTCATATGCAATTCAGGCAGGACGGGAGCTTCGGGTTATTGTTGAAGGAGATAATATCTCTGATGAAGAAGCAGTTCTTTTAAGTCGTGATATTGTAAAGAAAATCGAAGAAACCCTGACCTTCCCAGGACAGATAAAAGTGGTTGTAATTCGGGAAACACGTGCAATAGAATTTGCCAATAAATAGGAAAACGCATAAAAAATGAGTATTCTTAAATTGTTAGAAGAGCGTGGATTCATTGAAGGGAAGACCCATGAACAAGAGCTTGCCGATTACTTAGAGCAAGGTCAGGCAACTTGTTATATCGGTTTTGATCCAACGGCCTCAAGCCTTCATGTGGGGAGTCTGGTTCCAATTATGTCTCTTGCCCACATGCAACGGGCAGGTCACTTTCCAGTAGCGCTTGTGGGTGGAGGAACCGGATTGGTTGGGGATCCCAGTGGGAAGACAGAGATGAGAAAGATGTTGACCAATGAAATGATAGAAGAAAATATTATTGGGATTAAAAAACAGCTCTCCAGGTTTATCGATTTTCAGGATAATAAAGCCTTATTATTAAATAATGCTGATTGGTTAACAAAGATTAAATATATTCCTTTTTTGCGAGACATCGGCAGACATTTCAGTGTAAATCGGATGGTGAAGGCAGAGAGCTATAAAATGCGCCTTGATTCAGAGGAGGGACTAAGCTTTATTGAATTCAATTATATGCTGCTCCAGGCTTATGACTTTTTAGAGCTCTATGATCGTCACGAGTGCAGGATTCAGATGGGGGGGAGTGATCAATGGGGAAATATTGTTGCCGGAGTCGAACTTATTCGTAAAATGAGACAGAAAACGGTTTTTGGAATCACCTTTCCATTGATTACAACAAGTTCCGGTGCAAAAATGGGAAAAACCGCAAAGGGTGCAGTTTGGTTAGATCCGAAACGGATATCCCCTTATGAATATTATCAATTCTGGATAAATACAGATGACGCGGACGTGTCCAGATTTATGGCCTTGTTCACGTTCCTCCCAATGGACGAAATTGCTGAAGTCAATCATCTTGAGGGGGCGGATTTAAATTATGCCAAAACAGTCCTTGCTTTTGAGGCAACCAAGCTTGCTCATGGTGAGGAATCGGCTGTCAAGGCATTTCATGCTGCCTCAAGTATGTTTGGTTTTCGATCAACACAAAAAACGATTTTACAATCCAGCCTGATACCATGTGATGCGAATTTGGGTGATGATGGGTCTGTGCCCTGCACGGTAATGGATGCAAAAATTTTTCGGGAAGGGATCCCTGCCTTTAAATTGTATCATCAGATTGGATTATCTGTCTCTAGTGGAGATGCTAGGCGTTTAATTCAGCAAGGTGGTGCATATATAAATGAAAAAAGGCTGGAATCATTTGATTATTTAATCTCGGAAGCAGATTTTTGTGATGGAGGAATTGTTTTAAGAGCAGGAAAAAAACGATATCATAAAATTAAAATGGATAAAGACTGAGTTGAATTTTTAAAAAAAATGCAAGGTTCTGTAAAAGTTCTTGACAAAATTCCGCTGCACATATAGGTAGTCATTTTCTTTTGCTTCTCGATAGTATTATCTGGAAAAGAAATGCTCTTGTTAATGAAAGTCAGACTATCAGATCGGATGTTACAATCCTTCAAAAGTTGGACAAATAATTAAAATAAGATTCAAAATAGAGCTTGACAAATTTTATAAATTAATTTAAAAGATAGACTTTCCTCAAAATGGAAACTTCTATTTTTAAAAAAATCTTTTTTGATCTTTGAAAACTAGGTAGTGACAGCTTGTCGAGTAAGGGTC
>CAYTGW010000148.1:0-10784 GCA_964437395.1 uncultured Desulfocicer sp.
GACGATAGCACAAAATTAAAATAATTTCGAGTATTTTTTTGCCGGGTTAATATGATGGTTGCATTTTAAACTGAACCTTAAAAATATGCGATTGCCCTGCCCTGTTGTCCGACCTTTCTTGACATCGTTTGGTTATTGTCTTAAAAAGAGCTATCTGATAATTCTCATACATGCAGGATTATACAGAGATATCGAAATTTTGAACAACCAAAAATGAAAAAATACGTTATTTTAAAATATAAAAGGAGAAAAAAGAAAAATGGCACAGTTAATCGCAGATCGTCGGGATGTTGATTTTGTTCTTTTTGAACAAATGGAAGCAGGTGAGCTATCTAAAAATAAAAAATTTGCAGAATTTGACAAAAAGACAATTGATCTGATCGTTTCAGAAGCTCGCAACCTTGCAATAAAGGAAATATTACCCACTCAAAAACCAGGAGATGAAGGTTGCCGATTGGAAGATGGAAAAGTATTGGTCCCGGAATCATTTCATAAGATTAATAAACTGTATAATGAAGGGGAATGGCTTGCAATGACAGATGATCCCGAATGGGGGGGGCAGGGGATGCCGAAGCTTGTATCACTTGCAGCCAATGAATATTTTCATGGGGCCAATGCTGCATTTATGCTTTATCACAGTCTGAGCCATGGTGCTGCAAAACTGATAGAAGCGTTCGGAACGGATAAGCAAAAGGAACAGGTCTTGAAGAAAATGTATGCCGGGAAGTGGTCCGGAACCATGCTTCTTACCGAATCGGAAGCTGGATCGGATTTGGGGGCTCTGACAACTTCTGCAAAAAGAAATGATGATGGAACCTATTCCATTACAGGGGCTAAAATATTTATTTCAGGCGGAGAGCAGAACATGGTGGAAAATATCATTCATCCAGCTCTTGCAAGAATTGAAGGTGCACCGGAGGGTAGCAGGGGAATATCTCTTTTCATGGTTCCAAAATACCGCATTCATGATGATGGCAGTATTGGTCAATTCAACGATGTTGTTTGCACCGGAATTGAAGAAAAAATGGGATTACACGGGAATGCCACCTGTTCTCTTACTCTGGGAAGTAAGGGACAATGCATCGGTACGCTATTGGGAGAAGAGAACAAAGGTCTGTATGCTATGTTCCAGATGATGAATGAAGCGCGTCAGTTTGTTGGTCTGGAAGGGTTTGCTGTGTCAACCGCTGCTTATATGTATGCATTGAATTATGCCCGGGAAAGAATTCAAAGCAAAAACATCATGAAACCAAAAGAAGGATCTGTAGCAATCATACAACATCCGGATGTTCGGCGACAATTGATGATCATGAAAGCGTATGTTGATGGAATGAGAAGCCTGATTTATTACACTGGGAGATGTTGGGATCGTTTAGCTTTGGCTCAAAGCGATGAAGAAAAAAAGAGAATAAGCGGAATCATTGAGGTGCTGACACCGATTGTCAAAGGCTATATTTCCGATCGGGCACTGGATGTCACCAGCCATGCTGTTCAGGTCTATGGCGGATATGGTTATATTAAAGAATATCCAGTGGAGCAACTCATGAGGGATTGCCGGATTTTCATGATCTATGAGGGTACCAATGGTATTCAGGCCATGGACATGCTTGGACGAAAACTGGGAATGAACAATGGGAAAACTTTCATGGATTTTCTGGGTGAGATTCGTACAGGCATCAACAATTCAAAAGAAATTCCAGGCATTGAAGCGTTATCAAAAAAAGTGGAGGAAGTTTTCAATAAAGTCAGTCAAGTTGCACTGACGCTGGGGAAAAAAGCAATGTCCGAGAAGGTGGAGATCGCTTATGCATTTGCTCATCCTTTCCTTGAAGTTATTGGAGATTTGACAATGGCCTGGATGCTCTTGTGGCGGGCGACGGTTGCAGCTCCCAAGCTTTCGAAATTGGCAGGAAGTTTGAGCCCGAGTGATATCATTGCAAAGGCATCACAAAATAAAGATGCTGCATTCTATGATGGCCAACTCAAAACAGCGCAATTTTTCATCAGGACCATATTACCCATAACCATGGGAAAATTGGATGCGATAGAAATGACAGATGGGGCGGCTGTTGATATGCTGGATGCCTCATTTGGCAGTAAGTAGTTGATTTTTTAAAATAAATAATTTATATGAATATGGATGACACTTATACCGAAATTTCAGAAAAGGAGGACTGGCATGACCGACCTAATGAGTGTTGTAAAAAAAACGATGATGACAGGTATTGGACTTGCCTTAAAAACAAAGGATGAGGTTGAAGATTGGGCAAGAGATTTGGTAACCCGCGGTGAAGTTACTGAAAATGAGGGTGAAAAATTTATTGATGAGCTTTTAAAACGCTATGATGAAGCCAGAGAAAATCTTGAAACCAGGATTGAAAAAGTAACCCAGGATATTGTTACAAAAGCAAAGGTTGCATCTAGTGAAGAAGTTGCGGCACTTCGAAAAGAGATTGAAGAGTTGAGAAAAGAGAATGCCCGGTTGTCCAATCCTGACAAGTAGCAGGCGATTTCAATACAATGCTGAGCATACAAAAAATTGGTGTGATTGGTCGCACCTACCGCCATTTCAATCGTTATCGTCAGATTCTTTCTGTTTTTTTCAAATACGGTTTTGGTGACCTGTTAAGCCTGCTGAAGATTGATCAGTATATTGAAGCCGGCTTGCAGATCATTTCTAGAAACCGGCGTGAGCGTGTTGAAAAATTAACACGGGCGGAGAGGGTTCGGATGGTTTTTGAAGAACTTGGACCCACTTTTATCAAGCTGGGGCAAATTCTTTCAACCAGGCCGGACTTAATCCCTGCTGAATTAATTGAAGAGCTGTCAAAACTTCAGGATAAGGTTCCGCCTTTTTCTTATATTGAGGTAAAAGAAATCATAAAGAAGGAATTGGGGCATGAGCCTCTGGAGATTTTTTTATCATTTGATGAATCCCCGCTTGCATCCGCATCCATTGGTCAGGTACATCGGGCACGTTTACAGGGTAACGAAAATGTTGTCGTAAAGGTTCAGCGCCCAGCCATAAGAAATCTGATAGAAATCGATCTTGAGATCATGCTGCATCTCGCGACATTGCTGGAGAAGAACATCGAGGAGATGTTTCTCTATCGTCCGGTAAAAATTGTTGAAGAATTTGCAAACACCCTTGAAAAAGAAATCGATTATACGATTGAAGCAACAAACATGGAAAGGTTTGGCAGGCTTTTTCACAAAGACCCCACCGTGTACATCCCAAAAGTTTATCGCGAGACTACAACTGCAACTGTCCTTACCATGGAATACATTGAGGGAATCAAGGCTTCTGAGCTGGATAAGCTGAAACAGGCAAACCTGAACCCAAAGGTAATCACCTCCCGTGGTGTGAACCTTACCTTAAAACAGGTTTTTACGTATGGTTTTTTTCATGCAGATCCACATCCGGGGAATTTTTTTATTTTACCGGGAAATGTTATCGGATTGATCGATTTTGGTATGGTGGGTGTTGTAGATCGACATACCCGCGAGATTTTTGTAGATCTTCTGGATAGCGTTGTTCACCGGAATGCTCCGGTTGCAGCGCAAGCCCTTCTCAAACTGACCAGTTACGATGAAGAACCGGATATCCATTACCTGGAAAAAGAATTATCTGATTTTATGGGAAGGCATTTATATAAACCTCTGAAAGAAATTGAACTTGGAAAGTTGATGCAGAATCTCGTTGAATTGATGTTTCATCATAAACTCATTCTTCCGCCGGATATTTATCTGATGATCAAGGCGCTGGCAACCGTAGAAGGAGTTGCCAAAAGACTGGATCCGAATTTTGATATGGTGGCGCAGACAGCTCCCTTTATCGCCAGAGTTAAACTTGCCAGGACGTATCCGCAGCGAATTGCTTCAGACCTTATTGATTTCGCAGGCGAAATAAATACTTTTGTTCAGCAATTTCCAAAAGATCTTCTGGAAATTTCAAGGCTTCTCCGGCGTGGGAAGTTTAATGTACAAATGGAGCACCGGGGACTGGATAAGCTGATCGCAGCCCAGCATCAAACAAATAACCGGCTCTCCTTTTCCATTATTATTGCAGCACTTCTTGTCGGGTCTGCATTGATTGTGATTTCAGATACTCCACCGCTGTTGTATGGCATTTCATTAATCGGGATTATTGGCTTTCTTGCAGCCTCTGTAATGGGTATCTGGCTCCTTATCGCGATTTTCCGGAAAGGCCTGTAGCTGTTTTCTATTCTTTGTTCAATTCTGTTTTCAACAGTTCAATATCCAGGGGAAGCAGTTTATTCGGGTCATTGTACAGCGTAAGCGCTTCTACCGGACATTGTTCAACGCAAAGCTCACACCCCATACAGGCATTGATATCATATGAAAAAGCATTTTCATCGACTTTTATTGCTTCAAAGGGACAGATCTTCTCGCACTGTCCGCAAAGCGTACACAAATCCGGGTCATGCTTTACCGAGTAGCCGGAAGGCGCATACTGAGAAATATTGGGATCAATCTTACGAGACAGTTTGGTCGCCTCGATTTCAACGCAGCATTTGGGGCAGCAATTGCAGATAATCCCTGTGATTCCACCGGTAGCTACTTTTAAAAATGCATTCGTGACATGACCGGTCTTTCTAGACTCTCTGATAATGTCAAGAGCTTCTTCCTGAGTGATCTGGATAGCATTATACTTTTCCTTACAGTGTTCAAGCCATATGGGAGCAAAATCCTCTCCAATGGCAATACATTTTCTCAATGGCCGGCATCGTTCCGACTCTTTCTGGTTCAGTGCACAGGGGCAATCCATGGTGGCGATCAATTTCGGGTTTCGGATAAATATTTTTGTAGCATATTTGAAGGGAAGCACCCGTTTATTTTTATCTGTGCCAAGATCGATGTCCTCATTCAGGCTTAAAATTTTTGTCACGTCACCCGTTGAGAGAATTTTTGAATGATAACGGTTAAAAACAGCATTTGGAATCACTTTGATCGGTTTAAACCAGGATAAAAACAGCACGGTTGTTTTTGTCAGAAGCCGCGCTCCTGCAACATAGGGTTTGTGAAAGTAAAAATAGCAGAAATTGTGTATTGCCCTGTCAATTCTCCATCCATGTCTTTTTAAAATATCTTTTGAGGATTGTTTCATCTGGATTTTCTCCTGGTACAATACAATTAAAAGACTTGAACATCGAGTAAAAGGAAAAAGTGCCTGAAGTTTTCAGGTGTGTGATGTCAGCCAGTTGTTTATGGTTTGATAACTGAATAACCAAAGGCACTTTATTCCCTCTTACCGCTTGAATATATGAAGAGCCATTGCCGCAGCGTCCACACCGAGAATGCCTCCTCCATTATGCGTCATTCCGACTTTTGCATTGGCTACCTGCCGTTTGCCTGCATTCCCTCGAAGTTGTTGGACAACTTCGTGAATTTGTCCTAGACCGGTTGCTCCTATGGGATGGCCTTTTGATGCAAGGCCTCCTGATGTATTCGATGGTTTTCTGCCATTCAACTCCAGCCATCCCTCATCAATAGATCGAGGAGCATCTTCTCCGGGAATAATACCCAGTTCGATCAGCGTGATAATTTCAGAAGGAGAGGTTGCATCGTGAACCTCTATGAGATCAATATCTTCCGGACCGATTCCGGCTTTTTCAAACGCCTTTGGCCCCAGTCTTTTTGTGAGTGTATCTCCAAGGTCGTGACTTACTCTTCCGCTTCCAACTACAGAAGCTTGCACCCATATGGGGGTAGTTGTGAATTGGGAGGCTTTTTCTCTGGAGCAGATGATCGCAGCGGCAGCCCCATCGCAAATGGGTGAACACATTAATTTTGTTAATGGATAAGATATATCTCCGGAGTTGATTACTTCTTCGATGGTCACTTCCTTTTGATACTGGGCGTGTGGATTCAGGGCGCCGTTTTTATGGCTTTTTACGGCAATCTTTGCAAAGTGCTCCTGTGTCAGACCATATCGTTCCATGTAGGTTCTTGTGTAGTAGGCATACATATCCATAAAAATGCTTTTACTTTTTCCACTATCGGCAGACATGATGCTTTCATTTTTGCCCTGTTTTTTCATAAAATCTTCTAAGAACTGCGTGACATTTTCAATATCAACGGCAGTACCTAATGCCATGAAGGATTTCATTTTATCCTTGTCATATAATTTTTCAAATCCAACGACAAGTACGCAGTCATATACACCAGCACCGACAGCAGTATAGGCAAGATTAAAAGCCGAAGATGAACTTGCGCAGGCATTTTCAATATTATACATAGGAATCGTATCAATACCCATTGCGCTCAGTGTAACCTGCGCTTTGATCTGTTCCTGTCCGGTCATGATACCAGGCGCAGCAGAACCGACATAAGCAGCTTCCAGCAAGGCTTTGTCAATGCCGGCATCTTTGAGCGTTTCGGTCACGGATTCACGAACAAGGTCTTTAATACTTTTTTCCGGGTATTTGCCGAATTTAATCATTCCAGCACCAATAATTGCAACATCTCGCATGAAAAACTCCTTTATAGAAAACAATAGTGTTTATGTTTTATTTCACGATACTTTGATAAAAGATGTAAGACGTTTTTTTACATCTTCCACATAGTTCGGGTTGTTGACGGAAATATCAACCGCATGGTTGGGGCAGGTTGTCTTGCACCTTCCGCATCCGACACAGTGATCCAGATGGAATGCTGCCCCATTTTGAATGATGATATTATCAAAAATACAGGTTTCAAGGCACGCTCCACATCCGACACAGTTTTGATTCACATGGACATACAGACCCTCAACAGGTTTAAACAGTTTTTTCTGATGTTCAGGCGAATGCTTATAATATCCCATCATGCAGCAGCAGTGACAGCAGAAGCAAACACTGAAAAGCTCCTTGGTATCCGGAGTCAGAAAACCGAGGTTATCCACATTTACTTTTCCGGTCATGGGGATCAGACCTAAGCCAACCGCTCTTTTCACATGGGCATGAGCCTGTTCTCTGGTCACTTTTCTTCCGAGTCCAGGGGGGAGTTTTTTTGCTGTTTCCCCCATGAACATGCAACCCACTTCATTTGTGAAGTTTTTACATTGAAAACCGGTTCGACAGAAGCATGTATCCATGACCATATGGTAGGAGTAAGTATCGATCATGTCATCCAGAACCTGCTGCGGCAGTATTTCATTTACGGTTTCCCCCAGATTCTGATTGACCTCAACGATTTTCAATGTTTTGTCCACAATATCTTTATTGGTGGGCAGATAGGACATGTTGTTTTTTTCAGGGTTTGTAATGGGAATGATATTTCTTAAAAAAGGTGTTTTTTCGATTGCATAGCAAAGAGCATTCAGACTCTGAAGGCCGAGTTTGGTAAGCCATGGTGTTGTAAAAAAAAAGGTCAGAAAGGCCTGCTTCGGTGTATCTTTTGCATCTCTTTTCCGGGATTCGACAAATTGCATGAATGCTTCTGTTGAACTGTGCCGGGGTTGCCATTCCGCGGCTTTTTTAAATTTTTCCGTATTGCAGAATATCGTGTACTCACTCAGACTCACCCAACCATCACTGGCCGGGAACAGGTGAAGCTTGAAGGCGATATTTGCAACGAGTTTCAGAATAAATATCGGCAGAGGAATCACAAAGGCACCGGTAGCCTTGAAACACCACCGCGTGGGGACAGCATCATCAGCGGCAACATTGTAAATACCTGGAAGATTTTTTACAAAAGGAAGATACATGGCTTCACCCAGATCTTCTTCGCTGATCATCTGGTTATGTGTCGTCCGACCGGCAGGAAGCGCTGATATTTTCATAGTCCATAAGTCCGAAAACATGTTGTTGATGTTCGGCCCGACCAAAAGTCCTGCCCGGAGAATGGTAAGAGTGATTTCCGGATAATCCTTGAAAAAGCCCGTCACAAAATTTTCAACATCTATTTTACTGGAGTTATAGTAATTGTCTTCATTTCGTTTCAGATCGGAATCCTCTTTGAAACCTAAAATATTGTCGCTATGGGATCCGTAAGCGGTCATGCTGCTGGTATAGATTACTTTTTTTACATTGTTTGCTGCACAGGCCTGAAATACATTTTTGGATCCATTGATATTGATATCAAGGGTTTTTCCCTTATCATGTATTTCTCCGACAATGAAGGCAAGATGATAGACTGTGTCCACTCCCTTGAACAATTCGAATAATTTTTTGCTTCGGATGTCTTCCCGATAGTATGTAAGCTTGTCAAATCCACCGGTCCAGGGTCGCCTGCCGATCCCGATAATCTTTTCGACATCAGGGTCTGCCTGAAGTTTGGGCAGCAATGTTAAAGCAAAATAACTTGTAACTCCTGTGATGGCTACTTTTTTTCCCATTGTGTTTGACTCCATAAATAAATGAAAAATACCTTCATGGTGTTTCATGAGAGCGTATGAACATCGATTGCAGTGTTACTTCAAATTGACTCTTAGGTCAAGAAAAAATATGAATCATTTTTAGCAGGTTTTTGTAACAATTCGATTTAAAACTAGAAGTTTGCTGAAAATAACCTTATTTATCAATAAGTAATATTATTAAGGATCATTTGATAGCAAATATAGTAAGGAGATTGTATGTATAGTTAATGTATAAAATTGGTCCTTCACACAAGGGGTGCCCCACAACCCGGACAGAATCGGAAGGCTTCCTCTTTGATCGGTGCCTGGCAGCCGGCGCATTTTTTGGGTACGTGTCCCAAAACCACTAGCAACTCTCCTTCCCGAACCGGCACCATTTTTTTATCATATTTAAAGTCCGCGGTTTTGATGACCCTTTCAACGATCCCGCCCATAGGGGCCATTACTGCTTTTTCCTGTTTCATGATGGTGATGTTGAACAATTCCTCGCCTTTTTTTACAACATCTCCGGGTTTGACGTACATAACCCAAAGATCACCGGTACTTGGCGACCCCACATGGCCGGGATTGGTGCTGTCTGCGATTTCTATGGTCCCACCCTTGGCGACGATGGACTCGGCCACCTTGACGGGATAGGTAAAGGTCTCATCGTCCAGTTCGTAACGGACCAGGCTCATCCCTTGCAGGTCGGCTGCACTGATATCCATAATCATCATTCGATGGGGCTTGCCGTCGCTGTCGTTGAAATACAGTTCGCGATCAGGTGTGAGTCCCTCGAACCATACATCCAACGGTAGCTGGTTGGGGTTGCCGAATTCATGGCGAAAACGGATGGTTTTCAAGGCGTCACCCGGATGATTGAGATACATGATCAGCTCTTCGTCCGTTGGTTCCCGTTCGATCTGGCGGGTTAAGTCGGCGCGTTCCAATGTAATATTGATTTCAACGAGCGACGACAAGGGTGATGTTTGGGTCCGTTGACTCAGGGCCTGCCGGTAGTTGTCTCCGAAAACACTTGCGTACACCCAATCCGGTGGGAAATTAAGGGGTAATCGTCCGAACTTGCCCATCAGGAGATCTCGGAAAGCGTCGTTGCTTTCCTTGTAAAGCATGAGCCGTTCCTTTTTCATTTCTTGATTCAATTGGTCTTCAGGAATGCCGGCCACGGATTCCAGCACCCATAAGAGGTGTCGGACTTCTTCTTCCCCACCTCGCTTGAAGGCATGCGTCACGGCCAGAAAGGCAGTATTCCAGGTGATCTGGGATCCGGGAGTGACATCGTGATAGCGGACGATGCGGCGTGTTCCGGCTAGAAACCGTAACATATAAGGCAGAAGATGGATATAGCCCTGCTTCATGGCGCCTTCCTGGGATGAGGAAGTAGCGCCGCCGGGCATGCCGTGGGAAACGACGTCATGGTCGATCCCGCGAAAATACGGGGCTGTGTACCGGTCGTAATACGGCATGATTTGCTTGAGTACGAAATGACAGGTACGGATCATCTCCTTGTTCAGAGAGGTTTTCAGCCCCATTTCTTCTTCAATATAGGCGGCGGTGGAAAGGATTTCTCCTTGACCGTACCAGCGCACGGCAGCGCCAATGGCCGTATCTACTATATGCGCTCCGGCTTGGGCGGCTGCCCCGCAGGCCGGTACAAAAAGGCCGTCGGTGAAATGACGGTGATAGTGGATTACCAGTTCAGGATATTTTTTCCGTATGGCCGTGACCAAAGCGCGCATGAAACGGGGCGGGCAAACCCCGGCCATGTCTTTAAGCCCGATGATGAATTGAAGCACGGCCTGATTCCTGGGAAGACCACTGACATGGGCTACCATATCCACCATGGCGTCGACTACGTTCATGTAGTGGGGAACGTCGAACCCTTCGGCCCAGGACAGGGATACGGCCGGCTCAAACACATTTCCATGCGAATTCATAACCACTTCCGCCAGCGGATACATGTTTTCCACGTGATTTAGAAAATCAAAACAGCGGATGATGTCGTGATGCTCACAGATCTTCTCACTGGTTAATTGCATCAGATTCCGGGGTTGGGGTTTATAGCCGAGCAGATTGGTGGAGCGCACCAGAATTTGTTTCAATGTGGTGGGAGCAAACTGATTCCAGCTCCTGGCCTCATTAAAAGGATAGGTCATGTTGGCCATCATGGCCACGTGAAAATGTGCACCACCGCCGTTCTCAATGGAGAAAAAGCCGCAACGGTCCAGATAGGGACCGATGAGGGCATCCTCGGATAGCCGGAAACGATTGCCGCTGTTGGATTGGGTGATGTCCCGCGGCGTGGTATCCGTAAAATGAATACGGCCGGAATCGCGAATATAGTCCAGCAGCGCTTTGCGATCCCCCCGCGGATAAACCGCTTTTATCTCGGCCCGATCAAGCACCGGAAGAACCGGCGTAAAAG
>CAYTGW010000149.1:0-10773 GCA_964437395.1 uncultured Desulfocicer sp.
GCTCAATGTTTTTGACTGCGGTTTCAAGGGCGTTTTCCAGTTTTTCCCGTGTAATTTTCAGCGTATTGGTTCTGATGGTGATTGGAGGAATCTCATTGGCAGCCTCGCACATGGCTGCTGTTTCTTCTCTTGTATATCGTGCCAGCCATTTTTCAATCAGCCACAAAGGGAAAGAGCAGGATACGGAGAGATATTTTGCAAAATCCGGTTCCATGGATGGAAACGGAATATCGGATCGATGTCTTGCAACATTTCGGAGCAATCCATTGATAAACTTTGTAACCCATGGCTGGTTGCTGAGTTTTCCCAGTTCAACAGATGTGTTGACGGCTGCGGAGTCAGGTATCCTGTCCATGTATAAGATCTGGAAAATTCCTATTCGTAAAGTGTTTAACACAGCAGGGTCCATTTTTCGGAGAGGGGTTTTGCTGTAATGATCAATAATCCAGTCCAGTTTGTTCCGCCATCTTGTAACACCAAATACCAGTGAATGGGTCAGGGAACGGTCTTTCTTTGATATTTCCTCTTTTTTTTCAAGAAGGTTTTCCAGGGCGTGATCCAGCGTTCCTTTTTTCTGATCAAGGGCGTTTAAAACCTGTAATGCGGTTTGACGGGCATCCGGCATATGGTTTCCATTGCAAGGAGGTTATGTGAATATCATTCCCGGTGTTATTCTGGTTCCGCGTAAAAAATCCCGGATAGAAAGACGTTTTCCAGATGAACCCTGGATTTCCAGAATGGAAAGCGCTCCTTTTCCTGTGGAAACACGAAGTTCGTCCTGAAACCCCTGGATAATGGTTCCCGGCAGGACAGGGTCTGTCATGGAGGCGGTTTTAGCCTTGAACAACTTCAGACATTTTTCACCCCAGAATGTAAAAGCACCGGGCCATGGTGTCATGCCCCGTATAAAGGCCTCGATCCTTTGCGCATCCTGAGTCCAGTCAATCCGGCCATCCTCTTTTTTTAACAATGGCGCAACAATCGCCTGGCTATGGTCCTGTGGTATGGGTTTCAGGTTGTTTGCTTCAATCTGTTCCAGCGCATTTACCAGCAGGTTCGCTCCTTTTTCAGCAAGCCGGTCGTGCAGGGTTGCGGATGTGTCATCCGGGAAAATCTTTTCTTTTTCGGCAAGTAGAATATCGCCTGAATCCATGCCTGCATCCAGAACCATGATGGTTACACCAGTCTCTTTATCCCCATTGATCACTGCCCACTGGATAGGGGCAGGCCCCCGATATCTGGGCAGCAGCGACGGGTGAATATTGATTGGATATCTTTTCGGCAAGGTAAGCAAGTTTTTCGGTATGAATTGACCAAACGCCACAACGACCAGATAATCCGGATTGTATGAAACAATCGTCTGATGGAAATGATCTGAGCGGATCGAATCCGGTTGGAGTACTTCATACCCCAGTTGCAGAGCGGCAGTCTTTACAGGGGAGGGCAATAATTTTCGGCCTCTTCCTTTGGGTCGATCCGGTTGCGTCACAACCAGAGAGATTGTGAACCGGCTCTTGTGAAGGCTGTGGAGAGCAGGTACGGCGAATTCGGGTGTTCCGAAGAAAATAATTCCGGGTGATTTATTCATTTTCCTTGAGTTGTTTTTTGACTTTTCTTTTGTATATCCCTCTTTTCAGCGAACTGATCCGGTCAATAAAAAGAATTCCGTTCAGGTGGTCTATTTCGTGCTGGAGGATTACGGCCAGCAACCCCTGAGCGTCTATCCGGACAGGATTGCCCTGGATATCCAGGCCGGTAACCACAGCAAATTCAGCTCGTTTTACATCTGACCTGAATTCCGGCACACTCAGGCACCCTTCGTTTTCAGATAAGAATGCACCCTCTGTTGAAACAATTTCAGGGTTGATGAGAACCTGGTAAGGCCTGTTTTCCTTATCCGCTTCCGGATCAAAAACAATGATGCTTCTGTCTTCTCTCACCTGGATCGCAGCCAGTCCGACACCAGGGGCTTCATACATGGTGTCTGCCATATCCTCAATCAGTTTTTTGATATCATCATTGATATCTTCCACCGGCTTGGTTTTCTTTTTCAGGAATGGGTCCGGATAGGTAATTATTTTCAGTATTGTCATGTAATTCTCTCTATGAATTGTACTTTATTTGTCTGATATTGACACCATAAACAATTGCGGAAATAAATCCGGCAATGATAACAGGAAACATTTGAATTGCGTGACTGACAAGCGCAAATCCGGATGCTTCTTTTGATCCAATTGCAAAAAGGGATAAAGCAAATACCCCTCCGGCTTCCCATAACCCCCAGAATCCGGGAACAGATGGAAGTGCGATGAAGAAGCAGATGATAATCAGAACCGCGGTAGCTTCAAAAAAAGACACGTTGACTCCCGGACAACCCAGGGTCATTATATAATAAGAAAAAGCCTGCATCAACCATATGGTCAGTGAAAATAACGCGCACAGGGACAAGTTTTTAATATTCTTTACCAGACCAAAACCGGCTGCAATATTTTCAATGATGCTTACCAGGGGTAAACAGAAATATCGGCCAACAGCTTCTTGCACTTTTGATCCTGCAAATGAAAAAATATCCGGAATTTTCATAATCATCCATCTTGCCAGTTTCCGGATACGGTCAATGGATATCAGGGCAATGCCGGCGATCAGAATCAGGCTGAGCTTCACCATGCCGCTTGCAATGGTCATGAGTGTGCTGCGATTTAACGTATAAGATCCGAAAGTCATCTTGATATCCGGGTCAATGTCAATGAAAGACAGGACGACAGCTAAAAGAAGAACCAGAAAAAGAAGATCAAACAGCCGTTCGGTGGCAACGGTTGCCAGCCCTGTGATAAATGGGATTTTCTCTTTTTGCTGGAGGATCGCCGGCCGGGCCAGTTCACCGATTCTGGCAGGCAATACACAGTTCAGCATAAATCCGATCATCATCGGATGATAGGCTCTCCAGAAGCTTACCTTTGAAGAAGTTCGGAGGATTACCTGCCATCGTAAGACTCTCATGAAAAAGCTGAGAAAGACAAACAAAAGAGAAATCAACATCCAGAAGTAATCAATGGATTGGAAATACCCGATCAGTTCGGAAAACGGAACATTTTTAAATGCAAAATATAAGGCGATTACAGAAATAACGATCCCTGCAAGCAGGGATAAGATCATTTTTTTTTTCAACGTAAATCCTCTGGCATGTCAGCCGAGTCATAGAGAACAAGCGAAAGCAGATTCAAAGATAAAGGAAAAACACTCATGCCAGAATCTTTCTGGCTTTTTCAATATCTTTCCGGATCTGATTGGAAAGTTCTGAAATATTTTCGAATTTCTGTTCACTCCGCAGACGGTCAATAAAGTTGACACGAATTCTCTGCCCGTAAATGTTTTCATTAAAGTCCAGTATATGAACCTCAACTGTGAAAATATGGTCATTAAAGGTCGGGCTGTATCCGATATTGGCCACACCGATATGGTTACCGGTTGAGCATTCCACCGTGACCGCATATACACCTGTTTTGGGGCAGAGTTCATCATGAAGGCGAATATTGGCTGTCGGAAAACCCAGCAGCTTTCCACCACGGTCCCGGCCGCTGACAACCTTTCCCCGGATCTGATAATATCTGCCGAGCAGGCTTTTTGCTTCAGCAACCCTGCCTTGTAAAACAATTTCACGAATTTTTGTTGAGCTGATCCTTTCATGTTCACCGGAATCATTATACTCCCAGTCGACCACAATAACCTCAAATCCGAATCCGGCCGATATATTTTTTAAAAAATCGATATTGCCTTCCCGGTCTTTTCCAAAAGAGTAGTCATTGCCAACAACAATGGCTTTCATTCCGATTTTTTTCAATAACAGATCCTCAACAAAGGATTGCGCTGTAATTAAGGAAAATTCTACTGTAAAGGGAATGCAGATTAAAATATCGATATCGGCCCGGGACAGGAGTTCGATTTTCTGGTCATAACGGGTAATATGGGGGGGATGGCCTTCTTTTTTCAATACCCTCATCGGGTGTGGCTCAAAGGTAATTGCTACGGCGGTTCCCTTTAATTTTTCAGCTTGCAGCCGAACCTGTTTGAACAGAGCCAGATGGCCTTTATGCACCCCATCGAAATTACCGATCGTGATCACGGCATTTTTGTAAGGCTCTGTGATATCGTCTATATTGTTAATGATTTTCATATTTTATCCAGTTTATAACATAATACTTGACAGCCTTACCAAATCAATATACATAATTTACCTTTCTTTTGAAAGCAAACAGTTTTTCAATAATTGTTTTGTGCCGAAGTGGCGGAATTGGTAGACGCGCTAGGTTCAGGGTCTAGTGGGAGCCTTCTCGTGGGAGTTCGAGTCTCCCCTTCGGCACCATAGAAAAATAAAGGGTTTGGCAAAAAGCAGGAATTGCCAAGCCCTTTTTTCATGGATTATCCGTGAATCGGGTTTCCGGATGCCTTTAAAGCGGTTTCCATCATAATCTCCGAAAGAGTGGGGTGTGCATGAATGGTATCTGCAAGCTCTTTGACCGTGCAATTTTTTTGAATCGAAAGTGTGGCTTCGGCAATAAGGTCTGTTGCATGGGGTCCGATGATATGGACACCCAGGATTTTTCCGGTATCGGAATCTGAAATGATTTTTGCCTGTCCGGAAATTTCTCCGATCACATGGGCTTTCCCGATGTGACGGAACAGAACCGTGTGGGTTTGAATATTCCGGGAAAGAGCAGCGGCACTTTTCTCCGTATGGCCGACGCTCGCGATTTCCGGAATGGTATATACAGCATTGGGCAGGATATCATAACGCATCGTCCGATTGTGTCCGGCAATATTATCTGCTGCCACCATCCCTTCAAAGGAAGCGGAATGAGCCAGCATGATCCTGGACGGTCCCAGAACATCCCCAATGGCATAAATGCCGGGTATATTGGTTTCCATTTTTTCATTCACACAGATCCAGCCATGCTCATCGGTTTTAACACCCGTACTTTCCAGGCCGATTCCTTGGCTGTTGGGTTCCCGCCCGATACATACCAGCATTGCATCTGTGGTTAACTCCTGCTCATTGGATGTTTCTGCCTGAGCCGGAAAGGGTGACGGGCCGATTGTTACGTCAAGGCGGTTTCCGGACCTTTGGCACCCTGCTATGCTTTTTTCAAGATAAACCTGAATTTTCATTTTTTTCATCTCACGAAGCAGGATGGAGGAGCATTCTTCATCCATAAAAGGCAGCGGGATCAGACAAGAAGCTGCTTCAATCAGAATGACCCTTGCACCCAATGCGGAAAAAATAAAAGCAAATTCGCATCCGATCACACCGCCTCCCAGAATGGTTATGGATTCGGGAATCCGGGTGATATCGAAAATGTCATCACTGGAAAAGACCTGTTTCCCGTCAAAGGGAACGGAAGCCAGATTTCTGGGCCTGGCGCCTGTAGCAATGATGAGCGAATCCCACTGAATTTTTTCAGTTCCACCCTCCTGAAGCAATACCTCTATGCAGCCGATGGCGCTGATTTTTCCGAACCCGTTGATATAGCGGACGCCTTGTTTTTCTAATAATGTATGAATTCCTTTGGCCTGGTTCTGGATGACTTTCTGTTTCCGAAGCATCAGATTGTTGATATCCACGGTAATGTTTTCAGATACCACAATTCCGAATTCTTCTGCTTTTTTCATCTTCAGGATCAGCTCGGCTGTGTTTTTCATGATTTTAGAGGGGATGCATCCTCGGTTCAGGCACGTTCCTCCGATTTTATCCGCCTCAATCAGGGTAACCTTTTTCCCATGCCTGGCTGCCCGAATCGCTGCGACATATCCTCCGGGGCCTCCTCCGAGAATTGTAAAATTGTCTTTTGCCATGATCACCTCCGGAATGTTGCCCAAAAAGTCAACGATACTGATGCGATATGTTTATGGTTTATAAATGATAGATTTTTTCTGATGATTTTGATATACTATACCATAATTCAATCACAAATGAATTGCAAAGCTTTCCTGGTTTTATATCTTCATGATAGATTGTTTTCAAGACCGATAGGGGTAGCGATGAATCCTTTGTTGAAGCAGACTCCTCTGAGTCATTGGCATAAACAGAATAATGCTCATTTATCTGAATTTTCCGGATATGAGATGCCGTTATGGTATCCTGCCGGAACCAGAACCGAACACCTTTCCGTGATTACCCATGTTGGAATATTTGATACCAGCCATATGGCTTCAATATGGATAAACGGTCCGGATGCGTTTCATCTGCTGCAATATTCTTTTTCCAGAGACCTGAACCAATGGAACGGAAAACCCGGTTCACAAATGCCGGAAGGGCGTTGCGCGTATGGTGTTTTTTTAAATCCATCCGGAGAGGTGATGGATGATGCAGTGGTATACCGGTTTCGCAATGACTGCTTCATGGTGGTTGTCAATGCAGGCATGGGAAAGACAATCACCCGGCATCTCACGGACTGCCGGAACAATATGAATGTTGAAATCAAAGACCTGACAGACCGGATCGGAAAGATGGATATTCAGGGCCCTCTGTCTGCAAACGTTCTTGCAAAAGCCCTGACAGATCCGGACAGTGTTTTGAAAAAAATGGCGTATTTCAGTTTTAAGGGTTCCGGGCCTTTTCCTTCACCCGGTGAAACAGTGAAGCTGATCAATGGAATTCCGGTAATGGTATCCCGCACCGGGTATACCGGAGAGTTTGGTTTTGAACTGTTTGTCCGTTCCGAAGATCTCTTGCAGACCTGGGAGTTGATATTTGAATCCGGCAGAAGTTCCGGCATCCAGGCCTGCGGGCTTGCGGCAAGAGATTCCCTGAGAACCGGCGCGGTTCTTCCTCTTTCCCACCAGGATATCGGGGCATGGCCTTATGTTCGTCATCCCTGGATTTTTTCCCTTCCTTTCAATTCCGGACAAACAGGTTTTTCAAAGCATTTTATCGGAGAGAACGTCCTGCTTGTGGAAAAAGAAGCGGAATATACCTATCCCTTTGCCGGGTTTGATCCCCGAAAAATTATAATCGGAAACGCGACTGTCTCTGATCCGGAAGGGAATCCGATTGGAAGAGTCCTGACATGCACCACGGATATGGCGATCGAAAGGCAGGGAGATCGGATTTTCAGTATGGCTACTCCGGACAGATCAATTGACTTCCATCCAAAAGGACTTTCCTGCGGTTTTGTCAAGGTCGCAGGCCCCCTTCAGGCAGGAACGGTCGTGTATCTTGAAGATGGCCGCAGAAAAATAAAAGTCAGGATTGAGAACGACATCCGGCCGGATCGGACAGCCCGCTGTGCAATGGAAAAAATGTTATTGGCTTAACTGTTGATAATACAACTCCCGGATTACATGTGGGAGTGATTACTTGTGGGAGTGATTTCATGTGGAGTGATTATATGTGGGAGCGGCATCCTGCCGCGATAAGGAGAAGTTACAATGAAAGAGATTTTAGAATTGAATCTGCCCCAAAATGTCCTGTACACAAAAGATCATGAATGGATCGATACAACGAAAGACACCATCAGAATCGGAATCAATGATTATGCCCAGGATCAACTGGGAGAGATAGTCTATGTCGAGCTTCCGCAGGCAGGAATTTGTTTGAATAAGGGAGAAGTATTTGGAACTGTTGAGTCGGTCAAGGCGGTTTCCGAGGTGTTCATCCCGGTCAGCGGAGAGGTGATGCAGATCAACACGGATCTGGAGAATGCTCCTGAACTGGTCAACAGCAGTCCTTATGAAAAGGGATGGATGATTGAAATCAAGGCATCCAACCCTGACGAAATCAAAACACTGATGGACAGGGGAACCTATCTGAAATTTCTGGAAGGAATCAAGTGATGCGGTATTTTTCCCATACACCGGGAGATATCCGGTCCATGCTCTCCGCCATCCATGCAGGCAGTATGGATGATCTGTTTTCCATGATCCCGGATAATTGCCGGATGAAGAAAACTCCGGATATTCCTCCTTTGATGAGTGAATGGGAGTTGATCCGGAAGATGGAGGCGCTGGCCGGGGAGATGCCATCCTCAGCATACCGGAGTTATCTGGGGGCCGGCCGGTATGAGCATTACATTCCGGCAATAGTGCCTTATCTTCTGGGCCGGTCGGAGTTTTCGACAGCCTATACACCTTATCAGCCGGAAATCAGCCAGGGAACCTTGCAGGCAATTTATGAATACCAGACCCTGACTTCCCGTCTGCTCGGGATGGATGTGGCGAACGCTTCCCTGTATGACGGCGCCTCGGCTTTATCAGAAGCACTTTTCATGGCTCTCCGCATTACAAAAGGAAAACAAATCGCCATGTCAAAACTGGTGCATCCATTTTTTCGGGAAGTCGTATCCACCTGTTTTGCCCCGACATCATCTGAAATCATTGAATTGCCCTATCAGACTGACGGAACAACGGACATTTCAAAGCTCAAGGAGATGAAAGATCTGGGCGCTATAGTCATTCAGTCACCCAATTTTTTTGGGTGCATTGAAGATCTTCAGGAGATATCCGGTAAGATCGATCATCAGAAAACCTTGCTGATCGCTTGTTTTACGGAACCGATTGCTTTTGGTCTGATTCATCCTCCCGGTGATCTGGGTGCGGATATTGTCTGCGGAGAAGGGCAAAGCCTGGGAATACCGGTTTCTTTCGGGGGCCCTGGGCTCGGGATGCTGGCATGCAAAGAAGCCCATATCCGGAACATGCCCGGAAGGCTTGTCGGGAAAACAACAGACCTGGATGGAAAACCCGCATTCGTGCTTACCCTGGCAACACGGGAGCAGCATATCCGGAGAGAAAAGGCTACCTCCAATATCTGTACCAACAGCAGTCTGTGCGCTATTACCGCCCTGATGTACATGGCTTCAGCCGGCGGTTCCGG
Source organism: uncultured Desulfocicer sp. (assembly GCA_964437395.1). Lineage (GTDB taxonomy): Bacteria > Desulfobacterota > Desulfobacteria > Desulfobacterales > SURF-7 > QZKS01. The sequence continues at coordinate 8,870 of CAYTGW010000149.1, forward strand.
AATCCGAAAGCTGGCGCAGCTCAATCACGATAAATCCGAATATGTCAAAAATGGATTAAAAGCAAAAGGAGTCCGGATTCCTTTTACCGCACCGACATTTAATGAGTTTGTGGTTCAGTTTGAAAACGGATTTTCAAAAAAATATGAAAAACTTCTTCAGGAAAAGATCATTCCCGGATTACCGCTTTCCGGGTTTTACCCTGAGCTGAAAGATCACTATCTGATTTGTGTAACGGAAACCAAAGGCAAAACCGATCTGGATCATTTTATGGAAAAGGTGACATCATGACAGAGACTTCAGCAACCAGAGGATTGATCTTCAATGAACCGCTTCTCTGGGAGATCGGGAAAAAAGGACGCATCGGCTTTTCCATGCCGGAGAATGATGTTCCGGATTCACCCCTTGACAAAAGATTGACCCGAAAAGATTCCGGGTTGCCGGACTTGAGCGAAGTCAATGTGATCCGGCATTTTACCCGGTTATCCCAGTGGAATTTTGGAATTGATAGCGGGATGTATCCGCTGGGGTCGTGTACCATGAAGTACAATCCAAAAGTCAACGAACGCGTGGCTTTGCTTCCGGGATTTTCCGGGGCTCATCCGCTGCTTCCGGCCTCTCTTTCCCAGGGAATCTTGCGGTTGATGTTTGAGCTGGAACGACATCTTGCAGCGATTACCGGAATGGATGCGGTTACACTGCAACCGTCTGCCGGTGCACAGGGAGAGCTATGCGGCATGCTGATTTTTCGGGCCTATCATCGGAAAAAGGGAAAACCCCGTTCGAAAATTATTGTGCCCAATACTGCCCACGGAACCAATCCATCCAGCGCAACCCTTTGCGGGTATAAACCAGTTGTAATATCCATCAATGAAAAAGGGATTCTGACACCGGAGGCTGTGGCAGCGTTGATGGATGAAGATACAGCCGGAATCATGGTGACCAATCCCAACACCCTTGGCTTTTTTGAAGAAAACATACAGAAAATCTCTGAGATTGTTCATTCAAAAGGCGGTCTTGTCTATGGTGACGGCGCGAATATGAATGCTGTGATGGGCATTGTCGATATGGCAGCCTGCGGAATGGATATTCTGCATCTGAACCTTCACAAAACATTTTCAACCCCTCATGGCGGTGGAGGACCAGGAGCAGGTCCGGTTTGCATAAAAAAACATCTGGAGCCGTTTCTACCTGTACCCCGTATCATTGAAGAGAAAGGAGTTTTTTCTCTTTCCAATGACTTTCCGGAATCCATCGGAAAACTTCACGCTTTTTATGGAAACGTGGGCATCATGATCCGGGCTTTGACCTATATTCTGAGTATGGGAGGGGAAAATTTAAAAAAGGCCAGCCGGCTCGCTGTCCTCAATGCCAACTATATCAAGGAGAAGCTGAAGAAAGTACTTCATCTCCCGTATGATCGAACCTGCATGCATGAATGTGTTTTTTCGGATAAGAATCAGAATCCAACAAAGATAACGACCCTGGATATGGCAAAGAGATTGATCGATTTCGGCTTTCATCCGGCTACGATCTATTTCCCTCTGATTGTAAAAGGAGCCATGATGATCGAGCCTACCGAGACGGAATCCAAGGAGGAGATCGACCGGTTTATTGAAGCCATGAAGCAGATTGCTGAAGAAGCAGCAAACCAGCCGGATCTTCTTCGAAACGCGCCTGGAAAATGCAAGGTTCGGAGACTGGATGAGGCGCAGGCTGCAAGGAAGCCTTGCTTGGCTGGGTAGAGATGGTTAGCCGGTTGACCCGTTGACCCGTTGACCCGTTGGCCTGTTTGCCGGTTGCCCGGTTTGCCCGTTGACAGGGAAAATTTTATCAGATGTAGGGGCAGGCCCCCATAAGCGCTAAGTTATTTTTTTTATCCATTATTTAAATATGTTACGCGTTG